>JABGTE010000022.1 GCA_018647445.1 Gammaproteobacteria bacterium
CGTCGCCGGGATCCTGCCCTGATCATAGCCAAGCCAGGTGTAACCAGCTTCTAACTTCCCCGCCTTCACGCTCTCGGTAATACTAAAGGCTGGGACCAGCATGCCCGGCTCATAGACATCCAGCAGCACCCGCCCGCCTGAGGCACGACTCAGTTGCTCTGAAACATATAAAATATTGTCGCCCAATGCCGGCAAGTGTGTGCCAAACGCCACAGGGGTTCGCCACTTAATCTGTGGTGCCTCAACAGCGGTAATCTTGTTCTGAATCGGCGTCGTCGACCGAAGACTGAGGGCGCCGACAAGACCCAACAGAAATGCCATACTGATCGCAATCATTGCAGTTTGATTAGTCCAAGGATTCTTGATCGCTTTGCCCCTTTTTGCCCGCTCGAATGCTCTATACTAACGCAACGCGATAACGCTGCCATCTATGACGCCAGAACAATTTACACAGGCACTCAGCCACACGCCCGAATCTTTTTCGGTGATGGTCAAAGACGTTCCGATACAGTATCGGCGCTGGCCAAAGCCCAATGCGCCTGGGGTCTTACTGGTTCATGGTCACGCCGCGCACGCTCGGTGGTGGGACCACATTGGTCCAGCATTGCATCATCGATTCGATGTCTCCGCGATTGACCTGTCTGGCGCTGGCGATAGCCCGCACAGAGCAACCTACTCATCCCGCTTATTCGCCGAAGAAATGAAGGCGGTCACACACCATGCAGGTTATGCGTCGCCGATCATCATTGCGCACAGTTTTGGCGGCACCCTTGCTCGGGTTGCTTGTTTTCTAAACCCTCATTGGGCACAACAGCTGATCTTGATAGATTCGGTCATACCGTCTAGCTCGCCAATCAGGCTGGACAGCTCGAAAGACGTCAAGACACCGTCAAAACCGGAACGGCAGAGCAGCCGTCCAGCCCGGGTGTATGCGACACGGCCGATTGCGATGAAACGCTTTCGACTAACTCCGCGACAGCCTTTAAGGCACCCTCATATTATCGCGCACATCGCCCACCATTCTTTCCGTGAATCAGAGGCAGGTTTTGTATTCAAGTTTGATCGCGCAGTCTTTAACAAGATAACACCGGCGCCGGACTTACCCACCGGATCCCAGATGATGGCTCGCCTTCAAACTAAGACCAGCTTAGTGATTGGCCGCAAGAGTGTGTTTTTTGACTCGGCAAGCCCGCTTGGTGAGAAAAATTTATCAACCGCGACCAAACATCTTGCAAACCATCAGATAAAAATGATCGACGACGCCGGGCATCATTTGATGGTTGATCAGCCTCTGTCCACAATCGAGACCCTTTTAGCGCTTACCACTGACTCGGCCGAAGGCCCTGATCGACGGTAATGCGCTGCATTTTTCGTGACTGTGGCCAATAATCATTAACAGGTTTGTGTTGGGTGATTCGATTGTCCCAAAAAGCAATCGAGTCTTTTTCCCAAGTAAATCGACAGGTGTGCTCCGGCAGAATCATATGCGCAAACAAAAAATTAAGTAACGCATCGCTTTCAGTTTGTTGGAGCCCTTTGATCCGAGCGGTAAAAAGCGGATTAACATATAAACCGCGCACGCCACTTTCAGGGTGGGTAATCACCACGGGGTGCTCAACCGACGGATTATCGATCACCATCTGTGCTAATCGATCCTGCCCACCGGGCTCTGCCAAAGACTCTTTAAACCCGAAACTGAAATCATGAATCGCAACCAAATCCTCGAGCAGATCTTTCATGATCTGAGACAAACTCTCATAAGCCGCCGATAGGCTCGCGAAAAGGGTGTCGCCACCCCGCTCGGGAATAGACTGGCCGTGTAGGATAGAACCCAACGGCGGGCAAGCCCGAAACGTCATATCGGTATGCCACACTTCAATTTTTGAAGGATTTTCTCGATCATTCTCAAGGATTGTGATCGCAGGGAACCCCGCGGCATGCGGATAAGCCTCATGATACTGCGGCTCGCCGAAAGCAGTGGCCAGCGCCATATGCTGCTCAGGCGACAATGCTTGGTTTCGGAAAAATAGAACTTGGTGCTCTAAAAGCGCTTGTTTGAGATCGCTCAACACCGCAGCCGATAGAGGCGCCGTGAGATCAACCCCTGTAATCAGCCCGCCCAGGGCACCAGACACGCGTTTGCATTCCATGATGACTGATTTCCTTTCGGCTTTAACTTTGCGGTCCTTAGTCAATCCAGGTGCGTCAATTTAATACCCAGATCACCTGCGTTGCACGCTCTAAACGCCGGAGACTAGCTCTCTGACGCCAATTGCTCGACGAGCGCCTCAGCTTTCGCCTCGAGTTCAGCCAACAATTCTTTGCTCTTATGGGTCGACAAAGCAACCACTCGATTGGGTCCTAACTTCCGCAAACCGGCTAAGATTTCAGAAGCATTTGCTTTCGCTTGCCCAATTTGACTCATCCTGCTCACCCTGTATATTCATGCACTTGGCGCGCATGATAACGGATTTGCGCGTTGCAATCATCAAGACAAATAGCAATTCAATGGAGAAAAGCGCTTGGCACCAACAACCCTGCAGAGCGAGCATCGCGGCGCAAAACTAGCCCTCACCTATCGAACTGATGGCCATGCCCAGCTGATCGTCAATGGTTTGGTTCGAGACGAAGGCAAAAGCTTGACCCGACTCAAACTACAGAGCGTCGTTCAGACAGATTATGAATGGCATGAGCAAATCAGCGGAACCTTTGATCGCAAGGACCAATCGGTTCGACTAACCTTATTGATGAGCGACGTAGAAATCGCAACCGGCGATTTTGATTTGGGGCTAGATAGCTGATGCACATTATCGAGCAGCTGCAAGCTGACCAGACTGCCGCCAATGCCCAACAGGATCCAAACGCCAACATCTGTTTTTTTGCGACGGTGGATGCCGCCGGCTCACCTCAGGTCCGCACGCTGGTTTTGCGTCATATTGCTGACGCAGGCATCACGTTATTTGTCAATACCAGCAGCCCTAAATGGCAACAGCTATTGAAACAACCGCGCTGTCAGGCACTTCTTTGGTACCCCAGTCTCCAAATCCAATATCGCCTGAGCGGAATCGCGGAAGGCCTCGCTAGCGAGACGATTCAAGACAATTGGCATAAGCGCCCCCTGCGCGCCAAGCTTTTGGACTATTTCTACGACAGGACCTCGCCGCAAAGCAGTCGAATGACCTCTCGAGCCGATTTCCTCGAGCAATTTGAGGCTTTGTCACAACGCGTTGCGCCAGCGGACCTAAAACCGAGCGATGCCGCCATTGGGCTATTAGTTCAGCTGGATCAAATTGAACGCCTGGATCTGTCTCAGAACGATTTACCCCACGAGCGCACTGTGTTTGAGCACACCGAAAACGACTGGATCGCCCACGCGCTTGTCCCATAAGACGCAAAAATGACAAAACCCTTTGACTCCGGGCTTGATTGGAATTACATTTTTACTCGAACTTTGAAGCGCAGACGTTCTAACCAGGGGGAACCTCCAGCGCGCCTTTTAATCCCCTGACCGCAAAGGAGGTGATCCCATCAATAGTCAGTCTATGAGGGGCGCCTCCGAGTTAAATTAACTCGGAGTCCGCTCCCACACGTTAAGACAGAGCCCCGAAGTGCCTTGGCATTTTGGGGCTTTTTAATGCCCGCCACAGACCTGCAAAACTCTGATAGGGCATTACACCAACGAGGTCCGTGTAATGTTGGCAACCGCACTGCTTTGCGATTCATTAAATTAGGATAAGTCGCAGGGCTCAGAGCCTTAGGGGCCCTCAATTCTTTTGATGCCAGCCAGATGATTAAAACAGGTTGATATCGCTGTGCTCAAGAACTCTTGCATAAACGGATCCTCGAGTTGCTCGCGACGGACGGCGGCATAAAGTCGTCCCCAAAGGCCGTTTTCCGACAGTCGCTTCGCGGTTAGTAACTCGTTTGCCAAATACTCTGTCAAAGCCCAATTTGGAAGACACGTGACGCCCCGACCGCTTGCGACCAATTGCACTATCATTGGCGTCAGTTCGGCATTTCGAATCTCAGCCGGGTCGACCCCGGCCGGGTCGAGAAACTGGGTAAAAATATCCAATCGGTCTCGATCAACGGGATAGGTGATGAGGGTTTGATCCGCCAAATCCAGTGGGTTGATAACGGTCTTCTGGCTCAACGCGTGCCGATTCGACACAGCCAACATCGCTTCGTATTCGAACAAGGGCTCGTAGTGAATATCGGGTAGGTCAATCGGATCCGAGGTAATCACGAGGTCAAGATCCCCTCGCGCTAAAGCCGGCAACGGCGTAAAACTAAATCCGCCGATCAAATCCAATTCCACTTCAGGCCAATTCAAACGGTAGGCTTCGATACAGGGCACCAGCCACTGAAAACAAGAATGGCACTCAATGCAAATGTGCAGCCGACCGGCCTCACCCTGCGTTAATCTCGCGATATCTCGCTCAGCAGCTTTAAATTCGGGCGCTACCAGGTCTGCAAGCGCCAGTAACCGGCGACCGGCGCTCGTGAACCTAGGCGGCTTAGTCTTCCGAATAAAGAGCGTACAGTTTAGCCGATCCTCAAGATCTTTAATTTGATGTGATAAGGCGGATTGCGTTAAGTGCAGCACCTCTGCAGCTTCAACCAAACTACCCATTTCTCGAAGCGCCTTTAACGTTTTTAAATGCCTCAGCTCAAGCATGCTTACCAAATGATTAAAATTCATGGTTATAGTACTAAATCACGAAAAAAATTCAATTACCTCCCCATATTTTCGAAATAAAACCGCTCCACTTAGCCTGCTGGTCGCATTTTAGGCTCAAAATTTATACTATTGCGCGGAATTTCTTAACGCTGTGTGAGCTGTTATTGCCCCCAAAAGTCTACGGTAGACTCAGATAACGGCATGCACCGCGTCCAAGCGGGATTGCGCGAAATATGAAAATTTGTCTGCTGGGTTATCGCAGCAATCCTTACAGCGGCGGTCAGGGCATTTATCTTCGTCACCTAGGCCTAGCACTCATCGCCGCCGGTCACCAAGTCGATGTCATTTCGGGCCCGCCCTATCCTGATCTGGACCCTCGAATTAAACTGATCAAGCTTCCGAGCCTTGACCTCTATGCCACCCCCGATCATATCCGGGCTTTTAAGTGGGGTTACTTACGATCGGTAACCGATTTGATCGAGTATGTTGATACCGTGTTTGGAGGCTTCCCAGAGCCTTATACCTTCGGCCGCAGACTCATTCGCTATTTTGATCAACATCAACCTCAATACGACATCGTTCACGACAATCAGAGCTTGTGTTACGGCGTTCTTGCACTCCAAGAAAAAGGCTACCCCGTGATCACAACGGTTCATCACCCTATCACCCGAGATTTAGAGATTGCACTCTCCGAAACCACCGATTGGGGCATGCGATTATTAATCAAACGCTGGCACTCGTTCCTTTCAATGCAAACCAAAGTGATTCGCAAGCTGACGCATCTCGTTAGCGTGTCGGACGCGGCTAGAAAAGATATTGCCGATGCGTTTGATGTGGATGCCCAACGCATCCATGTCGTGCACAACGGCATCGACCTAAACCGATTCAAGCCCATGCCGGAGATCACTCGGGCACCACATCGACTGATGACAACCGCCAGTGCGGATGCACCGCTCAAAGGCGTTCAGTACCTGCTCAAGGCACTCGCTGAAGTCGCAAAGGTTGTTCCCGACGTCACCCTATGTTTACTCGGAAAACTGAAGCCAGGCGGAGAAACCGAAGCCCTCATCGATGCCTTGAATCTTCGAGATCGGATCGAATTCCACGTCGACATTTCCGATGAAGCAATGGTCGCGCTTTATGCGCGCGCAACGATCGCTATTGTTCCGTCGGTTTATGAGGGATTTGGCTTCCCCGCAGGCGAAGCCATGGCCTGCGGCGTACCCGTTATTTCAACCCGAGGTGGTGCGCTCCCCGAAGTTGTTGGCAATTGCGGGGTTTTAGTTGAACCTAAGGATAGTCAGGGCCTTGCTACGGCAATCCTTGATCTTTTAAACCGCCCCGATGAACTTGAACGACTCGCGAGCATCGGCCGCAGGCGGATTGAGCAGCAGTTTCAATGGTCGCGAGCTGCCGCAGAATTTCTAGCACTGTATCAAACCGTCAACGGATCGCCTCATGTCTCTTGAAACCATTAACGCCAACTTCCTCGATCTAAACCCAGAGGATCTTTTGCTGGACTTAGGCAGTGGCGAGGGTCGCCACACGATTTCCTTTGGTCTCAGTCAGAAGATTACCGCCGTGGGTCTCGATTTATCGCATACAGACTTAAAGACCGCGACTGAAAGACTGTCGGACTTTGAAGATCTGAGCACCACTGAATCACCTAGAGTTTGTTTCACGCAAGGCTCTGGCAATCAACTGCCGTTCAAAGACCAGCAATTTGATAAGGTCGTCTGCTCTGAAGTGCTTGAACACATTCATGACTACCAAGCGTTCTTGCAGGAAATCAAGCGAGTGATCCGGCCCGGAGGCGTGTTTGCAGTGAGCGTGCCCGCCGCCTTCCCCGAGTGGGTTTGCTGGAAGCTGAGCGATGCCTACCACGCGATGGAAGGCGGGCACATTAGAATTTTTTCAGCAAGCACCTTGCATCGAAACATCGAGCAATTAGGTTTCAAACGCTATCGATCTCATAAAGCGCATGCCTTACATGTTCCTTATTGGTGGCTTAAATGCTTGTTGTGGCGCGCCGACCCACAACACCCGGTGGTCACAACCTATCATCGATTTTTAGTTTGGGATCTTATGAAAAAGCCTTGGATCTCGCGTACCCTGGATCGCATCTTGAACCCTATCCTGGGAAAATCTATTGTCATGTACTACGTTGCGACAGCGTTAAACCGCCCGAGCCAGAGCGATTAAGATGAACCACGCGCCCTTACAAAAAGACCCGACGCTTGCGAAAATGCTCGATGAAACCGCAGCCTACATTGCCTCAGTTCAAAGCCTAGATGGCTGCATCGCCTGGTTTGTTGGCGGCAGCGCAGACCCTTGGGACCACATCGAAGCTGCAATGGGTTTGGCAACCAGCGGTCGAATTGATGCGGCAAAAAGCGCCTACAATTTCCTTGCCGAGCAGCAGCTTGCTAATGGCGGTTGGTTTGTCACTTATGAACAGGGTAAGCCCAAAGACACCAGTCGAGTCGAATCAAATTTCGTGGCCTACATCGCAACCGGCATCTGGCACCTTTATCTGGTGACAGATGACAAAACCGTCCTCACCACCTACTGGCCCATGGTGGCAAGGGCAATGCAATTGGTGGTTAGCTTGCAAGGCACCTATGGCGAGATCTATTGGGCCATTGATTCCGAAACCGGTGTTCAAGAAGATGCTCTCGTTACGGGATGTAGCTCCATTTTCCATAGTCTTGGATGCGCCATTGCAATTGCGGATACCCTCCACGCGCCGAGCGCGATGCTCAAACAAACGAGACAAAACCTTAAAACCGCGCTGACTGTTCACCCTGAAGCGTTTGACCGAACCTGGGAAAGCAAAGCACGGTACTCCATGGATTGGTTTTACCCCGTCCTGACCGGCGTCCTGACTGGATCCGCGGCGCTCGCACATATTGATCAGCGCTGGGATGAATTTGTCGTCGATCAACTGGGGTGCCGTTGTGTCAACGACCAACCTTGGGTGACGGTGGCCGAGACTTGCGAGCTGGTCATGGCATTAGCCGTTGCCGGCGATACCGCTCGAGCCAGCACTGTGTTTAGCTGGATTCATCAGTTCCGAGATGACGTCGGTGCCTACTGGACGGGATATGTGTTCCCGGACCAAGCCATTTGGCCAGAAGAGCGGACCACTTGGACAGCCGGAGCGGTGTTGCTCGCAGCCGATGTTTTGTCAAAACGCACCGCCGGCCATCGGCTATTTTTACAGTCTTTAAACCAGACTGCCAACACTTAAACCCGTAGAAGAGAGCCTTAAAACGCGGCAGGCTCTTATTTGAGTCAGGATGTTGCACTACCGAGATGGTGCTGATTTTTACGGGCAAAGTCTTCTAACACTGCCAAAATATCCGCCCATCACAAGATCAGGGACGCCGATTTGACGGCTACTGCTTGACCTTTCGCCTCAGAATTCCAAGCGTCTTCACCATTCTTAACAGCTCAAATTTTCCCGAAGCCAAGGCCGCTTGATAGATTTCAAATGGCGGCCTGCCGCCGTCTTTGGGATCTGGAAAGATATCATGAATCACCAAAAGCCCGCCCGGAACAACCCAAGGCGACCAAACCTCATAGTCGATTGTGGCGGCCTGGCTACTATGACCGCCATCGATGAACACCAGGCCCAAGGGCATCTTCCAATCCCGACCCACAACTTTTGAGGCCGCAACGATAGGAATCACCGTATCCTCAAGCTGAGCTGCCAATATATTCGAACGAAACACCGCAAAAGAATCAAACAACCCGGCTTCCGCGTCGTAGAGTTCGGCGTCATGGTAAGCCTCACCCACCTGATGCTCTTCGGAGCCGCGATGGTGATCAATGGCGAACAGACTGTTCTGACTCTCCTGACACCCAGCGCCCAAATAGACAGTCGATTTGCCACAATAACTGCCGATTTCTAGGCACGGTCCCAATGCCGCAACCGAGCGCGCCGATTCATACAGGGCAAGCCCTTCATCGGCATCCATAAAGCCTTTGATCGCATCAATATCGACTGAAAGTTTCATACCATCAAACCCAAAAGAAGATGCCGGTGTAGATGACGAACATCGAAGCCCCAGCGTAGATCAGCAGGTTCATCGCAGTAGACCACTTGTCTGGCCTTCGAATTGGAAGCCGGTCACCAACGCCCAACCAAATCAAACATCCCAGCAGACCGCCAAACACAATACTGATGATTAATAATCCCATGACACCGCTCCGGTTATAGTCCGTTCATCAAAAGATAAGGCAAAGTGTCCCCCACCCGGACCCATTGATTTGGCGCCACAACCGCCAAGGCATTGGCCCAAGAAAGGCTCGACATCACCCCAGAGCCCTGCGCTTTAAACGCAATTAACTGCACCGATGACCCATTCGGCACCGCGCGCACGCGAAGATACTCCTGACGTGCGCCGGCCTTGAACTCAAACGCCGCTTGGCCAGGCCAGGCAACCGACTCTGTCTCAAGCTGACCTTGCAGCCGCACAAGGTAGGGCCGCGCGAGCACCTCGAAGGTTACAAAAGTTGAAACCGGATTGCCGGGCAGTCCGAAAAAGGGTTTGTTCTGCACATGACCATAAGCCATTGGTTTACCTGGTTTTATCGCTAATTTCCAGACATCTAGGGCACCCAATTGGGTTACGGCTTCTTTAACAAAGTCTCGATCACCGACCGAGACGCCGCCCGAGCAGATGATGACATCCGCTTGCTCCGCGGCGCGCGCCAGCGCAACAAGCGTTGCATCCAGGTCATCGGAAACAATGCCCATATCCACTACGGCAATCCCCATCTGCGTCAACAGTGCAGCGAGCGCGTAGCGATTAGAGTTGTAGATCTGACCGGGTTTCAGAGCTTCCGGCGGCTGAACCAGTTCATCACCGGTGGATAAAATAGCAACTGTAAGCTTTCGATAGACCAGTGCGTTGTCCTTTCCAAGACTGGCCAAAAGACTTAGATCAGCTGGTCCCAATCGTTGCCCGCAAGCCAGCACTTGGGCGCCTTCCTGAATATCCTGCCCTTTTGGACGAACATTCTCACCAGTTTTAACCGTCGCCTTTGGCACGAGATGCACTTCATCGAATTCAGCATCCTCTTGGATTAGGACCGCATCCGCCCCAATGGGCATTTCGCCACCGGTAAAGATTCTCGCAGCGCTGCCGCCATTGAGTGGCTCTCCAGGACTTCCCGCTGGGATGATTTGATGAATCGATAACGGCTGCCCAACCACGACATCGGTCGAGCGAACCGCGAAACCATCCATTGCGCTATTGTTCGCCGGCGGTACAGCCCGCGTTGCAATGATATCGTCCCCTAAGATTCTGCCAAGCGCTTGATCCAATGCAATGGTTTCACATGCGGTGACAGGCACTGCCTGCGACAACAACCGCTGGAGCGCGTTTTCTACTGACATTAACGTCATGCCAACTTGCCTCTGTGTCAGTGATGGCCTCTAAGGATCAACTCTGCAAAATTGCAAGGTCGATGCGTGCTGTCTAACTGGGAAACCAAAATGCCGTCCCAAGCGGTTCTACACGCACCGGTTGAACCCGGCACGCAAAAGATCAAAGTATTGTTTGCAAGTCCGCCCAGGGCCCGAGACTGAACCGTTGAGGTGCCTATCTCGGCAAAAGACAACTGCCGAAACAGCTCACCAAAGCCATCAATCCGCGTATCGAGCAGGGGGCCGATGGCTTCAGGCGTCGAATCCCGACCCGTAAAACCGGTCCCGCCGGTCATAAGCACAACCTGAACCAATGGGTCTGCGATATGACTCGAAACTTTTGCGCGCAATAGATAACAATCATCAATCACAATGGCGCGATCAACCAGCTCATGCCCCACGCTGCTCAACGCATCAGCAAGATAATCGCCGGAGGTATCGTTTTCTGCTGTGCGAGTATCTGACACTGTTACCAGCGCGATCTTTAACGCGTCACTCATTACAGGACTCCTGTTAAACCCCATTCACTAAAAAAGTATTAATCGACTAGATCAAATCCGCCGCTAAAATCACCGACTTCGACTTCCGCAAATGGATCGAAAACGCACCAGTGACGGTGAGATACGCAACAACAAAGATAATCAGTGCAGTTATGCCTAAGGTGGCATTCACCACCACAATACGCCCCTATTTGATGCAGTGGCAAACACATCATTCATTTAAGCCATCAGACATATGCCGTCAGACATAAGCCAAGTCCGAGGGCACACCATTTTTTCATTGTCGACATATCTCTTGTTGCGATTGCTGTTGCTACCGACCTTTCCAATTGGGGGCGCGTTTTTCCGAAAAGGCTCTAGGGCCTTCAATAAAATCCTCGCTTGCGTAAAGCGCAGCGATCTGATCATACCGACCTTTGATCGCGGCCTCGAGCGATTCCGCCGCCATGCCTTGCATCGCGGCTTCCTTACTGGCGCGAACCGAAATCGGCGCGCATTCCAAAATTTGCGCGGCCCATTGCTTAGCAGCCGTTAGTGCTTGCCCTTGCGGCACCACCTCATTCACAAATCCCAGCTGCTGGCCTTCCACGGCAGGTACCCGGCGACCGGTTAAAAGCATACTCATCGCTTGTTTCATACCTATTTCACGCGGCAGTCGATGGATTCCCCCGGCTAATGCGGCCAAACCTACTCTGGGCTCTGGTAAGGCGAAGATCGCGTTTTCGGCGGCAATAATCAAATCACAAGCCAATGCAATTTCAAATCCCCCACCCATGGCTAACCCATTAACGGCAGCAATCACCGGTTTCGAATTATCAAACCGTGCGGTTAAACCCGCGAACCCAGATTTTGGCCCGCCCATTTTGCCGCCCGAGGCCTGATACTTTAAATCGTTACCGGCACTGAAGGCCCGATCACCCGCGCCGGTAATGATCGCAACCCATTGCTCTGGGTCCGACGCAAAATCATCAAAGGCTCCCGCGAGTTCGAAATTGCCCGGCGGATGCAGGGCATTCATGACATCGGGACGCTCGATCGTCACGATCGTTAATCGACCTTCTTTTTCAACCCGACAAAATTCTCCCATAACCCGTCTCCAAACTGTTCCAGTTTTAATGAAGTAGATTCAGGCGTGCCGACTTAGCTCTCCCACGCCCACTCGTTTCAAATCACCCTCGAATGATTACTATCGCATTCGAGTATCGCAAGCCTTTCGCATTCGATCTAGCCCTGCTTCCAGTACGCGACGCGGGCAACCGAAGTTCAACCGAATATAGCCATCTCCCTTAAATTGCGAGCCAGCCGACAAACCTACCCCAGCTGACTCAAAAAAGCCTTGCGGATCGGTCAAGCCAAGCTCGGTCACGTTCAACCAGGCGAGGAAAGTCGCCTCGGTCAACCCCACGCTGACACCCGGCATTTCGGCGACATGCTGAACCAATAGATCGCGGTTAGCGGCTAGGTAAAGCAGCAGCGATTCATGCCAGGCATCGCACTCGGACCACGCCGCTTCTGTTGCGACATAACCCAATGTATTGACGTGCGCCATAATCCCAGCGCCGCCCGCCTTAAACTGCGCCATCAGCTCAGGATTTTGCGCGATCACCACTGCACAGCCAAGACCCGCTAAGTTAAACGTTTTCGAGGCGGCCTGCAGGGTAATCGTTTGATCTGCGGCAAGCTCACTTATGGCGGCCATTGGGGTATGAACCCGTCCATCCAACAACAACTCACAATGAATTTCATCCGAACAGATCACAATATTGTGCGCCAAACAAATCTCTAGGATCTCCCTTAAAATCGCAGCCGGCATTACCCGCCCAACAGGATTCATGGGATGGCACAACAACAACAATTCAATCTCGGGCCGCGCGGCGGCCAAGGCTCGAAATTCAGCAACCGGAAAGTCCCAATGCGTCGCCTCAGTCATTTCAAGGGTGAACAATTGCCGCCCCATATATTCGGGGGCCTCTAAAAAAGGTTGATATACAGGAACCGCGGTCACGACTGCCCCACCTGGACTGACCACGCCGCGGATAACCTGATTAATAGCTGGGACAACACCTGGCACAAGCTCAAGTGCGCTGGGTTCAACAGACCAACCATAGCGGTTGCATAGGCGGGCCTGAATGACCCCAATTAAGGAGTCAGGCAAAACGGTATATCCATAGATTGGGTGCTCGAGCCGCGCACGAAGCGCTTGCGTCACTTCATCCGGGGCCGCAAAATCCATATCGGCCACCCACATCGGGAGCACGTCTTGCTCTCGATATTTATCCCATTTGGAACTCCAAGTCCCTTGGCGATTAATGATCGTATCAAAATCAGGATTCACGGTTTGGACCTCTTCTTAGCCACACCCTTGGACCCCAAAGTCTACAACAAATCGGGAGTTAAGCGGGTCCCGACACGCTGTCGACATCATTCGAAACCGCTTATACTTAGGGCTTCGGTGCCAAAAAATGTTATCAGGAGCACAACATCATGGGATTATTCTCAAAGGCCATTTCTCTACCCAGCGCCGCGACGGCCTTACCCGGACGCCGTGACCCCATGCCCGTGCAAAGCCAGCACTTTGTCAACGGCAATCCTCTCAGCGGCCCCTTTCCCGATGACTACAACCAGCTTTTGTTAGGCATGGGCTGTTTTTGGGGCGCTGAGCGAAAATTTTGGCAGCTGGACGGCGTTTACACCACAGCCGCGGGTTACGCCGGCGGGCACACCCCAAATCCAACCTACGAGGAAGTCTGCTCAGGCGGCACTGGCCATACCGAGGTGGTTTTAGTCGTTTGGGATCCGAGTCAACTGTCTTTAGAGTCGCTGCTCGCCACCTTTTGGGAGAGTCATGATCCAACCCAAGGCATGCGGCAAGGAAACGATCTTGGCACCCAATACCGATCCTGTCTCTACCTGCAAAGCCAAGCAGACCTTGATCAAGCGCAGCGAACCGCGACCGCCTTTCAGGCTAAGCTGAGCGCTGCGAACTATCCAGAGATCACAACCGAACTTGCTTTTGGTCAACACTTTTATTACGCCGAACATTACCATCAGCAATATCTAGCGAAGGTGCCGAACGGCTATTGCGGCATCGGTGGAACGGGCGTGTGCTATTGAGGCAGGCGTGTTTCGGACTGCAAAAACGTTCTTTCAGCAGCTGCTGATTAAAAGCTGCTGATTAAAAGCTCCTGATTACAGCAGAAACTTTTAACCAGGCATGACTGATTGCCCTTATGACAGAAGTTTTTGGTAGGCCTGGTCATATCGCGCCAGCGTCTGCTCGATCACCTCATTTGGCAGCGCCGGACCAGGGGCTTCTTTATCCCACAACCCTTGGGCAACCAAACCTTCCGTATAGTTCCTGACGAATTGCTTGTCATAACTATTTTGCTCTTCTCCCGGAAGCCAAGCATCGGCTGGCCAAAACCGTGAACTATCCGGAGTCAGTACCTCATCGATCAGCACCGGATCAGACGACCCAGGCTCGAGCCCGAATTCAAATTTAGTATCGGCGATCAAGATCCCACGCTCACCGGCATAGGCTCGACCCTCGTTATAGATAGCAATCGAGGTATCTCGAATCGACATCATGAGGTCCTTCCCGGCTATATCACAACTCTCTTCAAAACTGATGTTTTCGTCATGTCCTGATTCCGCCTTGGTACTCGGCGTAAACACTGGCGCCTCGATCCGATCGCTGTTGACCATCCCGGCCGGTAGCGCGATACCACAAACCTGCCCAGATCTAAGGTAATCTTTGTAACCACTGCCCGTTAGATACCCTCGAACAATACACTCAACCGGCACCACCTGATTCTTACGGCAGATCATAATTCGGCCGTCCAATACCTGGTAGTCCTGCTCAGACAACCCACTAACATCCCGAATATTGGTGCTCACCAAATGGTGACGGTAGCGCCCAGAGAAATAGTCAAACCAAAACTTTGAAATCTTAGTCAGCATCGCGCCCTTTCCGGGGATTCCGTTTTCGAGGACCACGTCGAAAACACTCACTCGATCCGAAGCGATAATCAAAAGCCCTGCATCGCCATTCGGCAACGTGACGTCATAGAGGTCCCGAACCTTACCGGTTCGCTTGTTGGGAAGGGGGAGGTTGGTTTCTAATAATGCCTGCACAATTTCACCTTTTCGCTCAAGTTAATAATCTTTGTTTAGCTTTGTGACGACAGCGCTTGATCGAAGTCTTCAAGCAAGTCTTCAATCTCTTCAATGCCCACAGAAAATCGGATCAGATTGTCCTTGATGTCCATTTCCGCGCGGCGATCGGGCCCAATTTCATAAAATATTGAATGGGCAACCGGTATTGCAAGGGTTCTGACATCACCCAAATGAGTGGCCTTGATCACTGTCTGCAACTGATTCAAGAACCTAAAACAATCAATTTCTGGTTGCAACTCAATACTCAAAATAGCACCCGGTCGACCGAACAGATCAAGCGCTCGTTGGTGCTGCGGATGATCCGGCAACCCTGGGTAATAAACCGCGTCGATTAAATCATGGCCTTGAAAAAACTTTGCGAGGGCGTAGGCATTATCGCAGGCTCGCGCCATACGAAGCGCGAGCGTGTCGGCCCCGGTCGACAATCGATGCGCCGAGTCTGCGGCAAGACTTGCGCCAAAGTCGCGCAGCCCTTTTTTCTTGATTTGGTTCAAGCCCCACATTGACGGCGTGCCAACTCGATAGTTTTCATGGATATTGGCAAACGTTGTCCAATCGAACTGACCCATTTCCGTCACACTGCCGCCAAGCGCATTGCCATGCCCACCTATGTACTTGGTGAGCGAATTGATGACAAAGCAGGCGCCCACCGACTTCGGCTGGAATAGATAGGGCGTCGTGAGGGTATTATCAACAACGTAGATTAAGCCTTGCGCTTTGCAGACAGCGCCAATCCCTACCAGGTCTGAAACTTGCGTTCTTGGATTGGCAATGGTTTCAACAAAAACCAATTTGGTATTGGGCTGAACCGCCGCGGAAACCGCATCAGCGCCCGTTGCGTCAACAAAGGTTATCTCGATGCCATGGGCGCCAAACGACTCGAATAAACTCGCGGTATTGCCAAACAGGAATTTTGAGGCGATAACATGATCACCCGCCCGTAAAAGTGCAAACAGGGTCGTGCCGATCGCCGCCATACCTGTGCCAAAGGCAATCGTCGCCAAGCCATTCTCCATTTGGGTCACTTTTTGTTCAAGCGCTTCGACCGTCGGATTAATCTGCCGACCGTAGGTATAACCCTTTTGCTTACCCTGAAAAACGCGCGCCAAATCATGCGCGTCTTCGTATCCGTAGGTTACACCGGGGTGAATCGGCTTCAGCAAGTTACCGTGTTCGACGCCATTACGGCGATCCGAATGCAAAAGCTGTGTGGTAAATCCCATAATGGGTCTCCAAAAATAAAAAACCCGCAAGGTTCAGCGGGCCGTGCCCCTTAGCGGTACTTGTTACGCGCCCGCAAGTTGGTTACAAATCGGCGCCCCTTAATTTTATTACGCACTTCACGACTATTCAATGTCGCAAGACACCCACGCTGACTTCAGCTACTTGAGTGGGGCCTGCTACAATAACCTTAACTCAACCGCACATGCCGCTCATGACTGAATCTTTAAATCCGCGTTTACTTCAATTTATTCAGAATTCCCCAACACCGTACCATGCAACCCAGCAGGTTATTGCACAACTTAACGTCGCGGGATTTCAGGCGCTTTCTGAAACTGATGCCTGGACCCTTCAAGCAGGCCAGTACTATGTTGTTCGTAACGATTCTTCGATCATAGCCTTCCGCTGGGACCCAAGCACCCTAACGGAGTCTGGACTCAAGATGGTCGGCGCCCATACCGATAGCCCCTGCCTTAAAGTGAAACCCAACCCAGTAACGCTTGAACAAGACTATCAGCAGCTCGGCGTGGAGGTGTACGGCGGCGTTCTGATGAACCCTTGGTTCGACCGAGACCTTAGCCTCGCCGGCAAGGTCACTTACCGCTTAAAAAATGGCCAACTGCGAAATGGCTTGATCAATTTTGAGCAGGCTATTGCCGTGATTCCAAGCCTCGCCATTCATCTTGATCGAGAAGCCAACTCACAGCGCAGTATCAACGCGCAAACAGATTTACCCCCGATCATTTCTCAAACGACTGAGCCATTCGATATCCTGTTAAAAAACGAAGTACTCAGAACCTATCCAGAAAGCCAAATTGACGAAATCCTCGCGTGGGATATGTGTTTTTATGACGTCAACCCGCCCGCTTTGATTGGCCTTGACGACGCGTTTATTGCAAGCGCCCGTTTAGACAACCTATTGTCGTGCTTTATCGCCATAGAGGCCTTGATTCAAAACGATGCAGCAACGAACACCTTAGTTGTACTCAACGATCATGAGGAGGTCGGCAGCAGCTCAATTGCGGGCGCTGATGGCTCCTTTTTAGTCGACGTACTAAGCCGTTTGACAGCAAATCCCGAGGAAAAGACCCGCATAATGGCCAGGTCCTTGTTAATTTCGACAGATAATGCCCATGGCGTGCATCCTAATTTTTCGGGCAAACATGATCCACGCCACAGCCCGAAGCTAAACAAAGGGCCCGTGGTCAAGGTAAACGCCAATCAGCGCTACGCGACCAATAGCGACACCCACGGTTATTTTAGGGCTCTGTGCGAAGCGAAGGACATCCCACATCAGGTTTTCGTCACACGATCCGATATGGGGTGCGGCAGCACCATCGGACCGATCACCGCGAGCAAGCTCGGGGTAAAAACCCTCGATATTGGCGTGCCGACTTTTGGGATGCACTCCATTCGAGAATTAGCTGGAGCAAAAGATCCTGAGTATCTGCTGCAGGCGCTTACCGCTTTTTTCAACCAAGCACAGTGCGTGCAAATCACCCCTGAGCATTAATCAAGAGTGAGCGATATGAGACTCGCTTGCTCCTGCAGGCGACGCAACAGCTTAGGCAACAAGACAGAATCGGGTTGCGCGGCAAACCGAGCTTTGGTGGTCTGGTAGAGGGTACTGAGCCGCGCGTCCCGCTGCCACCGAGCCGACAAGAAAGCGCGCCATCGCTGGACCTGCGCTGCATCTAAGCTATCAGGGTAATGCCTTGCTTTAAACGTGAACAACAATTCGTTGAGACGTGCCGTTTCGAATACCTCGGTTTGCCCCGGCGCACTCGCTGTCTCATGAACCCATGCGAAGCGACTGCGATCAACTTCTGAGACAAACCCGCCGCCATAAAGCTGAAACTCTGCATCCTTCTCGGACACCTCAGGCACCTGCCGCAATGTCTCAATGAGCGCACCTTGAACGCCAGGATGACTTTGGATCTTTTTTACAAACCCAGCAAGCGCGTCATGAGACCAGCTCAAATCCACCGCTAATGCCGATGGCAACGTATTCATCGGCGCGATCGGCGGACAACGATTGATTTGGATCCGCTGGACCACTGAGGGCTTCGACCCTTCACCTTTAACCCGTTTTGGCAACAAAAAGTCCGTTAGCGCGTCCCCTTTTAGCGAACAATAGGCTTCCGGGTCTTGGCGGAGGTCTAAGCAGATAACAGAATTTTGATTTGAAGGATGCGCAAGCAGGGGCAGGATCGGCGCAAGATATCGATCATTCGGATCAAAAAACGGTTGAACCAACAGCACGGGCGCTTTACCCAATGGGTAGAGCAGGTCTAAAACGGGCTGCTTCTTACGCATCTTAAAATGATACTCAAATAATTTTGGTTGCACATTCTTAACGAGTTTGGCCAAAGAAATTGTCGCTTCAATGTCTGACAACGCATCGTGGGCATTTTCATGACTGAGCCCATTCTCCTCGGCCATCTTCACGAGCGTAAAAGATGGTTTACCATCTTCTCGTTTCGGCCAGTTGATGCCCGCCGGACGAAGCGCGTAAGTCATCCGAAGTAGATTGATCAGGTCCCAGCGTGAATTGCCGTTCTGCCACTCGCGCGCATAAGGATCGAAGAAATTGCGATACGAAGATTGCCGAACAAACTCATCATCGAAATTTAAATTGTTATACCCAACCACACAGGTATTTGGCTCTGTAAAACACGCTAGAATTTTTCGAAGCCCTTCTAATTCACTCAAGCCTTCAGCATCAATTTGATCCGGGTCAATTCCGGTGATCAATGTGGCATCTGGATGAAACAGCGTGTCGACACTGGGTTTAATATAGAAGTTGACGGGCGGGCCGATGGGTCGAAGGTCCGAATCGGTTCGCTGGCCTGCGAACTGGACGATTCGATCCAAAATCGGGTCCGTACCCGTAGTCTCAAGGTCATACCAAAAAAAGGTGCTTTGCATATGATTGCATCTTCGAATCCTGCCCTACTGTACCCTATAATCAAGCGAACTGGTCTCGAGTAGTACAATGGTGCATTCAAAAATTCTGTTTACCGCTTTGGGCCCAGTTGCTGGCTCCGTGCTCTTTTGGATGCTGACTGCGCAGGATCAACCCACAGCCATCGCCATTACCGCGGCAATCACTCTCTGGACCGGCCTCTGGTGGGTCTTTGAGCCCATTCCCATTCCTGCAACTTCATTGTTGCCGCTAGCATTGTTCCCGGCATTTGGCATTTTAACGCCGTCACAAGTTGGCGCCGCCTACGGAAGTCCGCTTGTATTATTACTGATGGGCGGCTTCATTTTATCAACGGCAATGGAACGCAGCGGCGCTCATCGGCGCGTTGCGCTCACCATGGTCAACCTTTTTGGAGGCAGTAGTAGCCGACGTTTGGTGTTTGGCTTCATGGCCGCCTCAGCACTTCTATCCATGTGGATTTCAAACACCGCTACGACCCTGATGCTGCTGCCGGTTGCGCTCGCTGTGCTCGAAAAAGCCCCCGACAAGCGATTGGCTGTGCCTTTATTATTGGGTATTGCTTACGCCTCCAGTATCGGCGGTATCGGCACCCCTATCGGTACGCCACCGAATCTGGTTTTTAGAGAAGTTTATGCAACGACCACTGGCCAAGAAATTGGCTTTCTGACCTGGATGAGCTGGGGCGTGCCGGTTGTGCTCTTGTTTGTGCCCTTGACCGCCTTGTGGCTCACTCGAAATCTGAATTATCAAGGCACATTCGAATTACCGCCGGTTGGCACTTGGGAAACCGCAGAGCGGCGAGTGCTGATCGTGTTTTCTTTAACCGCACTCGCCTGGGTGACCCGCAGCCAACCCTATGGTGGTTGGAGCCAATTACTGGACGTACCGGGTATTAATGATGCAAGCATTGCAATGCTTGCCGTCGTTGTCATGTTTTTAGTGCCTAATGGCAAGGGTGAGCGTTTACTGACCTGGGACTCCGCGGAAAAAATTCCTTGGGGGATGCTTATTCTCTTTGGGGGCGGCATCGCCATAGCCAAAGCCTTTGTTACTTCCGGACTATCCCAAGAGCTTGGCGGCATGCTCACCCAACTGGCAGGGATGGATCTGTTCTTTTTAGTCTTGGTCATTTGCCTGGTGATCACTTTTATGACCGAAATCACCAGCAATACGGCGACCACTACTTTGATGTTGCCGATCCTTGCCGCCGCCGCAGTTGCCTTTGACATCCCACCGGAGCGATTGATGGTCCCAGCTGCCATGAGCGCAAGCTGCGCGTTTATGCTACCGGTCGCCACCGCGCCTAATACCATTATGTTTAGCACGGGCGCCTTTCCGATTAGAACCATGGTACGAGAGGGTTTGGCGCTCAATTTTATCGGCGCCTTTTTGATTAGCGCGCTGAGCGTTTGGCTGATCTAACGATTCAGGTCTGGAGTCGGGGCGGCAAAGATCATGATACTGAAAGGGGTGACGAGACGACCTCACAGGACTATTCTTAACACTGACAACTCGATCATTTAAGGTAAACCATGCGATTCACTCGGGGCAGTGTCACGCTGTTACTCATGTTCTTTAACACTTTGATCCTTGCGATACCGTTATGTATTGCGGCGCTACTGCGCGGGCTTATCCCTTCCCGCTATCAAGCGCTGTGCACGCAGATGTCAATGCGTTGTGCTGAGGGCTGGATTGCGAACAACAACCGCATCATCGATACCTTTCAAACTCTAGACATAAGCGTTGCGCACTATCCTGAATTAAGCCCTGACGAGTGGTACCTGGTCATCTGCAACCATCAAAGCTGGACAGATATTGTGATTCTGCAGCGGATCCTGAACAAAAGGGTCCCGATGTTGAAATTTTTTATTAAGCAAACGCTGCTATTTGTTCCGATCCTAGGCATTTGCTTTGTAGCACTCGATTTCCCCATTATGAAGCGTTACGACAAGCGCACCCTTGCCAAGAGACCGCATCTGAGAGGCCGGGACCTTGAGACCACCTTAAAATCCTGTGAGCGGTTCAAACTCACGCCAGTTTCGGTCCTAAATTTTGTGGAGGGCACTCGTTTCTCTCCCGAGAAACAAAGGCAAACAAAGAGTCCATACCAATACTTACTCAAGCCCAAAGGTGGTGGTGTCGCCATGGTCGTCGATTCCATGCAGGATGATCTCAGTGCAATCTTGGATGTGACAATGGTCTATCACGATCAAACCCCATCATTTTGGTCTTTTATATGCGGTCATCCAACGCCAATTAGAATCCAAATTGACCGACTTGGGATTCCTAAACGAACTGATTTTGCAGAATCCGGTGCCGTGAAATCGATGGGTAAACAGGTTAAGCAACTTTTACTCGATCGCTGGGACAAGAAAGACGGCGTTTTGCAGCAACAGCTAGAGCCTAACTAACTCTCCTGCTATGCTTACTGATTGGAGGACCCGCTTTGACTTCAATCTACAATGACTACTTTGGGCTGAAAGAATCCCCCTTCTCGATTGCACCGAATCCTCAATATCTTTACATGAGTGATCGGCATCGCGAGGCGCTCGCGCATTTGATGTACGGCATCCAAGGTGATGGCGCCTTCATCCTATTGTCTGGTGAAGTCGGAACCGGAAAAACCACGATTTGTCGATGCCTGCTAGAGCAAATCCCGACCCAAGTTGATACCGCCTTCATTCTTAATCCGAAATTAACGGCTGCTGAACTGCTTGCGGCGGCCTGCGACGACTTAAAAATCAGCTATCCGCAAGGCTCGACCATTAAGGTCCTTACCGACTGCATTAATGCATATCTTCTTGATGCCCATGCCAATGACCGACGCACCGTCCTCATTATTGATGAAGCCCAAAACTTATCCATCGAGGTGTTAGAACAACTGCGCTTACTAACCAATCTTGAAACAAACCAGCGCAAACTCCTCCAGATTATTTTGCTTGGCCAGCCCGAACTTTTAGGACTTCTCGCGAAACCTGAACTCCGACAATTATCGCAAAGGATTACGGCACGGTTTCACCTTAATGCCTTAAATCGTGATGAAATTTCAGCCTACATTAAACATCGCTTGGTTGTGGCGGGGGCAAAGGGTACTTTTTTCACAAAACCCGCGATCGATCGAATTTATAAAATCAGCCAAGGTATTCCGCGTGTTATCAACTTGGTTTGTGATCGCTCTCTGCTCGGCACCTATTCTGAGGGAGAACTTCAAGTCACACCAAAAATCGTGGCAAAAGCAGCCTTGGAAATCCTAGGTCCCGAGGCCCAAGCGATTCCTAATTGGCGACTGATCGCAATCGCCAGCATCGGTAGCTTACTGGTACTGACGGCGCTGTTAATCCTAACGCTCACGGGTGAATCAGAGCCATCCATTGCGCAAGGACAACCTGCTGTGCAGCAAAACACTGCCGCGACAATCGCCGAATCAGTCGAAAATCGTGATAATCAAACTGTCGATTCGTCTGCTTATGTGGTGCCGGAGGCCCAACAGAGCCCTGAAATAGCTGAACCCATGCGCGTGCAACCTTTTGAAGAAACCCTGTCCGCACCCACCGCCACAATCTCAAAGCCCTACACGAATCAGGCAAGCGAAAGCCTTACCTCGTTAAGTTTGATTCGCGGCCATGACATCGCAGGGGCGGCTTTAAATGATCTGCTCCAATTGTGGGGCGTCGACTTCACCGATCCAGACTCCGCCTCTTGTGAGCTTGCAGAAACCATCGGCTTATTTTGCTTTTCGAGTATCGCTGGTCTCAATGAAATGAATGATTTCGACCGTCCTGTGGTGATTAACCTTAACAATCAGTGGTTCACGCTGATCGAACTCGATCGTGGTAGCGCATCGCTGAAAGTGGGTGGCACGACCCACCGCGTCCGGGTAGCAGAACTACTCGATGCCTGGAGCGGTAATTTCACGCTTCTGTGGCGAGCACCCCCGGGGTACAAGGCGCCCATCTCGATGGGTGATCGGGGCCCTGCAGTGGACTGGTTGGTTAACCGGTTACAAGTCATCAATGACCGAACGGGTCCGACAACGCCGGGTTATGTGTTCGACGGCGAGTTAGAAGTTCAAGTAAAGCAATTTCAGCTCACGACGGGCTTGACCCCGGACGGGATTGCGGGCGTTAAGACCTGGATTAAAATTAATGATGCGGACGATATCGACACGCCACGTTTAGACGGGGAAAGCTTGTAATGTCTTATATCCTTGATGCGCTGAATAAATCTGAAGAAGAAAAGAAACAGCACCGTACGCCTGGCCTGAATACGATCCACCAAAAGCCGACCAGTCGCTCTCAGGGTAAAAGCCTCTGGACGATCGTCGCTGGTAGTGTCGTGATCCTAAATCTGCTTGGTTTGATCGTTTGGTTCGTGTTTTTAGCTGAACCCACAAAAACAAACGATCCAGAAGCCAGTTTAACGCCGAAAACGCAGACCCTCATCCGCGAGACTCAGCCTAATAATAATCGTGCTTTTAACCGTGAGACGCGCCCCCCCCGTCCTGAACCGACATTAACAAGATCAAGCCCTTCAGGGCCAACTCGCGAACGCTCGTCAGCGCAAGCTGATCAACTCCAAGACACCTTAGGTCGCCAAATCAAACAGGAAATCTCAGCCATTCGTTTTTCGAGTCATATTTTTGCGAACGACGCCAGTCTTCGAATGGTGGTTATCAATGGTCAATCCCTCCGAGAAGGGAATCGGTTCGGCTCTGGCCTCTTACTCAAGAACATTACCGAGGAGGGGGTTGTCGTCGCGTACCAAAATCATGAAGTCCCGATTAGCGTTCTCAGCCAGTGGGCTGACGACTAATACCTCTCTGCATTATCTGCCTGGCTCTCCACAACACTCGCTCCATCATTGAACCACTAGGGGTGTCGGCGCAACAATAGCGTCATCCAACCGCTGGATCTGCCTTTTCATTTCAATGACTTCGGTGTTGTGCTGCTGCCGATACTTTAGGTTCGAGCCAATGTCCTCTTTTGCTTCACTGATCTGTTTCGACATCACCGTACCGGCTCGCCGCAAGGTTTCAAGCGCATCGGCTTGGTCCTGGTTTTGTTGTCGGATCAAGGCAAGCTCCGTTGAGAGGTCTTCACCATCCATCGCCCGTTGCTGCTTCAAACTGATCAAGTCTTTATTTAAAGCATCGATCTTCGCACCAACACCTGAGACGGCGCCGGCGATCGGGTCAAGCTCAGCTTTGAAGCCGGTAATCGCTGTCTCTAGATCTTCAGCGACTTTTTCAATTTTTGGTCTATTCTGCCGATAAGCGACCGCCCACAGCTTGTCAATTTCACTCATATTGGTATTCGATTGTTCCTGCATTGTCTCAAACGTTTTTGAGACATCCGAACCGGTTGCCGCAAGCCTGCTTTCAAGCTCTCCAATGCTGGCCTGACTTTTTTCTAAAAGCCCATTGGCTTCATCAAGTTTGGTTTGAACTTGAAACAGCACATATCCACCAAAACCCATCACTAAAAGCATCAAGACGACGATGAACATCAAGATCCCATTAAAGTTACTCTGCTTCGGTGCCTCAGAGCGACCCCCGCGGCGATAGGAAGAAACGTCCGCAGCGTCCGGCGTAATCGACGGCAGCTCGTCTAAATTTTTTATATCATCGTTCATGAAGGCTCTTTCCAAAAAAAACGGGACCTTAAAGGCCCCGCATTTTAAGCTATTTTACAGTTTAGGCTACAGTAAGTGCATGCATCCATACAGCACAGCCGTGAGCCCCAATCCGCAGTGAATCACGCCTACAACCGACGTCATAGGCCCTTGTTTGCCGCGAAGGGCATTGACCTGCAGCAGCAAAATGATTGCAAAGACCGCTACCAAACTCACCGTCGACGCGGCCATCTCATCAGTTACCATACCGCTTGGCAAATGCGCCGAGGACCCCATAAAAAACAGCATTGGGATGGAAAACAAAGTATTGGTCCGAGATGCGAGGCCCGCTTTGGGCGCGGCAGCAGCGGCTTCCGGTAGCGCTTCACCACCACCCGCAACTTGCGTTGCTGACGCGATCACTATTTTTTGATTTGGCCAGATTATGAACCATACATTAAAGGCCATGAGCGTGCCCAACGTTGCGCCAACGGTAATATCATAGGTCATAGCGCCGTGGAGACGGTACAGAAGATAAAGGCCGGTTAGGAAGGTAAACGCGGCACCCCAACGAAACCACCACAGTGCGCGCGGCACAAGCTTTTGAATCGCACCGGACCGGTGATCCGCTTCGGCTTCTTTGAAATACTCGGTTTGAACAAAGTTGAAGTAATACAACAACCCAATCCAAACGATGCCGAACAGAAGATGGCCCCATCTAACGAGGTAGTTCACGCCGTATTCTGAAAATAATGGAATATCCATACCCTTCCCCTAATATTGTTTAACGAAACCTAATGCTGTTTTGAACGCGTTCTCGGAACGAATTCAACCGCAGTACTATAACAAACTTTTCCCAAAACATAAGCTTTTCCAGGCTGAACTCAGAACTGCTTTAAACACACCAGGCCTTGGAGCTTACCTGCGTCATCATACTCAATCTCGAACCAGCCTTGGACACCATCTTGAGTCACGAATCGGCGCAGTAATTCAGCTGAGAATTGCAACCGCTGGCCATTTTCCGCGGTCACAACAACGCTCCTGGCCTGACCGGAATAATAGCGCTGCATTTCTAACGCTGAAATTCTGAGAGAAAATTGATTCTTCATAGAGCGAGAAAATTAAAGCGTTTAAACGATCAACGCAACCTTACGGACTGACAAAAAAAACCCCGCATTTAGCGGGGCTTTTTCATCAGGGGTTGGACTACATCATGCCGCCCATACCACCCATACCACCCATACCACCCATGTCAGGCATGCCGCCGCCTGCAGGTGCATTTTCTTCAACCACATCTGTCACCATGCACTCAGTTGTGATCATAAGACCCGCAACCGATGCTGCCGCCTGAAGTGCTGTGCGAGTTACCTTGGCAGGATCTGGAATACCAAAATCGATCATATTGCCATACTCACCCGTCGCAGCATTAAAGCCTTCGTTTCCAGAGAGTTGCTTCACCTTGTCAACAACAACAGAGCCTTCGGCGCCCGCATTCTCAGCGATTTGTCGAATTGGGGCTTCCATCGCGCGACGACAAATGTTGATCCCAACATTTTGATCTTCGTTATCGCCAACCAAGTCATCAAGCGCAGTTAAGGCTCGAATCAACGCAACACCACCACCGGCAACAATCCCTTCTTCGACCGCTGCACGAGTTGAATGCAGAGCGTCTTCGACGCGTGCTTTCTTCTCTTTCATTTCTAACTCAGAGCCAGCACCGACTTTGATGACGGCAACGCCACCGGCAAGCTTCGCAACCCGCTCTTGCAGCTTCTCTCGATCATAATCAGAGGAAGTTTCTTCAATCTGAGTACGGATTTGCTTGACGCGTGCTTCGATATCGTCCGATTCACCGGAACCATCAACAATTGTCGTGTTTTCTTTCGTCAAGGTAATGCGCTTGGCCTGACCTAAGTCTTCCAAGGATGCGCCTTCCAGAGACAAACCGACTTCTTCAGAAATGACTGTGCCGCCCGTAAGAATCGCAATGTCTTGCAACATTTCCTTACGGCGATCACCAAAGCCAGGCGCCTTGGCGGCAGCGACTTTAACGATCCCGCGCATGTTGTTCACAACGAGTGTTGCTAAAGCTTCGCCTTCAACATCTTCGGAAATAATCATCAGAGGCCGACCAGACTTGGCTACGGCTTCGAGTACCGGGAGAAGATCACGGATGTTCGAAATTTTCTTATCAAACAACAAGACATAAGGATCTTCGAGCTCAGCGCTCATGTTTTCCTGATTGTTAATAAAATAAGGCGACAGGTACCCGCGATCAAATTGCATGCCTTCAACAACATCCAGTTCGTTTTCAATGCCTTGACCTTCCTCTACGGTGATCACGCCTTCTTTACCGACTTTCTCCATAGCTTCTGCCAAGATATCGCCAATCGCTGTGTCACTGTTTGCCGACACACTACCAACCTGCGCGATGGCTTTAGGGTCATCACAAGGCACTGCCAAACCTTTCACAACTTCAACCGCCGCCGTAACCGCTTTATCAATACCGCGCTTGAGATCCATTGGATTCATGCCTGCCGCAACCGCTTTGAGGCCTTCGTTCAGAATCGCTTGTGCCAAAACAGTTGCCGTCGTTGTGCCATCACCGGCTACATTAGAAGTTTGTGAAGCAACTTCCTTCACCATCTGAGCGCCCATGTTTTCGAACTTATCTTTGAGTTCAATTTCCTTAGCAACCGAGACGCCATCTTTCGTGACCGTTGGGGCACCGAAAGACTTGTCCAAGATCACGTTACGGCCCTTAGGACCGAGCGTTACTTTCACGGCATCTGCCAGGACGTTTACGCCCGTGAGCATTCTTTGTCTGGCTGAATCGCCAAACCTTACATCTTTAGCTGTCATATCAAATATTCCTTGTGTCGTTCTGTATAATGGGTGTCAAACCGATAAGAAAGCGCTTACTCAACAACGCCAAAAACTTCGCTTTCACTCATAACAAGCAATTCTTCGCCGTCAACTTTAACGGTACTGCCGGCATATTGGCCAAAGAGCACTTTGTCACCAACTTTCAAATCAACCGCTTGAACGGATCCGTTTTCAAGCTTCTTGCCCGTACCTACAGCCAAGACTTCGCCTTGAGAGGGCTTTTCAGCCGCTGAACCAGGAATAACAATCCCACCAGCTGACTTGGTTTCCTCTTCCAGACGTCGTACGACCACTCGATCTTGTAATGGACGAATATTCATTCTGATCTCCCAAATTAACGTTAAACTGACCCGATGATCAGTTCGTTTTTATCTGAATTGAACCAGTTCCGCCTTCCTGCCGACAGGTTTTCTGGCACTCTCCCCTAAGGAGTGCTAATAATAGGGTCACTTTTTCGAGAGTCAAGGGTCGGGCCTTAAAATCAATTGAATTTGATCACAGGGCCAGGCTGATAAAGCCCTCTTTAAATTAAAAAGGAACTGAGGCGATGGCCCTATCCTTGGACTTAAAAGAATCCATCTGGCAGGTTGTGGCCTCAATCCCTGTAGGCCGCGTTGCGACCTACGGCCAGGTTGCGAGCATGGCCGGCCAGCCTGGCCGAGCCCGGTGGGTCGGCCGCTTGCTGTCGGAACTGCCAGCAGCAACGACCCTGCCCTGGCACCGGGTGGTAAACGCCAGCGGTCAGATCACCAATCCTCATGCAATGACTCAAATTCAACGCCTTGCCCTAGAAGGTATAAAAATCAATAACTTAAGACTCCGCCTAAAACAGCATCAATGGCACCCATAGCCCCATTTAGCCTTGGGCCAAAATAAAGACGTCATCGATGGTCTGCCGGCAGCGCTCGCTCTCGATAAACCAGATAAAGCACCATCAAAATTGCAGGAACCCCCAAAACCCCAGTTCCGATAAAAAACAACGGGTAGCCGAAGGCATCGACCGCGATGCCCGAAAAACCACTCGTGAACTTACCTGGCAAGGTCATTAATGAGCTAAACAGCGCATATTGTGTTGCGGTATACGCCGTGTGCGTTAGGCTCGACAGATAAGCGATAAAGCTGGTTGCCGCAATCCCGCCGCTTAGGTTGTCTGCCCCGATGATCAGGGCCAGCCAAACCAGATTAGGCTCGGTCAAAGCCAGCAGCGCGAAGAGCAGATTAGTCAAAGCCACTGAAACCCCACCGATCAGCAGGGTGATCAAAACACCCCAGCGAACCACCAAAACGCCACCCAGAAATGATCCCAGTATCGACAAGGCAAATCCTAACCCTTTCGCAATGTTGGCAATCTCAAGCTTGGTGTAGCCTAAATCCAAATAAAACGGGTTGGCCATAATGCCCATCGTGATGTCGCTCAGCCGGTACAGTGCAATAAAACTGAGTAAGAACACGGCAAAGCGACCATTTCGCCTAAAAAAATCGATAATCGGTGCGAGAAACAAAGCGTGCAGCCCCGGCCACTTTGAAGCTGCCTCTTCAACTTCCGGCGAATATTCGTCATTTGCTAACGCAGGCCTTGGAATGAGCAAAGTGGTGACCAGTCCCACACCGCCACAGAGCGCCATCAATTGATAGGCCTGTACCCAACCCAAATATTCTGCGGCGTAGAGTGCGCCGGCACCCGAAACTAAAAGCGCCGTTCGATAGCCAAGAATATAGGCGGCGGATAATGCCGCTTGATCCTGAGCCGGCGCGGCCTCAATGCGATAGGCATCAATGGCAATATCTTGAGTTGCTGATGAGAAGGCCACAACCAACGCAAGCACTGCAAGCAACGTTAGCTGCGTCGGGCCGACCCAACTCATCCCTAGGAGCGCCGCCATAATGCCAAGCTGCGCGACTAACATCCAACTTCGGCGCCGCCCTAACGCAAGATTGAGCCAAGGCAGCTGCAAGCGGTCCACAAACGGCGCCCAAATCACCTTGATGGAATACATCATCCCGACCCAGGCAAAAAACCCAATCGCCGAACGACTTATACCCTCGTCTCGCAGCCAGGCCGTTAGGGTTGAAAATACCAAAAGATAGGGCAGCCCTGCCGAAAACCCGAGAAACGCCAAGGAAACCACGACCGGTTTGCGATAAACCAAAAAGGATTCCAGCCAAGTTGGCTGCCTCCCCGCACGCATAGGCGGCATCAGTCTCTGAAGTTCTGGTACTGCAGCGGGACTTCATATCCGGCGGCTTTAATTTCAGCCATCACGCCCTGGAGGTCATCGCGTTTTTTACCGGTCACCCGGACCTGATCGCCCTGGATTGCAGCCTGCACCTTTAGCTTCTTATCCTTTATAAGTTTGACGATCTTTTTTGCAAGCAGTGTCTCAATGCCTTGCTTCATAGCAACCGTCTGGTGCAGTAATTTACCGCTCGGCATTATCGCGCCGGGATCCATCACCATAGGGTCAACCGAGCGCTTGATTAATTTTTCTCGGAGAATATCCATCATCTGATCAAGCTGGATATCAGCCTGAGCTGTAAGCTTAATATCGCTCCCCAAACGCTCATAAGAGGCCGTAATACCTCTAAAATCATATCGCGTCGACAACTCTCGGTTCGCCTGGTCGACCGCATTGTGCACCTCTTGTAAGTCGACTTCCGACACCACATCGAATGAAGGCATGTTCAGCTCCGCTGTTAAAGGATCGTTGCAGCATATCAGAATCGGATCATTTTAATGAACCAAACCCCCGTGCAGACTGAGACTATTGGCAATGATTACCGTACACTGAACGAACCTCCACTCGAGAATAACCATGGGCAAGCGACTGTCAAAAATCTATACCCGCACCGGTGATCAAGGCGAGACCGGACTCGGAGATGGCAGCAGAATTCTTAAGAATCAACCCAGAGTGGTCGCCATGGGCGATATCGATGAACTCAATGCCCATTTAGGCCTCTTGATCGAGCAGTTGAACCAATCGTCCATTACCGAGTGTACTGAGTGGGTGCCTTTCCTGCGCTATTGCCAGCATCGGATATTTGATTTGGGCGGTGAAATTTCAATTCCAGGCTTTGAACTCATTCACAGTGAACATGTTGCGCTCATCGAGACGGAACTGGATAAATTAAATGAACCCTTAGCGCCCTTGGAAAATTTTATTCTGCCTGGCGGCTCCCTATTGATTGCGCAGTGTCATGTTGCTCGGTGCACATGCCGGCGGGCCGAACGTGCGGTCATTACGCTCTCTGAAACAGACACAATCAATGCCGAGGGTCTCAAGTTCTTGAACCGCTTTTCAGATTTTCTCTTTGTATTGTGCCGTTCGATCGCCGTTGCCACCAAGACACCGGAAGTCCTATGGCAAAAAGATCATTTGAGTTATAGCGCCGAATGATTAAACGGCGAGATGCCGAATATCACTGAGTTGCCGACTAAGTTCGACCATGAACCGAGCAGCCTCCGCACCATCGATTGCGCGATGATCGTAACTCAAAGCCAGCGGCAAGATTTTTCTGGGTTCGAGCGCGCCCGCGACGTACCTAGGTAGCAGCTGCGTTCGCGCAACCCCCAAAATCGCAACCTCAGGACTGTTCACAATCGGTGTAAATCCCGTCCCGCCAATGCCCCCCAGGCTCGATATCGTAAACGTTGTGCCCTGCATTTGGGCCGGCAACAGTTGTTTGTTCCTGGCAAGTTCAGCAAGTTCTGCCGCGCTACGCGCGAGCGTGGCGACTGACTGCAGGTCAGCACTTTTGACATTCGGCACGACCAAACCATTGGGGGTCTCAACCGCAATACCAATATTAAAAAATCGTTTCACAACCCAATGTTCATACCCGGGATCAATCGACGCATTGAACCTCGGGTATTTCTTAAGCGCTTGGATAACGGCCTTGATCACGAAGGCAAGGGGCGAGATTTTAACGTCGCCCGGCACTAGCGCGCCATTCAAACCAGCCCGAAACGTTTCGAGATCGGTAATGTCCGCCTCATCAAAGTGCGTAACCTGAGGAATCGATTGCCAACTGTATTCCAGATTTTTTGCTGACACCCGCCGGATCCGACTAAGCTTCTCAAAAACCACTTCGCCAAACTGACTGAAGTCCGGTAAGGCTTTTTGCTGAAGACCGACGCTCGCTACTTGCTTCGGTTGACGTAGCTGCCCTTTGACAAACTGCTGCACATCTTCTTTTAAAATACGGTGACTGGGCCCCGATCCTTGGACCATCGATAGGGCAACCCCTAACTCACGGGCCAATTTTCGCACCGCCGGACCTGCATGTACTGACTCGCCCGATTCTCGGTCGGGAACCCCCGCACTTGGGCTCCTCTCCTGAGGGCGCGTATCCGGCATCTCGCCAAGACGGGCGCCTTCTCCTGCGTTCGCCAGCGCCGCCTCATCTGACGGTCCACTGGCTGCCGGTGTCGATGGTTTCGGCGGTGTTTTTGGCAGCGCGGGTATTGCCTCACTAGCCGTTGCTGTATCCCCGCTTGCTACCGTCAATTCAATAGCAACTTCGCCGCCTTTCACCTGATCGCCAACAGTGAGATCAATCGAGGCCACGAGCCCCGTCGACTCCGCCACAATCTCCATGCTGGCTTTGTCCGACTCGAGGAGCATCAAAACTTGGTTTAAGGCAACTTCATCCCCAACCTGGCAATGAACCTCTATCACTTCAGCGTCATCAATCTGGCCAAGGTCTGGAATAAAGATCGCAACCGTCTGAGAATTGGCCACTGCTAAAACAGCTGCCGGCGCGTCATCCGGCGGCTTTGACGCGCTGGAATCTTGATCCCAGACTTCCGCCGACCCAGTACCAGCATAGGCCTCAGATCCTGGCGATTCGACAACGTCCTCGTCAGGCCCATCCACGCCAGTGGCGCGTTCAGACTCTGACTCAGCCTCAGTCAGCGCGGTGCTTACGCTGGTTTCAATGGTCAGCAGCACATCCCCTTCTTTCACCGTCATACCCGGCGTTATCAGAACTGCGACCACGACGCCATCAAATGCCGCCGGCAATTCAACACTTGCCTTATCGGACTCGAGCACCACCAAGGACTGATTCTGCTTCACTACATCACCAGCAGCCACTAGGACCTCGACCAACTCGATGCTTTCGGCTTCGCCCACGTCTGGGACGCTAATCTGCTTAAGCGCCATTACAGGATCACTGGCTCTGGGCTCGCTGGATCGATGCCCCACCGCTCGCGGGCCTGCAAGACAACCTCAAGCGCAATGATATTGGATGCCGCCAACGCCTGGAGCGCGGTATACGCGATTGAATACCGATCAACTTCGAAGTGCCGGCGCAGCTTCTCGCGAGTATCACTTCGACCAAAGCCATCGGTTCCCAAAACATGATAGTCACCCTGAATTTGAGCCCGGATTTGATCGGCATAAAGCTTGATGTAGTCCGTTGCGGCAATGACGGGTCGGCCGCTATCCCCGAGACAAGCCTGGACATGACTCTGCCGGGCCGGCTGATCCGGGTTCAATCGGTTCCAGCGCAAAACAGAATCCCCATCTCGTTTGAGTTCGTTAAAACTCGTCACGCTGAAGATGTCAGAGAAGACCTCGAACTCGGCTTGCAAGATGTCTGACGCTGCCAACACTTCTCGTAAAATCGCGCCCGAGCCTAATAGTTGAACCCGCTTCTTAGACCGCTTTGCTTTACTTGAAGCCGCTTTCAGTAAATACAGGCCACGCTTGATACCCACTTCACAACCCTCGGGCATAGCAGGCTGCTGATAGTTTTCGTTGGTGACGGTGATATAAAAATACTTAGCCTGCTTTTCAACAAACATCACCTGCAGGCCATGCTGAATAATCACGGCGAGCTCGTAGGCATAAGTCGGATCATAGGACACGCAATTGGGTACCGTGCCGGAAAGGATATGACTGTGCCCGTCTTGATGCTGCAAGCCTTCCCCGTTGAGCGTCGTTCGACCCGAAGTGCCGCCCAACAAAAATCCGCGGGCACTAAGGTCTCCCGCCGCCCAACACAGATCCCCGATTCGTTGAAAGCCAAACATAGAATAATAGATGTAAAACGGCACCAATGTTTGCGCGTGATTGGAATAAGAGGTTGCCGCAGCCAGCCAGGCAGCAAACGCGCCGCCTTCGTTAATCCCCTCTTCCATAACCTGCCCGTGTTGGTCTTCACGGTAAGACATGATCTGACCCGTATCAACAGGCTCGTAGAGCTGACCCACGCTCGAATAAATACCCAACTGCCGGAACATACCCTCCATCCCAAAGGTTCGCGCTTCATCCGGCACTATAGGAACAATCCGTTCACCGAGATGGGGGTCTTTTACTAAAATCGAGAGTAACCGAACAAATGCCATCGTGGTCGAGATTTCACGATCGCCAGACCCTTGGGTAACCGATGCAAAGGCCTCTAAATCAGGAATGGTTAAGGCCTCGAAATAGTTGAGCCTCGAGGGAATCGCGCCGCCGAGCTTTTCGCGGCACGTTTTTAAATACCGCAGCTCGATTGAATCTTCGGGCGGCCGATAATAAGGAATTGCTTCCAAGTCCTCATCATTAATGGGAATGTCAAACCGATCTCTGAACTCGCGCAATGCTTTGGTATCGAGTTTCTTCACGGAATGCGTGAAGTTTTGGGCTTCTCCTGCCAAACCAAGCCCGTAACCTTTAACAGTTTTGGCTAGAATGACGGTGGGCTGACCCTTATGGGCGACCGCTGCGGCATAGGCCGCATAGACTTTATATGGATCATGGCCTCCACGATTGAGCCTCGAGATTTGTTCATCCGTGAGGTCAGAGACCATTTCGGAAAGCTCTGGATACGCGCCAAAAAAATGTTCGCGAACATAGCCACCATCATGGCTTTTGTAGTTCTGGTAATCGCCATCAACCGCGTCGTCCATCCGCTGCTGTAGCAGCCCCCGCGTATCCTTCTCGAATAAAGCATCCCACTGACGCCCCCAAACCACTTTAATGACATTCCAGCCAGCACCTCGAAAGGCGCCTTCGAGCTCTTGAATAATTTTACCGTTACCTCGAACCGGGCCATCCAATCGCTGCAAATTGCAATTGACCACAAAAATCAGATTATCAAGACCTTCTCGCCCGGCCAGAGAGATCGCGCCAAGTGATTCAGGCTCATCCATTTCGCCGTCGCCAATGAAGCACCAAACTTTGCGATCACTTTCGGGCGCAAGGCCTCTATTCACAAGATACTTCATAATGTGGGCTTGGTAGATCGCCTGCAACGGCCCGAGGCCCATCGAAACTGTCGGGAATTGCCAGTATTCGGGCATCAACCAAGGATGTGGGTAGGAGGACAAACCATCACCATCGACTTCCTGCCGAAATCGATCGAGCTGATCTTCGGACAGGTCGCCTTCTAAGAAAGACCTTGCATAAATCCCAGGGGCACTATGGCCTTGAATGTAGAGCAAGTCCCCTGGCAGCCCCGGCTGATTGGCACGAAAAAAATAATTGAACCCAACATCATACAAGGTCGCCGACGACTGGAACGTCGAAATGTGACCACCCAGAGTGGCATCTTTGATATTGGCGCGCATCACCATCGCCATGGCATTCCAGCGAATAAGGCTGCGGATATTTCGTTCAACGAAAAGATCGCCGGGCATCCGAGCTTCTTTGTGTACTGGAATCGTATTTCGGTACGGGGTTGTGATGGCGTAAGGTAATTGCGAGCCTTGCTCTGTCAATTTGACCGACAATTTTTGCAGTAAATATTGAACTCGTTCGGCACCTTGGGTCTTCAAGACCGACGACAGCGCATCCAGCCATTCCTGCGTTTCTTCAGGATCTGAATCCATTGATTCGATTTCATTCATAAGGACTGACCGATAGACTCAATTGACGAAAACCATTACGCGTCATTCACTTTGAGTATAACTTACCCAGATTCGGCCTCCAAATGGATGGCTCGACAGAGCGCCGTAATACCCGACAGAATGCGACGAGAGGGACGACTGAGCAAGTCTGCCTCGACACGTTGAATCGCCACGTCGGGCAGAAAAGCCTGCCATTTAGCCTGCCAGGGAAGCGGCCCTTTTCGATTGGTCACGAAAACAATGACCTCAGGCTGTCCGGACAGCACGCTCTCCAATGTGACCACGGGCACCTCGGAGGCCGCATCAAAAAACAAATTGTCCCCACCACAAACGGATATCGCTTCCCCCATGTAGTGCTGGGCACTGACGGTAAACAATTGATTCTCGGCGATTTGAAGGAAAACGCGCGGGGTTGACTCACCGGCATAGCGCGCCCGCAACTGATTCAGCGATGCAGCAAATTCTGCTTCGATCAGCGCCCCTCGCGGGCCCTGACCCAAGGCGTCACCCAATTCGCGATAGCCTTTACCGATACTGCTCAGCCCCTTGATTTCTTGACGCTGCACCAAGTATCCCAGGCGTTGTAGTTTATTCAGCGTCTTCGGCGCACCCCCCTGCCACGCTAGAATGCGATCAGGCGCGAGATTAATAATGAGTTCAACATTTAGCTGGAGTGCATCACCGACCCGCGGGAGGCGCGCCGCGGCAGCCGGAAAATCAGAGTAACGCGAAACCCCAACCAACTGCGCTCCTATCCCAAGATCATAAACCATCTCGGTCAAGTGCGGCGCCAAGGAAATCAGCCGCTCGGTCGAGGATGCTTGGGCGGACCAAAGTGTGATGAAAACCCCAACCGCGAGCGGCCATAATTGCTTCGGCCTCGATGATTGCTTCAAAAAAACGTCGCGCTTAACCACTTACGACAGCAGGGTCAGCAGCGCCGCCAAACCAATCCAGCCGAAAAACAGGCGACTAAGCAGTCCCTCATAATCTTGAAGCCAGTCCACGTAGGCCGCTGAATCTAGCTCGGTTTCAGACTCAACCTCGGGCGCAAGCCCAAGACAGACCCCGGCGTACAGAAGATCCCCTTCATCGATTGACCAGTCCTTCAGACTGGCAACAAAGAACGGCCAACCATCTCGAAAACGCCCGACCAATGCCAACAACAATAGTGAAACACGGACACTCAACCCTACCAACCAGCGCGAGACAGCCTGCGCGCCCAGGTTGACTGTCGCATCCAGCGAATTGAAGTCTGATCCATCGTTGCCTTCTTCGCGCTCATAATGACGCTGAAGAAAACAAAATAGGGCGCCACCCGGCCCCAGAAGCAAGTACCAAATAATATAGACAAAAAAACCTTGATGGAGCCTGCTTAACAAACTGCGCAGTGTTTGATCCTGTGTATCAGCAAGCAACCCATCGTGGGTTTTGGATTGGCGGGCTTGAAGCTGCAGTGCATCAAAGGTCATTTCCGGCGAGGGTGCATGTAAAACGAAAAACAAGACACCCAGATGAAGCATCAAAGCTGGCAGCCCAAACAAAATCCCCTCAAACCCATTCGAAACCCAGGCCAGCAGCAGGGCTGGCAAAACAACACCCGCGAGGTAGGCTGGTGAACCGGACAGCAAGCTATTAATCCAGCTGAACCAATGCGACGGATAGTTGCCCGCAATGCTCGGAAGCTCGCCCCACCAATACCGCACAGCGAGTAAAAAGAGTAAGACCACGATGAACGTCATCGAACCATCCTTTTATTAATCATTGAAAACCCGCTTAATTTACACCAGAACCTCCCCAGGATCTGATGTAAATTAAGCGCGACACCAAAATTTTTCCCAATCAAAAGATGGTCCAGGGTCCGTTTTTCTCCCTGGCGCAATATCCGAGTGCCCAACCACTGCGCTCGTTGGCATCTGGTAATGCGCTTGCAGGGCCGTAACTACAGACCCCAGAACTTCGTATTGAATCTCGCTATAAGGGACCGTATCGGTGCCTTCGAGCTCGATTCCGACACTAAAATCATTACATCCTTGCTGACCTTGATAGCTTGATACCCCTGCATGCCAAGCACACTGATCGAAGGTAACAAACTGCAAGACCGCGCCGCATCGACGAATGAACAGATGCGCCGAGACGCGAGCCGCCGATAAGTCGGAGAAGTCCTGATGCGCATGCCCCGATAGGGTGCCCATAAAGAGTTCTTCAACATATCGGCCGCCAAAATGACCAGCTGGCAAGCTGATACAATGTAAAACGATGAGGCTTATCTCGACTTCAGTCCTTGGACTGGCATGCGGCGACGGACATTGACGCGCAGTCTCGATACGGTGGTTTACAATCTGAATTCTGGCGCTCACGTCGGCTGACCCTCAGCATTAACAGGAGAGATAGCAAAGCATGGCTGGGATTACACAACTAGGCAAGGGCATGATGGCTGTGGGCTGGCTCTTATTCATCGGCCTGATGAGCTTTTGGTTTAATAGCATAGAAGAAGACCGCTCATATCCCAATCGAACGCCATCCAGCCATACTGAGAATGGCGTTATCTCGGTTACGCTCAAACAAGATCGCCAAGGCCACTATATCGTTAGCGGCCTGATCAACAGCGAGCCCTTAAACTTTTTAGTTGATACGGGTGCAACCGAGGTCGTGATTCCTGCAGGATTGGCAAAACGCCTCAACCTGCAACCCGGACGCGCCAAGCGCGCAAGCACCGCCAATGGCCCCGTGACGGTTTACCAAACCAATCTGGCAAGGCTATCAATCGCTGACTTGCACTTCGACAATGTCTCAGGTGTGATCAATCCAGGCATGACCGGCACCTCAGCCCTACTTGGGATGAGCGTTTTGAAAAATCTGGAATTAACGCAAACTGGCAACGTCTTGATACTGAGGAGGAAGCAATAATGGATCACGAAACTCAAGCAAGCCTAACGTCCGTGGTTGATGCCGCGATCGCTGAAGACCTTGGCAGCGGCGACCTCACCGCCCAACTCATCCCCGAGCTGGCCCAGGCAACGGCAACTCTAATCTGTCGAGATGCAGCGGTTATTGCAGGTATCCCTTGGGCAGAACGGGTGTTCAAAACGATTGACCCGAACCTTCGCCTTGAGTGGTTGATCGATGAAGGCGCTAGAGTCAAAGCCGGCGCGAGGATCATGACCTGCTCGGGGAATGCGCGATCAATTCTAACCGCAGAGCGCACGGCGCTAAATTTTCTACAAACCTTATCTGCAACGGCAACCGCCACCCGAGCGCTGGTAAATACCATCAGCCACACCAAAGCTCAGCTTCTAGACACTCGAAAAACCCTGCCGGGTCTTAGGTTGGCGCAGAAGTACGCGGTACTTCAAGGCGGTGGACGAAACCACCGCATTGGCTTGTATGACGCCTTTTTAATCAAGGAAAATCATATCCTCGCAGCTGGCGGTATCGGCGCGGCCATCACTCGGGCGCGCGGACTAGCCCCGGCAACCCGACTTGAAATCGAGGTCGAATCGCTTGCTGAATTAAAAGTGGCGATCGCCGGCGAACCCGATTGGATTATGCTCGACAATTTTCCCCTAGAGGAACTAATTAAGGCGGTTAAGTTGACACCCGATACCATCAAACTTGAAGCCTCAGGCGGTATCGAGAAACCAGAGGACCTAATAAGGATCGCCGAAACTGGCGTTGACTTTATTTCAGTTGGCGCCCTCACCAAGCATTGTCATGCCGTGGATTTATCGCTTCGCCTCGAGGCCGAAGATTGAAGCAACCTGTTTGCCTAATAACGTTGACGTGATCGAAAGCAAGTCGAGGAACCCGTATTCGTAACAACCGCACCGATTCGGACCTAAAACCGTTGACCGTTGACCGTTGACCGTTGACCGTTGACCGTTGACCGTTGACCGTTGACCGAAATCACATTCTAGTTTTAGGCTTAATTTGATAACCTTTTCACTTTAATCCACGTTAATTTCGTACGCCCTGAACGGGAAATTGAACGCAGCTAACGATCTCAAGCAAATTTCAACCTCGGACACACTCGAATGAATGACGTCAGCCCACCCATTGATCCCTACCAAAGCTACCGAGCCCTCAGGGACGATGCACCCATCTGTCAGCTGGAAGCGGGTGGGCCTTGGCAGATTAGCCGTCATACTGATGTGCATCAGGTATTAAAAGATAACGAAACCTTTTCATCGGAAGTTTCCCTGCGCCCGCCCGAAGCGCGCGGTCAGCCATCCATGCTTTTCAGTGACCCACCCCTGCACCATCGCCTGCGAAAGCTTGTGAGCAGCGCCTTCAAGCCTTCACACATTGAGCGCCAGGCGGACCGAATCACTGCGCGAGCAGAACTGTTGATAAAGGAGCTGCCGCGGGGCGAAAGTGTCGACTTAGTCACCACCTTGGCAGCACCCTTACCTGTTATGGTCATCGCAGAGATGCTAGGCGTTGAAGACGGCAACCTCCTCACCTTCAAAAATTGGTCTGATGCCATTTTTAGTAATATTGGCGATATTCTGTTTGGCACGCCCAGCGCGGAAGCCGAGCAGGCCGCGCTTGAAATGGATGGCTATTTCCTCGAACAAATCGAAGCGATTCGCCAGCGCCCTCAACCGCACCTGCTAGGACGGCTGGTCGCTACGAAAACCGACGAGGGACACTTAAACAACGAGGAACTTTTAAGTTTCTGTCGATTGCTACTGATCGCCGGCAATGAGACCACAACGGGGTTGATCACCGCCTCCGCTCGCATCTTTCACGAGATCCCAGAAACCTTGCCCGCCATCCGAAACAATCCGGAACTCATTCCAACATTTATTGAAGAGGCGCTACGATACTACTCGCCCTTTTCCGCCACGGTGCGTCGAACAACTCGAGCCGTCACCCTCGGTGGCGTCGAGATTCCCAAAGGAGAGCTCCTAATACCACTAATTGCGTCGGCCAATCGCGACGAGCGCGTTTTTGATCAGGCCGAGACCTTTCAGATTGATCGTAATCCCAACCCACATCTCGCGCTTGGGTTTGGCATTCATTTTTGTCTGGGCGCGCACCTTGCGCGCTTAGAAGGCAAGATTGCAGTGCAATGCCTGGCAGATCAGTTTCAGTCAATTCGACTCGCTGACCCGTCGCAAACGGAAGTAGGCGGTCTGGGCGGACCGAAATTGATGAATGTTATTTTGACTTAGACGGGGCCTTGGATTTCCATTTAAAATAGAATTTCCAGATGAACGTTAAAATCTCTTGATTGTATTTTCTTCTGCCATGGCAATGTAATTGGTGCCGGAAAGAGGACTTGAACCTCCGACCAATTGCTTACGAAGCAACTGCTCTACCAACTGAGCTATTCCGGCAGATCACAAAAAGCCTAAGTTTAGTGATTTTACCCGAATATCCCAGCGAAATATCTGATAAATACCACCCGATCAAAACCGATCAGACTTACGCCTGACTCGCCTTACAAGGCTCAGCATTTGCGCCAAGCTCTATCCAACCTCTCCGGAAATACTCCGCTTGCTGTCTTAAACAATACGCTGAGTGGTTCATCCCCTTCATTCATAGAACAGAAATTAGCATCCCTTGCGACAGATCGAATTTATTGCCTATTGCTGCTCTTTGCGAGGTGTTTAGGGTGGATTTCAAAATTTTTGATTTCCGGTCAATTTCTCTAGATTCAGCCTAAAGTGATCTGCCGCTACCATCCTTCTTATCTTTTTTATCCTTTCGCTTTTCTAACAGCGTTTTCAAGGGCTTCTTCTTTTCGCTGCTCTTTTGCTTATCTTTTCCTTTGGCCACGACGTGACTCCTTTTAAAGGTCCAAAGTAGACCGACCTCACTTACAATGCGGCAAATACAACTTGATAGCAAAATAAAACAAATTGGCTCTTGAAATCTTTAGCTTTAAATTGTCGAAAATACCAATAAACTGTTTAAAAACAGTATTTTATAGGTATTCAGGCTTTTCTGTAACGCAGAACCTTTTGTGAAAGGGGTCAGGACACCATCGCCCCAACCACCATTGATAACGCCCAATTCTTCGGCGCGACTGCAACATCAGCGCACAACTGTTGCAGAAAAAATTTATCTTTGAATCATGCGCCCCGATCAGTCGCGGCATTTAGAAAACTTTCGGCTTACAACGCCTCCAAAGTTATCAAACCCAATAGAACTTTTATAACCAATAAATGGTCCTTACAAAAAAAAGCCCAGCGCAAAGGCCGGGCTCTTTATATGACTGCTCAAAATTTCACGATCTTGTTCTACTACCGACCCTTTATTTTTTGCGCCGATCTACAGATTACTATATTTTTATGATGGACAAGCCTCAGTGCCCAAAGTAACCGTGCCATCAGTTTCAATATTGGTTGTTTCTGCAGGCGTGAAAGAGCCGTAACAAGGCCTAGTAATCGTTACGTCGCCATCACCATCAACTTCAATGGTTACTTGCCCGTTAGTCGAATGTACCAAGATAAAATCAGCAGCAACATAAGCTGCATCACCACTAGGTGCAGAGCCGCCAGCTTTCGTTAGCTCTGTAACCCAGCCAGCTGCGTCGGCTGGGGTGCCAGCAGATAATCCCAACGCAAGGTTTGTAGCGCCTTTTGCAATCGTACCTTTAACCAAATTTACTGCGGAACCATATTGGCTACTCACTTTCGCCATGTTTGCATTCTCGATGTACCCTTGGTATGCGGGGATAGCAACTGCGGCCAAAATACCAATAATCGCTACCACGATCATTAATTCAATTAATGTAAAACCTTTTTGCATTGTTTTCATAAATTTTCCTTCGTTCCGAATTGCGCGGCGCAGGAATTACTGCCGCAATGCTTAAACTATGACACCGAAAGATATATTTTCCAACTCCTAATATGTGCTTTTGGAACTTTGAATTGGTGAAAGCCTTACCCAAGATTCATCGCCGCCCCATCGAGATAACCTATAGGCAAAGCGATTTTCAGATGTTGCATCACAGGCTTGAGGGTTTACACTGTCTTTTCAAACCTTGAACCATTGATCATGTCAGCAAAGCTAAAACCTATCAGCGGCCTCACTCGCCGCCTAATTCAAGACGGCTTTATCGAATTAGAGGATGCTGAAAAGTATAGCGTTGAAGCCAACAAAGCTCGGCAACCGCTCGTAGCCTATCTGGTTAAAGAGAAAATTATTTCCGCTGAGGCCATTGCAGCGGCCGCGGCCAGTGAATTCGGCACCGCCATAATTGATTTAGATGCACTAGACCCCAGCATGGTCCCTGAGGGCTTGGTGAGTGAAAAACTCATACGAGACCATCATGCCTTCCCGCTGTTTCAACGCGGAAAGCGGCTGTTTGTGGCCGTATCAGATCCCACCAATCGCGCCGCACTGACCGATATTCAGTTTCAAACCGGAATTACCACGGAAGAGGTCTTGGTGCGCGAGGACCAGCTCACCGCTTACATCGATCATCATTTAGGTGAACCTGAAGAAGAGGGTTTGACAGACTTCGGCGATGATGTTGATCTCGACCTTGAAACCATTGACCCCGATCAGGAAGAGGAGGATACCAGTGCTCCGACCGACGATACGCCAGTGGTCCGATTTATTAACCAAATGCTGCTGAACGCCATTCGGCTCGGTTCGTCTGATCTACATTTTGAACCTTTTGAGAAATCCTACAAAGTACGCTTCCGAACGGACGGTATCTTGCATGAAGTCGCAAGCCCGCCCGTTACATTATCGCCGCGGATCGCGGCGCGCCTGAAGGTCATGAGCCAAATGGACATCTCGGAACGCCGAGTGCCCCAGGATGGCCGTATCAAGCTGAAGGTCTCCAAGACCAAATCAATCGACTTTCGAGTGAACACCCTCCCGGTCCTGTTTGGTGAAAAAATTGTTCTGCGAATCTTGGATGCCAGCGCGGCCCAAATGGGGATTGATGCCTTGGGGTATGATGATGACCAAAAGGCCTTATACCTTGAAGCTTTAAACAAACCGCAAGGTATGTTTTTAGTCACCGGCCCAACCGGGTCGGGTAAAACCGTGTCACTTTATACTGGCCTTAATATCTTGAACACGCCGGAGCTGAATATTTCAACAGCTGAAGATCCCGTTGAAATCAACCTAGAAGGCATTAACCAATGCCCTGTGAACGCTAAGGTTGGACTTGATTTCTCGGCCGCACTCCGGTCGTTCCTGCGTCAAGACCCGGATATCGTGATGGTCGGCGAGATCCGAGATATCGAGACAGCCGAAATTGCAATTAAAGCCGCTCAAACCGGGCACATGGTCTTGTCCACATTGCACACCAATTCCGCGCCCGAAACCATCACGCGCCTGCGTAACATGGGGGTGCCGGCATTTAACTTAGCAACCTCTATTAACCTCATTGTTGCCCAGCGATTGGCCCGCAGACTTTGCAGCTGTAAAGAAAAAATTGATGTGCCCGAAACCGCCCTGCTCGAGAAAGGATTTACCCAGGCAGACTTGGACGCAGGGCTTGATATTTACGGCCCCAAGGGCTGTGACAAATGTAACGGCGGGTACAAAGGTCGGGTAGGCGTTTATGAGGTGGTCAAGATCACGCCAGAAATCTCCAAAGTAATCATGGAAGATGGCAATTCGCTCGAAATTTCCCGCATTTGCCAAGAACAGGGCTTTCGGAACATCTATCAATCGGCGCTACTTAAGGTAAAACAGGGCCTCACGAGTCTGAATGAAGTCGATCGCGTCACGAGTGGTCACTAGGAACAATCCCCATGGCTGAAGATCTGATTTTTGACTGGAAAGGTACCGATAGAGCGGGCAAAAAAGTCTCAGGTGAGATCAAGGGTATTAACGTTAACTTGGTTAAGGCCCAGCTGAGAAAGCAAGGCATCAATGCGGGTAGCGTTAAAAAACGAGCGAAGCCGATGTTTTCATTTGGCGGTAAAAAAATAGGGCCCGCAGATATAGCATTGTTTACTCGTCAACTGGCTACCATGATGAAGGCTGGGGTCCCATTGGTGCAGTCTTTTGATATTGTTGCGGGCGGTGTCGACAACCCAGCAATGAAAGCGTTGATTAAAAATATTGCCAACGAAGTCTCTGGGGGCAATAGCTTTGCAGCGGCCGTAAGTGCTCAGCCGAAGGAATATTTTGATGAACTGTTTTGCAATCTAATCTCGGCAGGCGAACAATCAGGCTCACTCGAAACCATGCTGGATCGCCTTGCAACCTATAAAGAAAAATCTGAAGCACTAAAAGCAAAGATCAAGAGCGCCATGAATTACCCTATCTCGGTGCTGGTCATCGCAGGGATCGTGACGGTCATCCTATTAATCAAAGTCATTCCCCAATTTGAAAGCATGTTCAGCAGCTTTGGCGGAGAGCTACCGGCATTTACCCAAATGGTTGTTCGCGCCTCAGAATTCATGCAGGCCTGGTGGCTCGTAATCATGATTGGCATTGGCGTCACTTATGCTGGCTATAAGCAAATTCACAAAACGTCCCAAGCCTTCCGAGACGGCCAAGAGCGTTTGACACTCAAAATGCCAGTTATTGGTGACATCATCGACAAATCCTGTGTTGCACGTTTTGCCCGAACCTTGTCCACGACCTTCGCGGCCGGCGTGCCGCTGGTTGACGCACTGGACTCAGCATCCGGCGCCGCCGGCAATGTCGTTTATAAGGACGCGATTCTTAAAATCAAAAGCGAAGTCTCTGGCGGGACCCAGCTCAACCATGCCATGCGTCAGGCCAATGTTTTCCCGAGCATGGTCGTTCAAATGGTATCGATCGGCGAAGAATCTGGCGCACTCGACGCCATGCTCGATAAATCCGCAACCTACTATGAAGAGATGGTTGATAATGCCGTTGATGGCCTGACCAGTATGATCGAGCCCATCATCATGGCCTTCCTAGGGGTTGTTGTCGGCGGCATGATGATTGCCATGTACCTTCCCATCTTCCAAATGGGCGGCGCGATGAGCTAATGCTGGACCAGCTTTACCTTCTACACGAACTCTATCCAGTCCTCGCGGCGACAATCGACCTTGTCTTCGGTTTATTGATTGGCAGCTTCCTGAACGTCGTCATTACAAGGCTACCACTCATACTTGAACAGCAGTGGCAGCAAGAAGCCCACTTTGTGCTTGAGCTGGAATCCGCTGAGCCAGCGTCGACACCGTTAAGCCTGGCTCGCCCTAGGTCTCGGTGCCCGAACTGTCTCACGCAGATTAGCGCCCAGCACAACATCCCGGTTCTCAGTTATTTATTCTTGCGCGGCCGCTGTCACCATTGTGCCAAGAGCATCTCGCCTGAGTACCCGCTAGTTGAGCTAGCGGCCGGTGCAGCTACCGTATTTCTAATCCAGCACTTTGGCTTTACCGCCAATGCGGGCCTTGCCTGTCTTTTCACCTATGCCCTCATCACCCTGGCGATGATCGATTTTAAAACCACCCTGCTACCCGACTCGATCACCCTGAGCTTTCTGTGGCTCGGTATTCTTGCGAACTTAAATGATGGGTTTACCGACCTGCCCAGCTCGGTTATTGGCGCCATGGCGGGCTATCTGTCGCTCTGGCTTGTTTACTGGGGCTTTAAACTCGCGACTGGAAAAGACGGCATGGGCTTCGGCGATTTCAAGCTACTCGCCATGCTTGGGGCTTGGGTGGGCTGGCAGCTCCTCCCAATCGTTATCTTATTATCCTCCTTTACCGGCGCCCTGATCGGCCTCACCTTAATCGCGCTGGGCCGGGACAAGAGCCATCCCATTCCCTTTGGCCCCTATTTAGCGATCGCCGGCTGGCTGGCTTTAATCTGGGGCGATGACATCACGCAGCAATACTTTCAGCTCATAAACCTGGCATGAATCAACTGATTATTGGGATAACGGGAGGCATTGGATCGGGGAAGACCGCTGTTTCTAACCGTTTCCAAGCCCTCGGCATTACCATCGCCGATGCGGATCTTGCAGCCCGCGCAGTCGTGCAACCCGGATCTAAGCTACTCAGCGACATCGCTGCAAAATTCGGCCAAAACATCCTAACCGACACGGGCGAATTAAATCGACCAAAACTCCGGGGTATCATCTTTGCAGATAATGATGCCCGCCGGTTTTTAGAGCGCGCAACCCATGGACCAATTATGGACCAGCTTCGCTCAGAACTGGCGACTGCGACCAGCCCTTATGCCATGTTGGTGTTATCAGCAGGCACCGGGCGAAACCCGCTCATCAACCGAATGCTGGTTGTTGACGCACCGATAGAATTGCAACAGTCCCGCGTTTTGGCCCGGGACGGCAGTACTCTTGAGACGATCAATCAAATTATCGACGCCCAACCCGCAAGACACGAGAGGCTGGCGCTCGCAGACGATATCATTGAGAATATCGGGTCAGAGCAGGCATTAGACGACAAAGTTGCCGCGCTGCATCAATTTTATCTGGACCTAAATCATCATGACTGACGCCATCGTGCAATGCCCTATCTGTCGCAAAGCCGTGGCTTGGATTGCAGCCAACCGCTACAAACCCTTTTGCTCTGAACGCTGCCAACTCATCGACTTAGGAGAATGGGCCAGTGGTAACCGCAGCATTCCAACAGATGCAGATCACGACGAGGTCACTGCGAGCGATCTTGATCAAGACTAGGGATTACGTGCGGTATTCCGCATTGATCTTAATGTAGTCATGGGATAAATCACTCGTCCAAACAGTCTCCGAGCAGTCACCCGCATTAAGATTAACGTGCAGCAGGATCTCTGCCGCCGCCATTGCCCTGGCGCCATCGGCCTCTTCATACTGCTTATTTTTAATCCCGCCGCGCATTAAACACACATCGCCAATACAAAGGTCTACCAAGCTCGCATCAAAAGGCGTTGCCACCTTGCCCATCGCCATCGCAAGACGCCCCCAATTGGCATCACTGGCAAAGAGCGCCGTTTTCACAAGCGGCGAGTTGGCAATTGAAAAAGCCATCTCCAAAGCCTGTGCCTCTGTTTCTGCGCCAGCCACCTGAACTGTTACAAATTTGGTTGCACCCTCGCCGTCCCGCACAAGGCCATGCGCCAGTTCCAACATCAAATCTGTGAGCGCGTCCTGAAATTCAGCTTGGGCTTCAAGGTCTTCGTCAAGATCGATCCCAGATCGACCGCTGGCCATCAGCACCACCGCATCATTGGTCGAAGTATCACTGTCAACGGTAATTCGGTTCAAAGACAAGTCGGCTGCCGCCCGCAACATGTCTTGCAAGGTCTCTTGCCGCACCTTGGCGTCGCACCCAATAAAACACAACATTGTCGCCATATTGGGTTGGATCATGCCAGCCCCTTTAGCAATCCCCGTCAACCTGATCACGTGGCTACCGAAATGCACCTCCCGGCAGGCAATTTTTTGCCGCGTATCCGTGGTCATGATCGCGCTTACGGCATCCAACCAGGTTTTAGTTCCCAACCCTGCTACTAAAGATTCGGCCGATGCTTCAAAGCGCTCAATCGGTAAGCGCTCGCCTATGACGCCCGTCGAAAAAGGCAGCACCGCTGATGCGTCCATCCCTTCTAAGGTTGCGACGGCCTGACAACAGCGCAATGCGTCCTCAAGCCCGGCGTCACCGGTTGCTGCGTTGGCGTTACCACTATTAATCAACAAATACCGGGCGCTGCCTTTTGCTTGATGGGCTTTTGCCAAAATAACCGGTGCAGCCGGAAAATGGTTTCGAGTCCAGAGGCTCGCGATCGACGTCCCTTGTGCACACCGGATGAGTAATAAATCGTCTCGATTTTGGTACCGAATGCCCGCAGCAAGCGTGTTCAGTTCAATGCCATCGATGGGAAACCAATCAAGACGGTTACCGCCAACAGCCATTAGCCCAATCGCCCATGGCACGCTTTATATTTTTTGCCGGACCCGCAAGGACAGACCTCATTACGGCCAACTTTTTTCTCGGGCCGCACGAACGGCGCCGCCTGTTCTGGCTCTGGGATTTCAGATTCTGGTGCATCCGGCGACTGGGATTTCTGAAAAATCATTTTGCTTTTTGCAGCTTCGGCTCGACGACGGTCTTCTAAGGCCTGAGCATTTTCGTCCGCTTGAAACTGAACTCGCGACAAAAATCGAATGACTTCTACTTTCACGTTATACAGCAACCCTTCGAACAACTCGAAGGCCTCTCGTTTATATTCCTGCTTTGGTTGCTTTTGAGCATAAGCCCTAAGATGGATCCCTTGCCTGAGATAGTCCATCCCGGCCAAGTGCTCCTTCCATAGATTGTCTAAAATATCGAGCATAATGCGCTTTTCAAACAGCCGGAGTTCTTGCCCAAGCAGCGCTTCTTTTTCGGCATAGCGCGCTTGGGCTTGCTCGACAATGATACGGCGAAGATCTTCTTCGATTAAAGACTCATCTGCATCGAGCATCGATTGAACCGGCACATCAAGGCCAAAATCAGTCGACAGCGCCTGCGTCAAGCCTGGCACGTCCCACTGCTCAATCAGACTTTGTGGCGGTATATAGCCACTAACCGTGTCGTTTAAAACATCCTCCCACAGTGCACTAATGGTCTCTGAGACATCCGAGGTTTCCATCAACTCATTCCGCTGCCGATAGATCATTTGCCGCTGATCGTTAGCGACATCATCGTATTCCAACAACTGCTTTCGAATATCAAAGTTTCTAGCTTCGACCTTCTTTTGGGCGCGTTCGATTGAATTGGTAACGATGCGCGCCTCGATGGGTACACCGGGCTCACTAACGCCTTGCATCAAACCTCGCATCCTGTCCGAGGCAAAAATTCGCATTAAATTGTCTTCTAATGACAAATAAAACCGGGAATATCCTGGATCACCTTGCCGACCCGCCCGACCTCGAAGCTGGTTGTCGATCCGACGACTTTCATGTCGCTCGGTGCCGATCACGTGTAGCCCCCCGGCTTGCAAAACCTGCTCATGGCGGGTTTGCCAGGCGGTTTTTAACGCTGCAACTTCCGCGTCACTCGGAGCCTCCAGGGCTGCGGCTTCCGCCTCCCAGTTACCCCCAAGAATAATATC
>JABGTE010000021.1 GCA_018647445.1 Gammaproteobacteria bacterium
CAATGCACGCCATGCGCGAGGATCGGCACCAACTGTTGATCTACCACCTCAGGCTTGGTACCACTGGCCAAACCAAACAGCGTGCCCTGACTGGGGCCATAGATGTCCGCATCCAGCAAACCTACGCGTCGCCCAGAGGCCTTAAGCGCAACCGCTAAATTCGTCGCGATCGTCGATTTACCGACGCCGCCCTTGCCCGAGGCGACCGCAACAATCTGGGCAACACCTTTTATCGCCAATGGCGCAACCTTTGTTTGTTCTGACACAAAAACTTCCTCATCGCTGGCAAAGCGTCATTGTACCTAGCACGGCTGCTAAAAGCAGGTCATCCTCGTTTCATCTTGATGAGCCCTAGCGTCACCCATCCAGATCCCCTAAACTTGCGACCTCACTTTCGGAGACTAGCCATGACAATTCGGCGACGAATCCTAGTAACCAGCGCTCTACCCTATGCCAACGGCGCCATCCATCTGGGCCATATGCTCGAACACGTTCAAACGGATATCTTTGTTCGATTCCAACGATTGCAAGGCCACGAATGTATCTACGTTTGCGCCGATGATGTCCATGGCACGGCCGTCATGCTGAATGCTCAAGCCGCGGGGCAGACGCCTTTAGACTATGCCGCCGAGATCACCAAGGCGCACATTCAAGACTTCCAAGCGTTTCAGATCAGTCACGATTGCTACGACACCACCCACTCCGATGACAATGAGCAGTTGTCTGCTGAGATTTATTCACGGCTGCTCGCGTCCGGGAATATTGAAAAAGCCGCCGTCGAGCAACTGTTTGATACCGACAAGGGCTTGTTCCTCGCCGATCGATTCGTTGTCGGCGGTTGTCCTTCTTGCAAAACTCCTGAGCAGTATGGCGACAACTGTGACGCTTGCGGCGCCACCTATGCCGCGACCGATTTGATCGACCCTCGATCAAAGCTATCTGGCTCTAAACCCGAACTGAGAACGTCTGAGCACATCTTCTTTGCACTTTCAAAGCACACCGATTTCTTAAAGACCTGGACCCACAGCGGCGCCTTGCACCCGGCGGTTACCAACAAACTGTCTGAATGGCTGGATACCGGACTTCAAAACTGGGACATATCCAGAGACGCGCCTTATTTTGGGTTTGAGATTCCCGGCGAGCCCGGTAAGTATTTTTATGTCTGGCTAGATGCCCCAATTGGGTATATTTCCAGTTTTAAACGCTACTGTGCGAGTCATGACATTGATTATGAGGACTACTGGCGAGCCGATTCGGATTGTGAAGTGCATCATTTCATTGGCAAAGATATCGTCAACTTCCATGCATTGTTCTGGCCTGCGATGTTGTCCGCTGCCAATTTCCGAACGCCGACGAAAGTCAACGTCCATGGCTTCTTGACGATTAATGGCGAGAAGATGTCGAAATCTAAAGGCACCTTTATTAATGCCCAAACCTATCTCGATCAATTATCGCCAGAATACTTACGGTATTACTTTGCAGCAAAATCAAATCCAGGCGTTGCTGACCTAGACCTTAACCTCGAAGACTTTGTGCAGAAAGTGAATGCCGACTTGGTCGGCAAAGTGGCCAACATTGCGAGTCGCTGCGCTGGCTTTATCAACAAACAGTTTGGCGGGGTGATTAATGCCTCAACGGGCACCCCACTGATTGGGCAATTTCAGTCTGCAGCCCATGAGATTGCAGACCTTTATGAAGCACGAGAATTCAGTAAAGCCATGCGGGTTATCATGAGCCTTGCCGATCAAGCCAATCAATTCATCGCCGAAGAGCAACCTTGGCAACTGATTAAAAACCCAGAGACACGAGATCGCGCGGAAGCAGTCTGCGCCGACGGCCTGAATCTATTTCGATTGCTAGCGCTGTATTTGAAGCCGGTTCTACCTGGCCTCGCCGACCGAGCAGAGTCCTTTCTCATGATCGAGCCACTCGTTTGGGCAGACCACAACAACCAGCTCGAAGGTCACACCATTGCGGCCTTCCAACCGCTCATTCAGCGTATTGAGCTCTCACAAGTTCAGGCCATGATCGAGATCGAGCAAGCCCAAGGCCAATCCGCTCAGGCAGCTGAGACGTCGGGCGAAGCTTCAAAAGAGGACATCATTGATATTGCAGCGTTCGCCCAAGTTGACCTGCGCGTTGCGCGAATTATAGCCGCGGAAGCCGTTGTGGGCGCTGACAAACTGATTGCCCTGACCCTCGATGTTGGGGATCACCAGCGCACTGTATTTTCTGGTATCAAATCAGCCTATCAACCGGAAGAATTGATTGGGAAACTAACCGTCCTCGTCGCCAACCTTGCTCCCAGAAAAATGAAATTTGGCGTCTCTGAAGGCATGATTCTGGCGGCAGGTCCGGGCGGCGCCGATATTTTTCTGATCAGTCCCGATTCCGGCGCAACACCAGGCATGAAGGTGAGCTGAGCAGACGATGATCACCGAGGCCCTATTGGTGCTCTTTACTGCGATCTTCGTGAACAACTTTGTTGTGGTCCAATTTTTGGGGTTGTGCCCCTTTTTAGGGGCCAGCCAAAGGCTGTCGAGTGCTGCCGGCTTAGCCAGCGCCACTCTTTTTGTTCTAACCTTGAGTGCCGGAGCTGCCTATCTGCTTGAGCAGTATGTGCTGCAACCCTTCGACCTAACCGGCCTGCGGATTTTGACCTTTATTCTGATCATTGCCGCCTTAGTGCAATTCATGGAAATTGTAATTCGGGCCACTCAGCCAGTCTTACATCAGTTCTTGGGTGTTTATATTCCGCTCATCACCACCAACTGCATGGTCTTAGGAGTTGCCCTCATCAACGCAAGGACCAGCCAGTCGTTTTTTGAGGCCCTGCTTTTAGGGCTGGGCGCAGGTTTGGGGTTTGGACTGTTACTCTTAATGTTTGCCGCCTTGCGCGAGCATCAATCGGTCTTAAAAGTCCCAAAACCGTTTCAAGGCGCGGCCATTAACATGATAACGGCTGGTCTTATCGCACTTGGGTTTTCGGGTTTAACGGCAATGCAATTCTCATGATGCTTGGTTACCTAATGGTACTGCTCGGCTGTGCTCTTGTGACCTTTGGCGTTGTCTATTTCGGCCAACGCGCCTTCCCAAAGACGCCTGACGTGGTTGAAGATTTGATCTATCGAACCCTCCCCCAAACCCAATGCGCTCAATGCGGTTACCCAGGCTGCCGGCCCTATGCCGCAGCTGTCGCTAATGGGGAAGCCATTAATCGCTGCCCGCCCGGCGGAGAGGCCCTAATTCAAACCCTCGCTGACCTGCTAAACCGGCCAGCAAGCCCACTGGCCAGCGAACTCAAACCAATCCCGATACCGCTGATCGCACGAATTCAAGAATCCAATTGCATCGGCTGTATGCTCTGCATAAAGGCATGTCCAGTTGATGCCATTATCGGGAGCCAGAACCTGATGCACACGGTCATTGAGTCCGAGTGCACTGGGTGCGAGCTGTGTCTACCGCCCTGCCCAGTTGATTGTATTGACCTAATCGAAGCGAACAATCCCTGTACGGTCGCCTTGCGCCCTGAATCCGACGAAGCCTGCATTTTTTGCGGCGACTGCGTGACCGCCTGCCCCAAGTCGCTCACGCCGCAACATTTGTTCCATGCCTTTGACCAGCCCGAGCGCAGCGCCGAGCTCAGTTTATCTGACTGCATCGAATGCACGCTTTGCGATCAAGTTTGTCCCAGCGAGCTGCCGCTAACAGAATCCTTTAAGCGCATGAAAGCCAACTATCAACTCGTCGCCCAAGCCGCCGAGATCGCAGAGGCAACCGAGCAGCGATTTTTACGGCGAGAAACCCGTATTCAGACGGCCGCGGCAACGCTCAAAGTGCGACCAAAGCCCAAAGATGCCCTCGCGCTGATCGCGCAAATCAAGGGTGGATCAGGATCGTGAACAGTAACCAGATCATGATCAAGACAGGCATGGCTCTCATCCCAGGCTTTTTGGCGAGCCTTTGGGTTTTTGGCCTTGGGATCTTACTCAACGTAGCCGCCGCGCTCTTAGCGGCACTGCTATTGGAGATGGCTTATCACCGAATCCGGCGACTACCGCAAACAAAAGCCAGTCTCAGCAGTGGTTTGTTAACCGCCGCGCTACTTGCACTGTGTTTACCACCCCTGCTGCCCTTTGGGCTCGTTGTCTTCGGAGTCGCCTTCGCACTGATTTTCGGTAAGTTTGTCTATGGCGGCTTGGGACAGAACCTCTTCAACCCTGCAATGGTGGGTTATGGTGGGCTGATCTTGTCGTCACCATTGCTCATGACCCAATGGCTACCAGAGTCCGGCATTACGCCTTTGACCCTCGACTTGTTCCGCATCAAACTTGGCCTGCAAGGATTGGATGGCTATACCGGTGCCACCGCCCTCGATCTGCTACGCAATCGGCAAGGGATGACCTTAAGCGAATATTGGCAGCTAGCAGAGCCCGTTTTCAATGACCAAATCTTGATCAGTCTCGGCTACCTGCTGGGCGGCGCCTACCTCATCCAAGCCCGCATTATTTCCTTTAAGCTGCCTTTGGCAATGCTCATTGGATTGTTGGTGCCGAGCCTCTTTCTGTATGACGCCGGGAGCTCGAGCAGCCTCGGTTCACCCTGGCTGCACGGGTTGGCGGGCGCAACCATGATCGGCGCTTTTTTCATCATCACCGACCCCGTGAGCTCGCCGAATACCACGCAAGGGCTCTGGATTTATGGCCTACTTGTTGGCGGCCTGACCTTCCTAATCCGAGGTTTCGGCGCCTATCCAGATGGTTTGGCCTTTGCCGTGCTGCTCAGCAATGCGGCAGGCCCCTTGATCGACCGCGTCGTTCGATTGCGATCTGAGCGGGCACAATCCCTATGAAACCCGCTTTCTTAATGCTCGTCTGCGCAGCCGCAATCGCCGCACTGATCATTGGCGGTTTGGCGGAGTCAACGCAGCAGCGCATCGCGCAGAATCAAGCCGACTATGATCTAAAGCAACTGCAACGGGCCATCAACAATCCATCGATGACCCTGATCAAACCCAATTCAGACAGCACGCATTTTGAGCTGTGGTCCGGCAACCACCGGCAAGGATTTTTGTTGCCGATTGAAACAACCCAGGGCTACAACGGCATCATTCGCGCCTGGCTAGCAGTCGATCAAGCAGGCACGATCACCGCGGTGTCGACGCATCGCCACCAAGAGACCCCTGGCATTGGCGACATTATTAATGCGGATGCGCCCTGGCTTGACCAATTTTTTGATCGGAACCTTCAGCAACATCAATTTCGCCTTAAACGCCAAGGTGGGGATTTCGATCACGTAACTGGCGCCACCATCACCAGCCGTGCTTATATTGAAATGGTGGGCCAGGGGCTCAAAGATAACGCACATCGATTTGTTACCGAGGACGCTGATGAGTAATGCCCGTAAGCTCGCGCTCGACGGTGTTTGGCGCAACAACCCCGCCCTCGTTCAACTCTTGGGTTTATGCCCGCTCCTCGCTGTCAGTCAAACGCTGGTGACGAGTTTAACACTCGGCCTGATTACACTCGCGGTTTTAGTCGGGGCCAATACCCTTATAAGCCTCTTGAAGCGGACCCTCGTTGAAGATGTTCGACTACCGCTGCAAATTCTGGTGATTGCGACAATGGTCTCAGCAGCAGACCTGCTCATGCAGACTTATTTCTTTGAACTCTATCAGCGGATCGGACTCTTTATTGCGTTGATTGTCACCAACTGCACGATTCTCGGACGGGCCGAACTCTTTGCGCGGCGGAATCCCATTATGGCCTCGATGGCAGATGGCTTCTGGATGGGACTGGGTTTCTTGTGGGCCATTACCCTGCTCGGCGGGCTTCGGGAGGTAATCGGTCGAGGCACTTTATTTGACGGGATGGCGCAATTACTGGGGCCTTCCGGCGATGCTTGGCGGATTGAGGTTCACCAAAGTCCAATTTTAATTATGATGCTAGCCCCTGGCGCCTTTTTGGCACTGGGGTGTTTGATTGCCTTGAAAAATTGTCTGGACGGATACTATGAATCGAGAAAAACGGATCGCCTTCTTGAGCACCCTGCGCCAAGAGAACCCAGCGCCAACCACTGAACTCGAATACAGCAGTACCTTTCAACTCCTAATTGCCGTCATCTTATCGGCGCAGTCAACGGACGTGGGCGTGAATAAAGCCACGCGCAGACTCTTTCCAGTGGCCGGCACACCGAAGGCCATCGCAGATTTAGAGGTTGACGGTTTGAAACCCTACATTAAAACCATCGGGCTGTTTAACAGCAAAGCGGAAAACATCATCAAAACCTGTAACCAATTGCTGACCGAGCACGCAGGGGATGTGCCGACCACGCGCGACGCGCTCGAAGCCCTGCCCGGCGTCGGCCGCAAGACAGCGAACGTGGTCTTAAACACGGCCTTTGGCGAGCCCACCATGGCGGTCGATACCCATATTTTTCGGGTCTCGAACCGAACGCGCTTTGCACCAGGCAAAAATGTCCTGCAGGTGGAAAAAAAACTGCTGAAAGTGATTCCGGATGAATTTATCCGAGACGCCCATCACTGGTTCATTCTGCACGGGCGCTACACTTGCACGGCGCGCAATCCAAAGTGCGCCGCGTGCACGGTTTTCGACCTATGCGAATACCCGCAGAGACAGAAGCAAGCGCAGCTTAGTAAAGATCAGCCTGCCTAGATTAATCTGCAGCATTTGAGGTCATGGGTGTCAGCGGCAAGGCTAAAACAGCCCAACCCCAGCCGCTGTCGCCTTAGGGTTGTTTTGATTGTCGCAGACTCGCCATCTTTAGGCGCAAGGCGTTTAGTTTGATGAAGCCCGCCGCGTCTTTTTGATCGTAGGCGCCGGCATCATCCTCAAAAGTGACAATATTGCCGTCATACAAGCTGTCACGTTCAGACCAACGACCGACCACCGTCACGTTGCCTTTATACAGTTTGAGGCGCACCGTACCGTTAACAGGACGTTGTGAGTCGTCGATTAACGCCTGCAGAGCCAAACGTTCTGGACTCCACCAATACCCGTTATAGATCAGCGAGGCATATCGCGGCATCAGCTCATCTTTCAAATGACCCAATTCACGATCGAGCGTAATGGACTCGATCGCCCGATGCGCTTTCAGCAAAATGGTGCCGCCGGGTGTTTCATAGCAACCCCGAGCCTTCATACCAACATAACGATTCTCAACGATATCAACCCGGCCCACGCCATTACGACCACCGATTTGGTTCAAAAGCGCTAACAGTTGCGCTGGCGTTTGAGGCTCGCCATCCACCGCAACCGGATCACCGCCCCGGTACGTTAACTCAAGGTAGGTAGGCGTATCAGGCGCCGCCTCTGGCGACACAGACCAAAGCCACATCGCTTCTTCCGGCTCTGCACTGGGGTCTTCTAAGATACCGCCCTCATAAGAGATGTGAAGCAGGTTGGCATCCATTGAGTACGGCGATTTTTCGCCAGATCGTTTTTGCTCTACCGGAATTTGATGCTTCTCGCAGAAATCCATCAGTGATTCGCGAGAATTTAGATCCCACTCGCGCCATGGCGCGATGACCTGAATAGATGGATCTAACGCATAGGCCCCCAACTCAAATCGAACCTGGTCATTGCCCTTACCGGTTGCGCCGTGCGAAATGGCCTGGGAATTCGTTTCAGCGGCGACCTCAACCAAGCGTTTGGCAATGAGGGGGCGTGCGATGCTCGTCCCCAATAAATACTCTCCCTCATACAGCGCGTTACAGCGAAACATCGGAAACACAAAATCAGCAACAAATTCTTCGCGCACATCGTCGATGAAGATTTCTTGTATCCCCATACTCTCAGCCTTTTTTCTCGCCGGCTCGAGTTCCTCACCTTGACCCAGGTCCGCGGTATAGGTCACCACCTCGCAGTCATAGGTTTCTTGCAACCAACGCAAAATGACCGATGTATCCAAGCCTCCGGAGTAGGCCAACACAACCTTGTTTAATTTCGGCATCTCAATGCACCCATGAAAAAAAGGAGTGTATGGTAATCGTTTGCTGCATCGGAGACCAGTTCTCAAAGAAGGGTGATACAATTCTTTCATGCAAAAGCTAACCCTAACCCGACCCGATGACTGGCACATCCATCTCCGCGATGGCGATTACCTGCCCAGAACCGTCTCAGACGTGGCTGGGCAGTTTGGCCGCGCCATTGTGATGCCAAATCTGACGCCACCAGTCACAACGGTGCCGCAGGCTGTGGCCTACCGTGACCAGATTCTGGTAAACCGTCCCCCCGGGTCTGACTTCCAGCCCTTAATGACGTTGTATCTAACAGACCAAACCCGTACGAGCGACATCATCGCGGCAGCGCAATCACCCCACGTGTACGCGTGCAAACTTTATCCGGCCGGTGCAACCACCAATTCAGATGCCGGCGTCGGTTCAATCAAAGCCTTGTACCCGATTTTTGAAGCAATGCAGCAGCACCAACTTCCCCTGCTGATTCACGGGGAAGTCACTGACACCGAAATCGATATTTTCGATCGGGAGCAGGTTTTTATCGACCAATACCTCATCCCTATCGTTAAGACATTTCCTGATCTTAAAATCGTCTTTGAGCACATTACGACCGAAGACGCAGCTCGCTTCGTCGCTGAGCAAAGCGCAACCATTGCGGCCACGATCACAGCACACCACCTTTTATATCATCGCACCCATATGCTCAGTGGTGGCATGAAGCCGATTTTGTTTTGCCTGCCCATACTGAAACGAGACACCCACCAGGCCGCCTTGATTCGGGCGGCAACCTCCGGCGACCCATCCTTCTTTTTAGGTACTGATTCAGCACCCCATCCCCGCTCTCGAAAAGAAGATGCCTGCGGTTGTGCGGCAGGATGTTATACCGCACACGCCGCAATTGAGCTCTATGCCGAGGCCTTTGAGCAAGCGGGCAAATTGGATTATCTCGAGGGCTTCGCGAGCCACTTTGGCGCCGATTTTTATGGTCTACCGCGCCATTTAGACACGATTACGCTCGAAGCAGTGCCCTGGGTACCACCCAAAGCGATCCCCTTCGGTGCGGATGAATTAATGCCGCTACGCGGCGGTGAAACTATTAAGTGGCGCTTAGCGCACCCGGAAGCCGGCTCATGAACGATCCAAAGTTACCAATCGCCTACCGCTTTCGCGGCTTTTTACCCGTCGTGATAGACGTTGAAACGGGTGGATTCAATTCTCAAACTGATGCCTTGCTTGAAATTGCAGCGGTGCTGATCGGCATGGATGACAAAGGCAGGCTACACGCTGCTGAGCAGTTTTTTTTCAACGTCGAGCCCTTTGAAGGTGCCAACCTAGAGCCCGCCGCGCTGGAGTTTACGGGGATTAACCCCTCAAGCGCGCTACGGGGCGCAGTGCCTGAAAAGGACGCTATGGCCGCCATCTTCAGTGCCGTTCGCGCCGAGGTGAAACGCACCGGCTGTCAGCGCGCAATTGTGGTTGCCCACAATGCCTCTTTTGATCAAGGTTTCCTCAATCAAGCGGCGGCGCGTTGCAATCTTAAACGCAATCCGTTTCACCCCTTCTCAAGCTTCGACACGGCCACCCTGGCCGGTCTGGTTTACGGCCAGACGGTACTCGCGCGGGCCTGTGCAGCGGCCGGGATTGCTTTTAACAATAAGGAGGCGCACTCAGCGATCTATGATTGCGAGCGCACGGCTGAGGTTTTTTGCGATATCGTTAATCGCTGGCCTGCGCCCTATGATTTGGCTGCAAACAAAGAAAGCCAAGCGGCCTTCGACGCAGATTAATCCGCCTCGGGCAGTGGCACTTCGTCGAGCAGTGTTTGTAGCTCACCGCTTTGGTACATCTCGGTAATAATGTCGCAGCCCCCAACCAGCTCCCCTTGCACAAACAACTGCGGGAAGGTTGGCCACTCAGAATACTTCGGTAAATTAGACCGGATTTCAGGGTTCGCCAAAATATCGATGTAAGCAAACGGCTTGCCACAGGCCATCAGCATCTGTGAGGATTGCGACGAGAATCCACATTGTGGCTGTTCAGGTGATCCTTTCATATAGATGAGGATAGGATTGTTCTCAACCTGCTCTTGGATGCTTTGTAAAATATCGCTCATGCCCACTCTGCCCGTCGATGAAAAACCACATTTTAGCCTTTTTTGACCAAAGTTAAATGACCTGATTCAATTTTTAAGTTGAGCCTTAATCCTTTTCACCCCAACCACCTCCGCCGGGGGTTTCGATCCGAAGAACCTGACTGGGCAACACGCAGAGCTGAACTTTATCCGGCAGGCGCTGCCCATCTAGGTAATTCATCCCGGGTAATCCCGGATCACCTCCGGCAAGCCCCCAAGGCGCTGATACTCGACGCTCGGTAATGAGGGTGACCTCGGTTTCTGCCAAGAACCGATAACTGCGTACAAGGCCCTGGCCACCGTCTTGTTTGCCGGCGCCGCCCGACCCGGCTCTCACTGAATACTCAAGCACTTGGATCGGGTAATTGGATTCCAGAACTTCAATTGGCGTGTTGAGCGTATTGGTCATGTGGCTTTGAACCGCATCAATGCCCGCTTGTTGCGAGCTGGCACCGGTGCCACCGCCAAGCGTCTCATAATAATCCCAATGCCCAACCCGCCCCATCGCAACATTGTTCATCGTGCCTTGGCTGGCTGCGGGTATGTCCTGGGGCAATGCCCTAGCCAACGCCCCCAACACACAATCAACAATGCGCATCGACGTTTCAACATTACCCGCCGCAGTCGCCGCCGGCCGCTGGGCGTGCACCAAGCAGCCGGGCGCAGCCTGAATGGTCACGACCTCGAATGCGCCTGCGCAAGCCGGAGTTTCCGGGGGTAACAAACACCGAATGACATAAAAAACGCCCGCGGCGGCGACCGAAAGCGGGCAATTGATATTGCCCGGGACAGCCGAGCTGGTTCCCGTAAAATCAACATGCACTGCGGCATCGGCCACCGTGATCTCAACTTTAATTGTGCAGTTGGCTGCAGCGTGACCGTCACTGTCCATCACATCTTCAAAGCCGTAACGCCCTTCAGGAATTCGGCGCACACCCGCCTCCGCAACTGCCCGACCATAACCATTAAGCTGATCAATTGCGTCGGCAAAGCGCTGAGCAGACAATGCTGTGATCATTTGCTCAAGTCGATTGATACCAACGCGGTTTGCGCTTGATTGGGCAGCCAAGTCTGCAGCGGTCCCGGCGCCCAGGGCAGTCTGCAATGAAGCGCGTAATGCGCCGTTAACCTCGCCCCCTTCAAACAGCAAGGTCGGCGGAATCACCAACCCTTCCTCATCCAGATGCTTTGACAAAGGCATTGAGCCTGGAGTGGCAGCTCCAATTTGCGCATGATGGACTCGGTTAGCCACAAAGCCCAGCAACTGTGATCCCGAAAAAAAAGGCCGGACCAGCGTTACATCCGGCAAATGCGTGCCGCCCAGAAAGGGGTCGTTCCAAATGAGCTCGTCACCCGCCCGCCACTGACGCAGCCCAACCACTTGCTGCATCGCAAAGGCCATGCTGCCCAAATGCACCGGCACATGAGCGGCTTGTGCAAACATCCGCCCATCAGCGTCAAATAAGGCGCAGGAGTAATCCAGCCGATCTTTGATATTGGGCGAAAAGGCCGCAGACCGAAGAATCAACCCCATCTCATCACAAACCGCTGCACAGCGCGCAACAAACACAGCAAGTTCAATCGGGTTTAGAGATTCACTCATAGCACGGCTTTAGTGGTTGACGAAACTGGTTTATGATCCAAGGCTTTCGGCCCGCTGCTTCATGGCAGCATTGACTCGACCCAAATAAGGACTGTCTCATGAACCCAGCTGTTATGCCAACCTATGGCCGCACCGATGTTCAGTTTGTTCGGGGCGAGGGTGCCTGGTTAATCGACCACAATGGCGAGCGCTATCTTGATGGCCTGTCGGGCCTTGGCGTTGTCGCGCTCGGTCATGCCAATGAGGCCGTTGCTCAAGCACTCACGCATCAAAGCCAGAATCTGCTGCATACTTCTAATCTCTATCGAATTCCGGGCCAAGAGCGCTTAGCCGAACGCCTTTCGGCAATTTCCGGCATGGATAATATGTTTTTCGGCAATTCTGGCGCCGAAGCCTGTGAGTGCGCCATAAAAATTGCGCGTCTGTATGGTCATAACAAAGGCTTCTCGGACCCCACCATCATTGTTGCCGAATCTGCCTTTCATGGTCGAACCATGGCGACCCTTACGGCCACCGGCAACCGAAAAGTGCAAGCAGGATTCGAGCCCTTAGTTTCGGGCTTTTTAAGAGTGCCCTTTAACGATGTTCCTGCCATTGAAAAAATCGCTGAGACCAGCAACCAAGTCACGGCCATTTTTATAGAGCCCATTCAAGGCGAAGGCGGTATCCAAGTGCCGGATCCGACGTATCTGCAAAAACTGAGAGCGCTCTGTGACGCCAATGACTGGCTTTTGATCGTGGACGAGGTGCAGTCGGGTAATGCTCGAACCGGCGCTTATTTTTGTTATCAACACAGCGGCATCTTACCGGACCTTGTGACCACAGCAAAAGGCCTTGGTAATGGCGTGCCAATTGGTGTGTGTTTAGCTCGAGGCGCGGCCGCTGAGGTGTTCAAACCCGGTAATCACGGATCAACGTTTGGCGGAAATCCGCTTTCCTGCGCGGCGGCGAACGCCGTTTTGGACGAATTTGAACGCTTGAATCTGATTCAGCATGCTGCCGAGATGGGGGATTACCTTCAAGCGCAATTCAAAAAACACTTGGCTGGCGACAATCGCGTGCAAGACATCCGCGGCATGGGACTCATGATCGGAGTGGAACTCACAAAGCCCTGTACCGAACTCATTCAACAGGCTTTCGAGCGCAAGCTCTTGCTCAACGTGACGGCAGATTCAGTGATCCGATTACTACCGCCTTTGATTATTAATCAGTCGGAGGCCGATCTAATCGTCAGCACCGTCTGCGATTTGATCAAACAGATTTAATCCGCGCCACTGCATCAACCCAGCCTGCATAGCGCTCCGCGGCAGCTTGAGCGGGCAGTTCCCGCTGGAAACAACGCGCCAACTGCCAACGCTCGGCTAACGCGTCCAGAGAGGGATAAACCCCTATGGCAAGACCTGCAAGATAGGCGGCACCGAGCGCTGTTGTTTCGGTAACGGCAGGTCGATGGACCTCGATGCCCAACTGATCGGCTAAATTTTGGGCCATCCAATCATTTTCAATCATGCCACCGTCGACGCGCACCACCGTGGGCGCAACGCCATCACTGGCCATCGCATTCAACAAATCCTGAGATTGGTAACTCACCGACTGCAAGGTCGCAGTCACAATATCGGCAACACCGGCATCCCGCGTGAGTCCGAAGATACCGCCCCGGGCCTCAGCATCCCAATGTGGTGCGCCAAGGCCTGTAAAAGCAGGCACAACATAGACGCCGTGACTATCGGGATTAGACGCAGCAATCGCCTCGGTCTCACTGGCATGTTCAATCACTTTTAACGCATCTCGAAGCCACTGCACCGACGCCCCAGCAATAAAGATTGATCCTTCTAACCCATAGCAAACAACGCCATTTAACCGATAAGCAACGGTTGTCAGCAGTTGATGCTCAGAGCGAACCGGCTCTGAGCCTGTGTTGAGAATCATAAAGCAACCTGTGCCATAGGTGCTTTTCATCATGCCGACGTGGAAACAGCACTGCCCCACTAGCGCCGCTTGCTGATCGCCCGCAATCCCGGCAATCGGAATCTCGGCAGCGATTTCAGGGATTTTCGTGATACCAAAGTGCGCACTGCAATCGAGGACTTCGGGCAGCATGCTACGGGGAATATTCAGCAAGGTCAGTATGTCGTCGTCCCAATCCTGCGTTAGGATATTGAACATGAGCGTTCGAGCAGCATTCGTTGCATCCGTGCGATGCACCTCACCGGCGGTTAATCGCCAAAGTAAAAACGAATCGATGGTCCCAAAACACAATTCACCCGCTTCTGCGCGCGCCTGGCCATCGGCGACATGGTCTAATATCCAGCGCACTTTGGTTGCAGAAAAATAAGGATCCAGTAGTAAACCGGTTTTTTCGCGGACCTTTGCTTCATGACCCGCCGCCTTAAGGGATTGGCACAACGCATTGGTGCGGCGGTCCTGCCAAACAATCGCAGGATACACAGGCGCACCACTTACCCGATCCCAAACAATGGTTGTCTCACGTTGATTGGTGATCCCAATGGCACCAACTTGATCGGCCCGCAAATCCGCGCTGCTTAGCGCACGATCCACCACGTGCAGCACCGACTGCCAGATTTCCTCAGGATCATGCTCAACCCAGCCATCTTCGGGGAAATATTGTGGGAACTCCTCCTGGCCTACCCCAACAATCTGACTGTCCTCATCAAATACCATGGCACGAGAACTGGTGGTACCTTGGTCAATGGCAAGAATATAGTGCGACATGGGTAACCCCTGACTGGTGTGGGACAGAAGATTATGTATTAATCACTTTAAATTACAACGATCGAGCTCATGCACCTGTACCCACCACCCAAGCAACTCACTTTATCCGACGATCGATTGCGCTTGTCGGGCCGCAACTGGGTACAACTCAACCCGGAACTCAGTCGCCGCATTGCAAACGCCGCCAACCGACTCGCACAGATCAAGCCAGGAATTGGCATAAGCTATGGCCAACCTCTCGCAAGCCAATGCCTATTGCAAGTCCAACCTAAAAGCGGCTTGGGTCCAGAAGGCTACCAATTGATGATTACCAACGCGGGCGCTCAGCTGCGGTATTCTGAGGAGGCCGGCGCGTTTCGAGGACTACAGACCTTTACCCAAATTTTAAAGCAAGCCCCGCGGCGCAGTCCGTCCATCGCTTGCATGAAAATCGTTGACAAACCCGACTTTGACCACCGCGGCGTCATGCTCGACATCAGTCGCTGTAAAGTCCCAACCCTTGAAACACTGAAGCGCCTGATTGACCAATTGGCGCAGTTGAAATTCAATCAACTCCAGCTGTACACCGAGCACACCTTTGCGTTCGCCACCCATGCGCAGGTATGGGAACACGCCTCACCCTTAACTTCGGCGGATCTTTTAGACATTCAACACTATTGCCAAGACCGATTTATCGATTTGGTTCCAAACCTCAATTCCTTTGGGCACTTTGAGCGCTGGTTACGCCATCCCAACTATCAACCCTTAGCGGAATGCCCTAACGGATTTATTCACCCCTTAACCGGTCAAAAAAGTCGGTGGGGCTCGACCCTTAAGCCTAACCGAGCCAGCCTCAGGTTTCTCGAGGGCTTGTACCTTGAGTACCTCCCCTTATTTGAAGATACGCGCTTCAATATCGGGGGCGATGAGCCTTGGGAGCTCGGGCGCGGCGCAAGCCGAGCCCAATGCAAGCGCCGAGGCACCACGGCGGTTTATGTCGACTTCCTCGCCAAGATTCAAACGCTTGCGCGCAAGTTTGATCGCCAGCCTATGTTCTGGAGCGACATCGTTTTAAAAGATCCATCCTGCTTAAAAACGCTCTCTCGGGATGCCACCGCTTTAATTTGGGGCTATGAGCACGATCATCCTTTTGAAACCGAGTGCGAACTCCTCGCCAAAGCGAAACTGCCATTTTATGTCTGCCCAGGTACGGCCAGCTGGAACGCGATCGCTGGAAGACTGGGTAATGCAACGACGAATCTCAAAAATGCCGCCAGTGCAGGGTTAAAATTTGGTGCCGAGGGTTACTTGGTCACTGATTGGGGCGATCATGGCCATCATCAATATCTACCGCTGAGTTACCCAGGCTTCTTGCTTGGCGCCTGCAACAGCTGGAATCATCGAGGCAGTAAGGCCTTGAACCTTACGGATGGACTCAATCGTATTTTCTTCAACAATGTTGCATCCACAACCGTTCACGCACTGATTCAGCTCGGACAACTTTCGGAGCAAGTTCCAACCCCCCTTCGAAACGCAACGGTCTTCAATCGCGCATTATTTTGGAATATGAAACGCGAGCCCTCCGTCTTGGCGGCGATCACTGACGCTGAGCTGCAAGCTTGGCGCAGTGCCCTGTCAGCCCTGCCCTTACAAATGACGCCGAGTGAAGAACCGAGTCTTGAGCTGGTCCAGCGCGAGCTCAAGCAAGCCGCCGCTTTGTGCGAGCACGGCCTTGAGAAACTCCAGCTGGCACGTCTTGCGGGCACCGGCGTGCTATCGCCTGCCAAACACCGCAGGCGCTATACCCAGCTAAAGACATCTCAATCGAGCCTAATCAATGAACATCAAGCGCTTTGGCGCAGCCGGAACCGGCTGGGAGGCTTAAAAGAAAGCGTCGCACATTTGGCTGTGCGCTTACCGGATGCCCCTCCCAATCATTGAAAATGATGACCCGATGAAAGAGCGGTTGCCCTAGTTGTCTAAACCCTCGTATTCGGGGCACAATGTACCTCCTTTTTAGCAGCATAATCTAATGGAGATGCCTTATGCGTGACGTAGTAATCGTGGATAGTGTTCGCACTGGCCTTGCAAAGTCCTTTCGTGGCACATTTAACCTGACCCGGCCTGACGACATGGTTGCGCATTGTATTGACGCGCTACTGGCACGGAACGCTCAGCTTGATCCCGCAGAAGTCGAAGATGTCATCGTTGGTGCTGCAAGCCAAACCGGTGAGCAAGGCGGCAACATCGCTCGGCTAGCCGTGATCTTGTCACAACTACCGGTTACTGTTGCAGGCAGCACAATTTCTAGGGCCTGCTCTTCCGGCTTAAACTCAATTGCCTTCGCTGCCAATCAAATTGCCAGCGGTTGCTCTGAAGTCATGATCGCAGGTGGCGTTGAGTCCATCTCAGCCGGCACGCGTCAGTCGCCTGGCAAATCAGAACTACATCCAACGATTCGCGAAAAAGCGCCCGATATCTTCATGGCGATGGGCGACACAGCAGAAGTTGTTGCAACGCGCTACAACCTGTCTCGCGAATACCAAGACGAATTCTCGCTCGAAAGCCAAAAGCGCACGGCGGCTGCGCAGCAAGCTGGCTTGTTTGATGACGAAATCGTGCCCATGCACGTCAAGTGGCAAAAAGTCATCAATAAAGAAACCAAAGAAACTGAAGTCGTTGACGGCGTATGTGATCGCGACGAGTGCAACCGACCCGAAACCACCATTGAAGGGCTCGCGAAGCTAGGCCCTGTTTTTAGAGAAGGTGGCACGGTGACCGCCGGTAATTCCTCGCAATTATCTGATGGCGCTTCTATGACCTTGGTGATGAGCGCAGATCGCGCCGCGCAGTTAGGCCTTGAGCCACTGGCTTACTTCAGAGGTTGGACGGTGGCAGGTTGCGAGCCGGACGAGATGGGCATTGGTCCCGTTTTTGCCGTACCCAAGCTTTTGAAAGCCAACGGTTTGCGCACGGAAGACATCGATCTTGTGGAGCTGAATGAAGCCTTCGCGTCCCAGTGTCTGTATAGCCGAGATACGCTGGGTTTTGATCCGTCGATCTACAACGTTAACGGTGGTTCGATTTCAATTGGCCATCCCTTTGGCATGACAGGCTCACGTTTGACCGGTCACATCGTTCGGGAACTCAAACGTCGTAATAAGAAGTACGGTATCGTCAGCATGTGTATTGGTGGCGGCATGGGCGCGGCTGGTTTGTTTGAAGCCTGCTAATACCCCCAGCAACGAGCCCTTGATGAAAGGGCCGTGTTGATCAAAAAGGCGCCTGATGGCGCCTTTTTTTTGGGCTGGTTAGCCCCGAGACCTTATGCGACAGGTTGCCCCGAGCAACTCGAGCCTCTTGCGGCGCTCGCGGACCATTGTGCCCAGCGTTATCCGCGCCGTAAGACAAAGACAGCAAGTCGTCCGTTTGGGCTTGGGCATAGCCCCTAAAATGCTCACGATCTCGCCGCAACAACGCCTTGAGTGCGCGGCTATCAACGAAGACCGATATGGCCTTAAACCAGCACTTAATGACGCAGTTGAAAGGCCGTGGGTCGTTGTGGGTTAGCAGTCACAAAACCCCTAATCAATGCTGATAAGAAGTCCTGCTCAAACGAAGGGGAATCCTAACGGCGGTTAGGACAGCAAGTTGAGCAATAGCAACCGCCTAACGCCGCACCGATGGTGCCAAGACCCATTCTGGTCAGCGCTTTATACACGACGCTTAAGGCAGCAGTTACCGCTATGCGCCTTTACAACCCATGTTTTGACAACACCCTTTTAAATTCCGAGCTTAACGATCCATGCTTTGAATATGGGCGCTCACCAAACCTTCTAAAACTGCATCAACTCCGTCTTGAGCTGCGCGATAAACTCAATCGGTTGATCTAAAAAGAGGTGGTGCTGGGCCGCTTTCAAAACCTCAACTTTTAAATTAGGGTTCAATGCGCGCATATGCTCAGCACTCTTGACTGAAAAGGAGGCTGACTGCTCGCCATAAATCAGCGAAATCGGGCACTGCAGACCCACAAAATCTGCTTCAAAGTCACCCGTGATCTTCATTCGGCTATTCAGTTCGTCATCAAATTTCCAGACAAAACCATCCGCAATCGCATCTATAGAATGCCGGGCAATGTGGTTAACCAGAAACTCATGCTCGCAGGTTTGCGGCGGTTGAAGCCGAAATCGTGAGCGAGCGACTTCCAGATCAGGATACACCTTGGGTTTCGTCCAACGCTCGGGTCCTTTCGGGCTTTCGTCATCGGGATGCTTTACCCCCGAATCCAGCAAGATCAAGCCTTTGAACCGATCCTTGAACCGTGCCAACGCCCGAATTGCCATTAAGCCACCGAAACTGTGTGCCACGACAATCGTGTTGGTGCTTAACCCTGCAGCATCAGCGACTTGACAAAGCTCTTCGGCATACAGGTCAGCCGAGTATTCGTCTCGATGGTCGCTATCCCCCATACCGCTGAGGTCGGGCGCAACTACGTGGTAGCTGCTTGCGAAACTCGGCGCAATGAAATCCCACCAATGGGCATGGGCATTATGACCGTGGACGAGCATCAGGCCGGGCGCGTCAGCGTTCCCCCATTGCAAGTAATGCAACTCGACCTCGTCAACGCTGACATAACCGTCTTCTGGGGTTTGATCAATTGCTTCCCAAAACCAATCGGGGGCATCTGCCATCACGGTCTCCTCAGGCGCAGGGCGTTTACAATGACGCGTAGCGCTTTAAATGAAAGTCGGTATTGCCGTAGAGAGTTTCTATGGCTGTGAGTCGTTTGAAATAGTGGCCAATGTTCAATTCATTGGTCATTCCCATCCCACCATGAAGTTGCACTGCTTGCTGACCCACCAAAGTGCCGCCCTTGCCGACTTGCACCTTCAAGGCTGAAAGCGCCTTGCGGGATGCGTCGTTATAACCTTCTGCAAGCTTCATTGCCGCCATAAACGCCAAGGACTTGGTTTGCTCGTGTTCGATGAACATATCGACCATTCGATGTTGCAGGACCTGGAATTTACCAATAGGTTGTCCAAACTGCTCTCGGGTCTTGCAGTATTCCACCGTGCTCTTGTACAAAACTTCCATCGCGCCAACCGCCTCGGCCGCCGCACCCATCATGCCTTGATCAAGCCCGTACTGCAGCAGCGCAAGGCCTTGATCGGCAGAACCTAAGACCGCACCCTTGCTTACCGACACATTGCTTAAGGTAATCTCGGACGCCCTAAACCCATCGATGGTTGGATAATCGCGACGACTCACCCCATCGGCATTCGCGTCGATCATAAACAAGGTGATCCCCTCGGCATCGGTCTGACTGCCCGACGTTCGCGCAGGAACAATCAAAAGATCCGCAAACGGTCCACCCAGCACGACGCCTTTGAAACCATTGACCGAATAGCCATCCGCATTAGCAGTGGCCGTCGTTCTAACATCATTCACGTTGAACCGAGCTTGCGGCTCTATATACGCTACTGCAGGTAATGATGTACCGGCAATCAAAGGCTCAAGCCAGGCTTGCTTTTGCTCGGATGTGCCGCCTTTGGCGATGATCATACCAGCCTGTAAAACCGCTGAAATATAGGGTTCAACCACCAGACCTTTACCAAAGGCTTCCAGCAAGATCATGGTTTCAACCGCTGTTCCGCCAAAACCACCATCTTCCTCTGAAAACGGCAAGCCCAACCAACCCATATCCGCGAATTGCGCCCAAAGCCCTCGACTAAACCCTTCATCCCCCTCAGCAATTTTCTGACGGGCATCGAAACCATAATTGTTTTGAATAAAACGCTGTACGCTGTCCTCGAGCATGTTTTGCTCATCGGAAAAAGAAAAATCCATATTGCTCTCCATTTTTGATTCGCGCTGAAACACCAGCTTCTTGAAGACTTTGATCAAAGACTCTGATCAACGACTTTGCGCGAAGCGCTCATTATCGCTTGTGAACACGGAAATCATCAAGGTACGATGACATCTATTCACCAATAGGAAAAAATCATGGATCAGCCCGTTGTTGCACAAAATGCTCCCTACCCTATCGAAGTCGAAGCCGGTAAGTCCTATTTCTGGTGTGCCTGTGGTAAGAGTAGTCAGCAACCCTTTTGCGATGGATCGCATCAAGGTACCAGCATTTTGCCTCAGAAATTTACCGCGACAGAAAGCAAAAAAGTCTATTTCTGCGGCTGCAAAAAAACCGCTAACTCGCCATTATGCGATGGCAGTCATAACGCCTAGCCCGCTTCCGAAAGCGCTGTAGCCTTAAAGCTTTAGCAACAAGTCAAAACAGGCGCCACCCAGCTTGCTGCGGCCGATGGATAAGGCGCCCTCGTAGCGGCTGGCGATTTCGCTCACAACGGCCAGCCCAATGCCCTGGCCGGGGGCTCGAGTATCCAGGCGGGCACCGCGTTGCAGGACCTGCTCGCGGGAAGCCTCCGCAATCCCTGGGCCATCATCTTCAACCCGAAGTAGAATCCGCTGCTCGGTTTTTGATACCGTGATTTGAATGGTGCCCGCACAATATTTATAGGCGTTGTCGATCAAATTCCCCCAGGCTTCTTGGATATCGCGCTCGCTGGCGCGCAACGCAAAGTTCTCACCGCGCACCTCGGCCTGGACAACCTTGTCTCGATAAACTTTCCGCATCGCGCCGTTCAAACGATCCAGCACAACCCTCGCATGGAGCTGGTCTTTAGCCGGGTGCGTGCTCGCAATCACCGCTCGCTCAAGTTGATAGGCGATCAGTTCGTCCATCTGGGTAATCTGAACTTCGATCTCAGTACGATGATCTTCTGCCCGCCCTTTTGGGGGCGCCATCGTCAGCGCATTGCGGATAATCGACAAGGGCGTCTTTAAGCTGTGCGCCAAGTTCGCAAGCGTCGTCCGATACCGCGCAGCCTGCTGGCGCTCATGGTCAACCAAGCGATTTAAAGTTTGCGCCAGCGGCGCAAGCTCCTGGACATAAGGCCCGGACAACGCCCGATGTCCGTCCTCGGTCATCGCTTCTAGATCCCGCGTAAAGGCGGCAAGCGGTTTCAAACCCCAGCGCATCACGACAAATTGTAGCGTCATTAGCAAGCCAATAATGCCTGCGAGCCAACCCCAAAGCCGGTTCCGGAAACCTTCGACCTCGGCGTCAAACAACGTGCTCTGCTCCATCACAACATAATCATAAAGCCCAGTGTGACGTTCCCCGAGCCACTGCACTCGGTAGGCCAAATACCGCAGATTGCCAGACCCGTCGGAGACCAACCCGGTGCGTGGAACACCCGTCTCCACATTCTCACCGAGGGCTATCACTAATTCAGACGGCAAGGCTAGATCCATTGCAGACTGACTGCGCCAAACCAGGTCCTCCCGAGCATCCAGTACGAGACCAAAGTGACCCGATCCAAGCTGATTCATTAGAGGATCGGTTAAAGCCGGTGGCAACAGCACCGTCATGTCATTGTCGTCTGTGACCGACAGGAGGCCATACACCTGTTGCAGCAAGCGGCCATTTAGCGCAGCCAGAGCACTGCTTCGAAACGCATTTTCAAGCACGAGCCCCATGGTACCCAAAAAGGCGATCAACAAGATGGTTGCCGAGATCATCAAGCGTCCGCGTAAAGACCCCAATAGACCCTTCAACTGACGCAAGGCTGTGTTAGGCGGTAGCCCTGCCCGCGGTGGGTTTCGATCTGCAATTCGCTGGTTTCCGCCGCCAGCTTCCGCCTGAGACGACCCACAAAAACCTCGATCACATTACTATCTCGATCCAAATCTTCTTGGTAGAGGTGATCGGATAATTCGTTTTTAGAAACGATTTGACCTGGCCGTCTAAGAAACAACGTCAACAATCCGTATTCGTAGGCCGTGAGCGACAAGGCGACTTCCCCCACGAGAACAGATTTTGCCTTCACATCAACGGTTAAAGGCCCCAAAGATAGCGAAGTCTGCAGGGCACCATCTGCTCGCCGCGAGAGCGCGCCAAGGCGAGCCACGAGCTCTTCGATGTGAAAGGGTTTTACAAGATAATCATCCGCACCGGCTTCGAGACCCTCAACTTTATCGTGCCAGTCGCCTCTCGCGGTTAAGATCAAAATCGGTTGGTCCAGACCCGAGGCGCGCAGTGTCTTTACGAGCTCTAAACCGGGCAGCCTCGGTAGACCAAGATCGATCACCGCGAGATCAAACGCTTGATTCAAGCCAAAATCGAGGGCCGCCGCGCCATCCCCAAAGCTCTCAACCACAAACTGCCGCGCGGTTAGTAGGTCAATGAGTTGACCTCGCAGCGTCTCATCGTCTTCAGCCAACAGGACCCGTTGCACCATAGCGGCCTCCTATTCTGTTAACGCGCCGGACTCTGCGTCGACATTCACAAACGTCACCACACCGTCTTCCGACAAGGTCTTAACTCGATAGAGGGTTTTGTTGCGGCGCTGGATCAGTTTGATGCCTAAAATTCTCCGATCCTGAAAACGCTCTTTAACCCGACGTGCGGCAGACTGATTATCAATCGCCGGGCCGCGTGCCCGAACCCCAGAGCTGTAACTCTTAAGCGTTGGCACGCTGCTGATCGGCTTACCCGAGTTGCGAGGGCGTTCACCCGGCTTCGGCGCAGCATCCAGTCCTGAGCCCCAGGTCAGTAGACTCGCCATCACAACCCACTTGATCGATCCTTTCAAAACACCATCCTTTTACGGTCGAGCTCAAGCTTAACCCACCGGCCTGTGCGACACTCTCAACCGCACCTGCGCGCCAGGATCTGAGCCCATGCGAACGTTATACACCTGACCATTATACTCATAGGAGACATCGTAACCGAGTAATCGCTCCTCAATCCGAGCAGTGTGATGTGTCTCACAGACCTCCCGGTCTTGATATCGCGGCGGAACGTGACGATTCTTTGCCATCGCATTACCCACGGTTGCGCCCAATACAGAACCCAGTATCGCACCGACTTGTTTATTGCGCTTTTTATGACCGACCGCATGACCAATCGCGCCACCGACCACCCCACCGACAACCAAGCCGACGCCATGGTCCCTGTTTCGACGAACCGCCACGCGTTCAACCCAACAGGCCTGAGATGGCGTTTGGATTGCGACCTGCTCAAACACAGGTACAGCGCTCAATACGATCGCGTCCTCGAACGCCACGGAACTCGCGAGCGCCGTTGGGGCAAGGCTGGATAACAAAAACATCGTTGCGATTTTCATAGTATGTCCTCCTGTTAGACTGCAAGGACTTTAAGATGATCGAGATGAACCGAAGCTGAATTCAAGGTCACCCTGAACCGCGGCAATCGAGTGATCCGGGTCTAATGTGATCACAAGATCCGCGCGAGTCGGCGCATCTAGCAACATCCTCTGAGTAATGCGCTGATAATAGCCAATGAACGCCTGGATTTCTGACCGAGTCATGGCCTTGGGCCCCTGATTAAAGCGCGCCTCCTGCTCTGCGCGCCAATCTAAAATGGCTTCAAAATTAGGCGCCTTGAAATAAACCCAATAATCCACTGAGAACAGCTGTTGGTAGGCTTGCCCCGCTAGGTATTCATTAACGCGCAGCCGCCACCGGCCCTGTGGGTCCTGCTCAGCCTCTAAAGCATTAACCGGCGTTGCCAAACCCTGAACCGGCTCAGGCGTTGCCCCCAAACACCAGCCTTCAAGCAAGACCTTCTCGCTGCCGGCGGGAAGCATCTTCGTGCCAGCACGGTCATCAAGCCCCTTATCAAACATTGGCACCTGCGTCGCCTCGCCTGCGCACAAAGCCAATTTCGCTTGCTGCATAAGATCAACATCGTGGGTGCCGGGTACACCGCGCACTTGAAACATCGGATGCTCAGTCATCATTTGCGTGCGCGCCGTGCGCGTCTTGTAAAAATCATCCAGCGACAGACTCGCAACCGTTAATCCATGCGCCTGCTCAAGAACCGCTTTCAAAACTCCGACCAAAGTCGACTTACCGCTGCCTTGACTGCCTGAAAAACCAATGGTTTTGTTTCGCCCGAGCACCACCTTGGCCACCAAGGCCCTGAGCATTGCCTCGTAGGCCGGATCTGTAATCTGGGCCTGCGCCAACTGCTCAGCAATAACGGTATCAATTGATGGTTTCATGATGTTTATTGCCTCCTAGTTTCCGGACGATGCGGCATGTGACGGATATCTTCAGCCCTTGACTGCCCCGCAGAAAGCATCTAATTCCAGCGAGATCAGAACCCGCTCACCTTAACCCAGCGTTGTCGGATCCCACCGAAACGGCGGCAAGGCC
>JABGTE010000241.1 GCA_018647445.1 Gammaproteobacteria bacterium
GAAGCCAATGGAATTTGATCGATGGTTTAACGCCCAATTGAGCTCGCGGCCGATTGACCCAATTCGACTTGCCGAGCCGGTACCGATAGCCGATTTACCAACACCCGCATTATTACTGGATGAAGCGCGATTTGAAGCAAATCTCGCGCGGATGGCGCAATGGTCACAGACAACCGGCATCGCACTTCGGCCACACAGCAAGATGCATAAATGTCCTGTGATTGCGCATCGACAGTTGGCCCTAGGTGCATCAGGTATTTGCTGCGCCAAAGTGTCTGAGGCAGAAGTCATGCAACGAGCTGGCATTGAACCGATTTTGATTACCTCGCCAGTTGTTGATCAGCGAACCATCGCACGCGTTTCAAACCTTGCACGGCAGAATGCACAACTGATTGTGGTGGTCGATCATCCTGAGGCGGTGATGCGACTCGAGGAGGCGCTCGCTCAAACGCAAACAATTTTGAAGATCCTCATCGATATCGATCCTGGCTTGGGCCGGACCGGCGTCGCCCCGACCGAGGCCTTACTGGCACTCTTGCAAATGATTGATCGCGACTGTCCACATTTGGTGTTTTTTGGACTGCAAACCTATGCCGGGCATTGCATGCACATTCCTGAATACGAAAAACGCAAAAGCAAATATCAGCGCGCCCTGGCAGCAGGCGTTGAGGCAAGAAAAGTCGTCGAGCGCGCAGGATACACAGTGCAGCTGATGTCTGGGGGCGGGACAGGCTCGATCGACTTTGAAGCGGAACTCGGCGTCCTAAGCGAGTTACAAGCTGGCTCATACGCGTTTATGGACATTGAATATCGAGATATTGAAAGTAACAATGGCCCAACCTTTGAAGACTTCTCGGTGGCCTTAACCGTTTTAGTAACGTTGATCAGCCAACCTAAGCCTCGGACCGTGACCGTTGATGCCGGGTTTAAATCTCTGGCTTCTGACAAGATGCCACCCCAATTTAAAGACATCGATGGTCTCAATTACTATTGGGGCGGCGATGAGCATGGCATTGTTGCCTTGGATAACCCTTCTAGAACGCTACAATTGGGTGACAAGTTAGAATTATTAACGCCGCATTGCGACCCAACCGTGAACCTGCATGATTATTATTATGTGGTACGAGACGGATGCGTGCAGGAACTTTGGCCCATTTCGACGCGAGGTTGCTCACAATGATGAACGTCCCATACTTTGAGGATTTTTTCGTCGGCCAAGATTTCTCTGATGTGCCGTCCGTTACCGTAACGGAAGGTATGGCCGCCTTGCACCAAAGCCTTTTTGGCGACCGTAATCGTCTAACGTTAGATCAACCGCTGTGTCAGGCCGTGACACATGAGCCAAAAATGCTTGTGAACCCAGCGCTCGTCTGCAATTTGGCGATCGGCCAAAGCACGATTCCAAGCCAACGCGTGCTCGGCAACCTCTTTTATCGAGGGCTTCAACTGCTGGCGCCGGTATTCATTCAAGATACCCTCACAACGCAAACTCAAGTTGTCGGACTAAAACAAAACAAGATTAAGCCCGGTAGGGCAGCATCTGGGATGGTCGCGTTAGAAATCCAAGTTAAAAACCAAAAAGGGGATACCGTCTTACATTTTTGGCGTTGCCCAATGATTCCTTGCCGGAATCCAGATGCCGAAACAGGTCACGACGATGACTTTAGCGTCATGCCATCAGAAATTACCGACGAGCAGTTGCTGGCGCATGTTCCAGACTGGCATTTTGCGGCTTATCGAGCCCGATATCCCAGTGCATGTGAGCCCTTAAAGACTGGACAAACGCTTCTGGTCGAAGCCGCAGACACCGTCACTTCAGCACCAGAACTCGTCCGAATGACCTTGAACCTGGCCATGACACATACGGATGCAACCCGCAGTGTTTACGGAAAACGCCTAGTTTATGGTGGACACACCATCTCAATTGCCAGTAAACAACTCGCGATGGGCTTACCGCATATCTTGCAAATTCTGGCTTGGTACCGTTGTGATCATGTTGGTCCCGTATTTGAGGGAGATATCCTGTCCTCACAGATCACCATCATTGAAACGCACCCGGTTCAGGACGCAACGGTTGCAAAGCTTCTGGTAGAGGTGTTCGCAAAACGCGGCCCCGAGGCTCCTAGCGACTTAGCCGACGCTAAGGTATTGGATTGGTCGTTAGCCGTGTTGCTACCCTAGTGACCTTTAAAAGCAGCTGGCTCGAAGCACTAACATATGAGCTGAGCCTGACACGAGACGCCAAGGAAGAGGAGGGAGCATGCAGGGAATCTTAGCGGGAATGCGCGTCGTAGAGGGCAGCGCCTTTGTTGCGGCGCCTCTAGGAGGGATGACTTTGGCGCAGTTAGGTGCCGATGTCATTCGTTTTGACCCCATTGGCGGTGGCCTAGACTACCAGCGCTGGCCCGTAACAGACCGTGGCGCCAGTTTATTCTGGGCAGGTATGAATAAAGGTAAACGATCGATTCAACTCGATATTCGACGCCCTGAGGCGCAAGAGCTGATTACCGCGCTGTTAGCTCGGCCTGGCGATGATGCAGGCCTTTTCTTAACCAACTTCCCAGCTCGCGGGTGGTTGTCTTATGAAAATTTAAAAAAAGCACGTAATGATCTGATTTACATCAATATACTAGGCAACCGAAAAGGCGGGTCTGAGGTTGATTATACCGTCAACCCAGCGAGTGGCTTCGCTGCGGTGACGGGCGATCCCATGGATTCAGCACCCACAAACCATGTGTTGCCAGCCTGGGACAATATAACGGGCCAGATGGCGGCAACCGCGCTGCTGGCCGCGGAACGTCATCGCCGAACGTCGGGCGCAGGCCAGTTGGTCGAAATTGCGTTAAAGGATGTCGCACTGGCAACTGCCGGTCACCTTGGCAACCTCGCAGAAGCTGCGATAAATCAAGCGGAGAGACCCCGTTATGGCAATTATCTTTACGGCGCTTTCGGAAAAGACTTTGTGAGTCAAGATGGCAAGCGATTCATGTTGGTTGGGCTCACGCCCAAACAATGGCAAGCGATCATCAAAGCAACCGGTATCTCGGAGAAGGTTGCCGACCTTGCAACGCATCAATCAATCTACTTTGAGACCCAGAGTCAGCGATTTGAGCATCGCATCTTGATTGCAGAGCTAATAAACCCTTGGTTTAAGGCACGTACGGCCCAAGAAGTGAGCCAACTTTTGGAAGAGGCCGGCGTTTGTTTTGGGCCATATCACACATTCCAAGAGCTTCTTGCGTTGGACCCGGATTGTTCCGAAGACAATCCGCTGTTCAATTTGCTGGATCAGCCCGGCATTGGAACCTATCTTGCCCCAGCCAACCCGATTCGTTTTGGCGCGAGCACTAACCTGCCTGCGCTTCGCGCGCCGAGCCTTGGTGAGCACAGTGAAGAGATCCTTGCCCAAGACTTGGGTCTCAGCGCTCACCAGATTGCAACGTTATTTGACAACAAAATTGTAGCTTAAGGTTTGATAATCCAGATCCAGATAGAGCCGAGGCGAACCCAGATCCTTGTGCTAAAGTACCGATTTGCTCAACGTGGGATACGGCGTGTTTGAACTCCTAAAGTCAGGAGGCTGGTTGATGATTCCGATCATTGCCTGCTCCATCGTTGCCGCAGGCATTGCAATCGAGCGTGCTTGGACTTTGCGCCGTCAAACGGTTGCCCCGAGACAACTTTTGGCCGACGTGCTGGTCCAGATTGAGGTGGGTCCACTCACGTCAGAAGCCCTTAGCCAACTGCAGCTCAGCTCGCCTTTAGGTCAGGTGTTGGCCGCCGGAATTCAGCAAAACCCCTTCGGCCGAGACCCAATGCTTCGAAGCATTGAAGCCACAGGTATTCAAGTCGTTCATGACTTGGAACGTTATTTGTCGACCTTGGGTAGCGTCGCGGCGATCGCGCCATTACTCGGGTTGCTAGGCACCGTCATCGGCATGATTAAAGTTTTCAGCGCCATTCAATTGGCAGGTATCGGCAATGCACCCGCCTTAGCAGGCGGTATTTCCGAAGCCCTGATTACGACTGCCGCTGGACTTAGCGTTGCTATCCCGGCACTGTTTTGCCACCGTTTTCTGGTTCGAAAAATCGATGAGCTGGCGATCGACATGCAGCAAGATGCTCAGAGCCTCGTCGATCACATTACCGCCAGACAGGTTCCCTTTTTAGCAGAGCGGTCCGAAGGATGAACTTTGTTCGTCGAAGAACAGACCCCCTTGAGGTCAATTTAACGCCCTTGATCGATGTTGTATTCTTACTGCTGATTTTTTTTATGGTCTCGACTTCGTTTAAATTAGAAACCCAGATTGATTTGGAACTACCAACAGCCGATGGTCAGTCGGAGTCGACGACCGATTTAATGGTTGTGAGCGTGTCGAGCCGCGGGGAATACGCGATCAATGATGCCGTTGTTTTGAGTCCAGAATCTGCTGCGCTCACAATTGCTATTCAAGCGGCGATCAAAACACTGAAGCCAGAACATGTTGTACTCATGGCAGATGCCCGTGCCAGCCATCAAAATGTCGTGACCCTGCTCGACATTTTGACCCAAGCAGGCATCACCCGGGTGCACATTAAAACCCAGTCGAATTCAGAAGCCCCGAATTGATCATCTTATGAGCTCAAACCCAACGGACAGTGTGATTTATAAGCGACTCTTGAGTTATACCCCTTGGACAGCGTTCTTTATGAGTCTGATCGGGTTCTCGCTGTATTCCATCGCCAACGTGAGCGTTGTTCAACTCGTTGCTTATTTAGTGGACTCACTCCAAGGAGACCCAGCAGATACGGCAGGCTGGGCCATGGAAAAGCTTCAAAGTTGGCTAACTCTGAATGCAATCGACAACCAGGAATTTGTCCCGACCGCAATTGTCGTCATTGTTTTAATCCGTGGAATCGGAACCTTTATTGGCAACTATTTTATTCATTTCGCTGCAAACGCCATGATCTACACGTTGCGTGTCGAGCTGTTTGATCGTTTTCTCAGCCTGCCAAGCAGCTACTTTGACAATCACCCCTTTGGTCACCTTGTCGCCAAGCTGACGTATCACGTAACACAGGTCACGGGGGCTGCAACCGACGCCGTTAAGATATTGTTTCGCGAAGGCTTAACCGTCGTAGGCTATCTAAGCTTCTTAATTTATCTTAACTGGCGTCTAACCTTATTGTTTTTAATCGCAGCGCCAATCATTGGCTTGCTCGCACGGATAGCCGGACGCCGGTTTCGGCGGATCAGCGAACGCATTCAAGACTCCATGGGGGACGTGACACAGGTGGCCTCTGAAGCCGTTCAAGGCTATCGCGAGGTCCGGACCTTTGGCGGCGAAAGCTATGAACGCAAACGGTTTGAGCGCGTCAGTGCCTTCAACCGCAATCAGTCAATGAAAATGGTCATTACATCCGCGATCGCAACGCCCGTGATTCAATTGATCGTATCGTTGGTGTTAGCAGGACTGGTCTGGTTGTTGTTGGACCCTAGCATCCGCGGCCTGATGTCAACAGGCGATGTCGTCGCCTTCATCACAACCGGCGGACTCCTCGCAAAACCAATCCGTCAATTAACCGAAATCATCGCCATTGTTCAAAAAGGCATTGCGGCATCCGCTGACCTATTTGACGTCCTAGACGAGGCTGTGGAGCCTGATGATGGCGATTTAGTCTTAGAGGCGGTCAAGGGCTCGATCGAGTTTCGGAATGTATCATTTAGCTACCCGCATGCGGACGGCGAGGTGCTTAAGAACATCTCGTTCACAGCCTTGGCAGGTGAAACAATCGCCCTGGTTGGGCCGAGCGGTGGCGGCAAATCGACCCTTGCCTCGTTGATTCCGAGGTTTTACGAACCAACTACTGGTGAAATTTTATTAGATGGTCATGCCATTGCCACGATGACGCGTAAAAACCTTAGAAGCCATATGGCGCTCGTTAGCCAAACCATCACGTTGTTCAACGACACTATTGAACGCAATATTGCCTATGGCGCTTTGGCGGACAAAACGGCGTCCGACGTAGTGCAAGCGACTAAGGATGCGCAAGCCTGGGATTTTATTCAAGAATTTGATCATGGCTTAGCAACTGAAGTCGGAGACAATGGTGTATTGCTCTCGGGTGGCCAGCGCCAGCGCCTAGCAATCGCCAGAGCGCTATTAAAAGATGCGCCCGTATTGATTCTCGATGAAGCGACGTCCGCGTTAGATACTGAGTCGGAACGTGCCATTCAAACTGCGCTGGAACAAGTAGTTAAAGGGCGCACGACCATCGTGATTGCCCATCGTTTAAGCACGATCGAAAAAGCGGACCGGATCCTGGTTTTAGACAATGGTGAAATTAAGGAGCAGGGCACTCACCAAGAACTATTACAACTTGGTGAGCGCTACGCGCAATTCTATCAAGTGGGAGACTCAGAGACAGCGCTCGAGCCTCAGGTACAATCCCAAACTGTTGAGTCGGCCGGGGCCGTTCCAGGCGATCAGCGGCAGGGTTTTCAATTAGGACTGTGGCTGCCTAGAGCTTGGTACCGGCGAGATCGATGGTTGAGTTTGCTGACACCATTCAGTTGGGTGTTTCAACAGCTCGCGGGGCGCAAACGGCGTCGCTCAGAGACCCATCAAGCACGTTACCAAAGCCCAATCCCAATTATTGTAGTGGGTAATATTACGGCCGGTGGCACCGGCAAAACGCCCGTTGTGATTGCACTCGCCAATTGGTTAACCCAGGAAGGCTATAAGCCTGGCGTGATCTCTCGAGGGTTTGGTGGGTCTTCAAAACATTTAATCCGAGTCACTGCAGCGTCCGACCCCGCCTTGGTTGGCGACGAGCCTCTTATGATCGAGGCGTCAACGGGCGTTCCTACAGTCTGTTGCCGAGACCGAGTTCAAGCAGCCATCCATTTGGGTGAAACCACCGATTGCAACGTGATCATCAGCGATGATGGATTACAACACTATCCGCTACCGCGTAATTTCGAGATAGTCGTGATCGATGGATTGCGCGGTTTTGGCAATGGTCGATTGCTGCCGGCGGGTCCGCTGAGAGAAAAACCTTCGCGGCTTCAGGAAGTAGATTGTATTTTGGTCAACGGGCCCGACCAGTTTAAGGTAGCGCCCGCAAGCGCCCTCTCAATTGCCGTCGAGATCGATCACCTGCTTGATGCCAAAACAGCCCAGACAGTGTCTTTGGAAGTCATTCAGCGGAAATCCGTGCATGGCGTGGCAGGCATTGGCCATCCACAACGCTTTTTCCAGACCCTTTCAGGGTTGGGTTGCTCGGTGATTGAGCATCCTTGGCCGGACCATGCGCCCTTTGGTGAAGAGGATCTTAACTTTCATGATGACCGACCAGTTGTTATGACTGAAAAAGACTACAGCAGGTGCCGCGCGCTCGACTTTAAGGCCATCAGGGCGCCCGTATTAGTTCTGGTTGTTCGCTTGGACCTACCCGATGCGCTTAAAGGAAAAATCCGGCAGGCCTTACAACAGAGTCAATAATGCGAATCCCTGGCGCAAAATCGTAGTGAACGCAGACGTTATTCGACGGGTGTGATTAAATCTAAAGCAAGAAAATTAAGGAAGGTAGGCGTTATGGCAATTAATCATCGATTACTCGAAATTTTAGTTTGCCCTGTATGCAAGGGGACGCTCACCCTCGATACAGGACTGGGCGAGTTAGTCTGCTCAGTTGATCAATTGGCCTATCCAATACGCGATGAGATTCCGGTCATGCTACCCAACGAAGCAAGGCGTTTAGGCGATACCCTCAGTCACGAAGATGAGGCGGCGCCGACATCGTGACGATGCCTTTTATCATTATTATCCCCGCCAGATGGCAAAGCACCCGTTTGCCCGGAAAGCCCTTATGTGACATCCAGGGGCAAACCATGATTCAGCGAGTGGTAGCGCAAGCAATGTTTAGCGCAGCGAGCAGGGTGGTCGTCACCACAGATCATCAAGACATCAAGGCCGCTCTGAAAAACAGCTCATGTGAGGTTGTCATGACCGAGGCGGACCTACCGTCAGGCACGGACCGACTAGCTGCGGCAGCCGCTAGCCTGAACTTGAGTGATGACACTATCGTGGTTAATTTGCAGGGCGATGAACCTTTGATGCCCCCGGAATGCCTAAATCAAGTTGCTGAAGGCCTTGCGCACGCGCAGACTGAAATGGCGACGCTGGCCTGCAGGTTTGATAACGCGGCGCAACTATCCGATCCAAATTGTGTCAAAGTTGTAACGAGTCTTACAAACCGAGCGCTCTACTTCAGCCGGGCGGCCATCCCGTTTAACAGAGACCAGGACCCGATCGCGGCGGACGACTACTTAAGACATATCGGACTATATGCTTACCAAGCCGGCTTTCTGCGCCAATTTGTTCAATGGCCGCCCACACGACTTGAGCAACTTGAAAAACTTGAACAATTAAGAGCCCTCGCTCATGGCGCAGAGATCCTGGTTGAGCAGGCTGTAAAGCCTGTGCCAGCTGGTGTCGATACGCCGGAAGATTTAGAACAGGTTCGTCAATACTATAAAGAAGGTAACCTGCGATGACAGAGATCACTTTGGTTGTAAAACAGGGCTGCGAGACTTGCACCTTAATCGAACCGATCATGGGTCAGATAGCTGAGCACTTTAAGCTCAACGTTATCTGTCAGGATACTCCTGACTTTCCCAAGGACCTTCCGGTCGAGTTTGATGCGTCTCTCGAGCAGTCCTATCGCTTGCGAATCGAAGTAGTGCCCACCCTTATTATTCGAAAAGATGGTGTTGAGGCTTCCAGAATCTTTGGCTGGGACGTCGCTGCATGGGAAGCGCTGCTCGGCATTCAATTTAAGAGCGACCTACCCAAATTTAGACCCGGGTGCGGTTCAAAAACCCATGATCCAGGCATGCAGGAACGACTTGCCGCGCAATTCTCGAGCCACATGCTCTCGGCGCGACGACTAAATTTTGAAAACGTTGATGAGATTGAAATCGGCTTTGACCAGGGTTGGTCTGATGGCCTACCCGTAGTACCGCCCACCGCCGAGCGCGTCATGCGAATGCTTGCAGGAACTTTGCGGCAACCAGATGAAATCATTGGTATTGTGCCGCCCGATTTTGCGCCCTGCAGTATTGAAAAAATCGCAATCAATGCGGTCCTAGCCGGCTGTCGACCTGAGTATCTGCCCGTTGTAATTGCCGCTGTTGAAGCAGTTTTAGAAGATCAGTTTTGTATGCACGGCTTGTTAGCTACAACGTATTTTTCAGGTCCAATGGTGATGGTAAACGGCCCGGTCTCAAGAGCAATTGGGATGAATTCAGGCGGGAATGCGCTCGGTCAGGGTAATCGCGCCAACGCGACCATTGGCCGGGCACTGCAATTGATTATTCGCAATGTA
>JABGTE010000110.1 GCA_018647445.1 Gammaproteobacteria bacterium
CCAGAGAGACGTATCACCATATTGACCAGGGACTACAAGATGCTGCTTAAAACAATCGTCGTATTACTACTGCTCGCAAATATTATTGCTCTGGGTACTGCCTTTTACGCAATGATGCACGATATGGGTGAAGAAAAAGTCAGCCGAACGGCTAAATTCCTGACAATTCGCGTGTCGCTTGCAGCGCTACTACTAGTTGTCGTCGTCTACGGGCTCTTCACCGGACAACTGGGCATCGCCGCCCCATGGCACCCTACCTTATCGTAGATGCCTTTCCGCTTGGGCCGTCATCCCTCTCAGCCTTGACCCTGACTTGAGTCCACCCTCGCCGTTAGGTGCCGAGGATGTAAACCAAAATGAAAAGCAACAACCAAACCACGTCAACGAAATGCCAGTACCACGCCGCTGCTTCGAAACCAAAACAGTCTGTCTTGGTAAAATGTCCTTTCATTGCCCGACCCAACATGACAATCAACATGATCGTTCCAATTGTGACGTGGGCGCCGTGGAATCCAGTTAACATGAAAAAGGTTGAACCAAATATGCCAGAACTTAGTGTCAAGCCATAGTGTGTGTAGGCTTCATAGTACTCAACGCCTTGGCACACCAAGAAGGCCAAACCCAGCGCGATCGTGACCATTAACCAACCAACGATCTTCTTACGCTCGCCATCGTTGATCGCATGATGTGCAAGCGTGACTGTGAAGCTTGATGCAACGAGCAGCAAAGTATTAACCAATGGTAAACCCCACGCACCAATCACACCCGCTGGAGCAGGAAATTGCTCAGGGTTCGGGTTGTTTAAGAGAGGCCATTCCGGCACGTAATCTGGCCATATCATGCTGCTAGGACCACGCCCTCCCACAACATCGTCTGCTTCACCAATCCAGTCAACGACCCAAAAGCGAACGTAGAAAAGAGCGCCAAAGAACGCGGCAAAAAACATGACTTCAGAGAAGATGAACCAGCTCATGCCCCAAACAAAAGATTTATTCATTTGTTGGCTATACATTTTAGCGTTGTTTTCTTCGATCACTTTAGAGAACCAGAAAAACAGCGTCGTCGCCATGATCAGGCCACCCATCGCAAACACAGTCGTACCAAAATTGCCGCCAGACCCAGACTGAATCTCATTCAGCAGGCTGCCGCCCCCATAAACCGTCAGGAACAGGCCTAAGGATGCAAAAATCGGAAGGGGACTGTTATGAGGCACATAATAGCTTTCATAAGTTGAGTCAGAGGACATCTGGATTCTCCATTAAATCACTGATTATTCAGCAGCAGCTGATGCTGTCATATCCGTAATATCAAACAACGTATATGACAAGGTGAGCGTCTGAACAGATTCCGGCAGGTAAGGGTCAATGATAAACCGAAGCGGCATATCAATGGCTTCTCCAGTCGCAAGGACCTGCTGTTCAAAACAAAAGCACTCGGTTTTATGCATGTATTCCGCTGCGTGAAACGGCGCAACACTCGGAATTGCTTGGGCTGTCATCGTATAGCCGGCGGGATTGCTCGCATAAAACGTGGTTTGGTTCATTTCGCCAGGCCGGACTTTCATGCTCCGGACCTCAGGTCTAAACGACCACGGCATACTGGCATTGTTATTGGTTAAAAACTGAACGGTTACCCAACGGTCGGAATCTACCGCGATACCATCTTCGGGAACCACATAGGCACTCGCGGTTTTACCATTGGCACCCGTCACCTGACAATAAATGTCATACAAAGGCACCAACGCGAAGCCAAAAACAAACATGCCCAAAACCACGCCAACTAACTTGAGCGTGGTTCGGGTCTGTACATTCTGATCGGTCTGCGCCATCGGTCGTTACTCGACTACGCCATTGAACGTTCAGGTAGTTCAGGGGGCGTCGAAAAGGTGTGGTAGGGCGCAGGTGACGCGATGGTCCACTCAAGCCCTTCTGCACCGTCCCAAACTTCGTCGGTCGCTTTTTTACCACCCATGATGCACTTGATCACGATGAACAAAAATAGCAGCTGACTGAACCCAAAGATAAATGCGCCAACGCTAGAAACCATATTCCAATCTGCGAATTGCAACGCGTAGTCAGGGTAGCGACGCGGCATACCTGCTAGACCGATAAAATGCTGCGGGAAGAACGTGACATTCACCCCAACGAAGGATAACCAAAAATGCGTCTTACCGAGGGTTTCATCATACATGTTGCCCGTCCACTTCGGCAGCCAATAATAAGCAGCCGCCATGATGCTAAAGATCGAACCTGGCACTAAGACATAATGAAAATGCGCAACCACAAAGTAGGTGTCGTGGTATTGGAAGTCTGCTGGGACAATCGAGAGCATCAGTCCAGACAGCCCACCAATGGTAAACAGAATGACAAAGGCGACTGCAAACAACATGGGTGTTTCAAACGTCATCGAACCCTGCCACATCGTCGCTGCCCAATTGAAAACCTTCACGCCCGTCGGCACCGCGATTAACATCGTCGCATACATAAAGTACAGCTCACCCGCAATCGGCATCCCAACTGTGAACATATGGTGAGCCCAAACGATGAAAGATAAAAATGCAATCGATGCGGTTGCATACACCATTGAGTCGTATCCGAATAATTTCTTGCGAGCGAAGGTCGGGATAATCGCTGAGACAATACCGAACGCAGGCAGGATCATAATATAAACTTCAGGGTGCCCAAAGAACCAGAAAACGTGCTGGAACAAAACGGGATCACCGCCACCGCCAGCGCTGAAAAACGCTGTACCGAAGTGAATATCCATAAGCATCATGGTCACAACGCCTGCCAGAACCGGCATCACCGCAATCAAAAGATAAGCGGTAATGAGCCATGTCCAGACGAATAATGGCATATCCATCAAGCGCATACCCGGCGCACGGAGGTTCAGAATTGTGACTACGACATTGATAGAACCCATAATCGAGGAAATACCCATTAAGTGCACCGCGAAAATAAAGAAGGTCACACTAGGCGGGGCATATTCTGTCGACAAGGGCGCATAGAACGTCCAACCAAAGTTTGGCGCGCCGCCTTCCATAAACAGGGTGCTCAGCAACATGCTGAAGGCAAACGGCAAGATCCAGAAACTGTAGTTATTCATTCTGGGTAGCGCCATATCCGGCGCACCGATCATCATTGGCACCAACCAATTTGCTAGACCAACAAACGCCGGCATAACAGCGCCAAACACCATGATTAGTCCGTGCATGGTTGTCATTTGATTAAAAAACTCTGGCACAACCAGTTGCAAGCCCGGCTGGAACAGTTCGGCACGGATCACCAATGCCATACAACCACCGGTCAAAAACATGGCAAAGCTGAACCAAAGGTAGAGGGTGCCTATATCTTTATGGTTGGTCGTTAAAACCCAACGCATCAATCCCTTGTCTGGGCCGTGATGATGATCGTCGTGATGATTTTCAATAACTGCGCTCATCCCTTTCTCCTATTCTTTGCTACTAATCAGTGCATTGACTGCTCGGGGCTGCACTAGATCGCCCACATTATTACCCCATGCATTTCTTTCATAGGTTACAACCGCTGCGATCTCAGCCGGGTTTAATTGCGCAGCAAAGGCTTGCATCGCCGATCCCGCTTTACCGTTTACGACGATATCAATGTGCGCGTCGATCGGGCCAATTGCCAAACCCTGTCCAACCAGAGAGGGAAATGCGGGTGGGATACCTTGACCATTGGCCTGATGACAAGACTGACAGGCCTGAGCATACACTTGCTCGCCCGTTTCCATCAGCTCTGCCATTGTCCAAGTCTTTCCAACCGTTTCATAAACCTGCAACGCTTCTTGCTGTTTCATAGCAAGCCAGCTTTCGTACTCCGCTTGCTCGACCGCTTTGACCACGATAGGCATAAACCCGTGATCTTTGCCGCACAGCTCCGTACATTTGCCGCGATAAATGCCAGGCTCTTCCACGACCGCCCATGCTTCGTGGACAAATCCTGGTATCGCATCCTTCTTGACTGCAAAATCAGGCACCCACCAAGAGTGAATCACATCATTGGAGGTGATGAGGAACCGGACCCGCTTATTAATCGGGATAACCAGTGGATTATCGACGTCTGACAAGTAGTTTTCGCGCTTAGGCGTACGGTTATAATACTCATCCGGCGGTGTCAGTAGGCTACTGATGAATTTAACTTCTTGGTTTGGGTCGTCGCTTAAGTACGTATACTGCCACTTCCATTGGTAGCCTCGAACTTCAATATCAATGTCTGCGCCCGAGGCATCATACATGTCACGCAAGGTGCTAGTTGCTGGAACCGCCATCCCAATCAGGATGAAAATTGGGATGATCGTCCAAGCATATTCTAATTTAGTGCTGTGAGAGAACGTAGCCGGTTTGTGTCCAAGCGACTTTCGATGCACAAGCATCGACCAAATCATGACGCCAAAGACTAAAACACCAATGACCACACATATGGTAAAAATAAGCATGTGTAGGTCGTAGACCTCGCGCGAGATCGCCGTTACCCCCCTAGTCATGTTCAAAGCGGACCAATCCGCTAGGGCCTGCCAACTTGAACTCAAGGCAGCCACAGCGATCAACCACTGTAGAGAGGCCTTCAATCGCTGAACCCCTCCTACTTTGCTTTCTTTTCTTGCCATGTCTCGCAACTCCAACCTAATTGACGATTAAACCTTTGAAGTGGTCTTCAAGGCTGCCCCGCAACCCCGCTTTTCACTTATTCCCTCTGCCTTTTTAGTGCAGGACTTTTTCCTTATAACCGACTCTCGACATCGAAAGGTGACGGCTCTGTGGCGAACGACTGCCGGATTATCAATGTTTTACGACCGAATTGCATCTATCGGCTTATGTCTGCTCGGGTTATTGATGCAGTTTATCGGGCTCAATTACTCGAGTCCTCACCGCTCGCCCAGAGACCAAATCGCTACCCGCGCGGCCCAGTTGAACGACATCGGGTTCCCGGGGGCGCAAGTATAGCTGTGAGAATGCTTACCCTCAAGTCATTGGGAACTTTAGCGGTACGATTTCATCCGCCCCGGGCGGCGTAGGGACGTCAACCGATTTCGGTCGTGCCTCGGTGAAACCACAGTCGACGCAAAGCACAATATCGCTTGTGCTCTGGGAATCAAAATAAAGGGTATCTTCGGCCCTGCAGCTCTGACATCGAGCACCTGCAATAAAACGTCGGCTCATCAGAGAATACCTTCCTGCTGGAGCAGTGGTGTAATGCTTGGCGCGCGTCCGCGAAAGTCGATGAACAGTTCTAATGCGTCGCGCGCGCCGCCTTGCTCTAAAACGGTGGTCAAAAACCGTTCACCCGTTTGTCGATTGAAAATACCGTCTTCTTTAAATTTGGAAAAAGCATCTGCACTGAGCACTTCTGCCCATTTATAACTGTAGTAGCCCGCGGCATAGCCCATCACATCGCCAAAAATATGGCTGAACCCATTTTGGAACCGATTCGTCTCTGAAATGGGCGTGACCGAAACCGCCGCTCTCACTTCATCCAAGATCGTACGCAGCGTCTCGGGCTGACCATCGAATTCATTATGCAGCCTGAAATCAAAGAGGGCGAACTCGAGCTGTCGCACCATCTGCATACCCGACTGAAAGTTACGCGCTTGCAGCATTTTATCTAACAACGCCAGCGGAAGCGGCTCGCCGGTGTCGACCTGACCCGAAATAAGATTAAGCGCGTCTGGGTCCCAGCACCAATTTTCAAGAAATTGACTGGGAAGCTCAACCGCATCCCAAGCAACACCGTTTATACCCGAGACCGATGCGCAATCAACTTGCGTCAGCATGTGATGAAGCCCATGACCAAATTCATGAAACAAGGTCACGACATCATCGTGGCTAAGCAGAGCAGGTTGATCATTAACTGGTGGTGCAAAATTACACGTCAGAAAGGCCACCGGCAGAGTTAGCCCATGCGCCGGGTCCTGGCGTCGACATCGGCAGTCTGCCATCCAAGCGCCACCGCGTTTTTTAGCTCGAGCGTATAAATCAAAGTAAAAACGTGCAAGCGGTACGCCTTGTCGACGAATCAGGTAGGTGGTGACATCTGGGTGCCAGACCGACATATCGGTCACCGGGATAACCTCAATACCGAAGATTCTTTGAACAATCTCGAATAAGCCGTCGATGACTTTTTGAACTGGAAAATACGGTCTTAGGTCCTCATCCGACAAATCAAACCGATGCCGTTTCAATCGATCGCCGCAAAAAGCCACATCCCAAGGATGAATCGAGGACAACCCCAAGGCCTCCAGCCCATACCGCGCAATGTCATCAAAATCCTGCTCAGCCACCGATTTAGAATGATTGCTTAGATCCAATAAAAAGGTCATTACGGCGTCCGGACTCTCAGCCATTTTGGTCGCAAGACTCAGTCCAGAAAATTGCTCAAACCCCAGCAGATTTGCGAGCGCAATCCGGTCTTCTAAAATTTTTTGTACCAAGCCCGTGTTATCAAACTGACCCGCCTGCGGGCCCAGTTCAGACGCCCGTGTTGTATAGGCTTCATAAACCTCTTGCCGCAAACCTCGATCTGTAGCGTGCGTCATTACAGATGAATAACTTGGACTGCTCAGATCAAGTAGATAACCGTCATAGCCTTTTAAATCTGCTGCTTGTCTTGCCAGCGCAATGGCGGTCTCTGGGAGCCCATCCAACTCCGCTTTCTCTGTAATTACCTTTTCCCAAGCATCCGTTGCATCCAAGATATGCTCGGAAAATAGACTGGTCTGCTCACTAAGTCGTTGTTTGAGTTCACCATAACGCTTTCGGTCGGCGGGGGTTAAGGCAACGCCCGATAATCGAAAATCACGTAAGGCATTGGCGACGGCTTTGCAGTCGGCGGGGGTTAAAGGCAATGCCGTTTGCTGGGCGGCAATCGCTTCATAAATTCCCAGCAAGTCCCGGTCTTGACCAAGCTCGGTTTCATACGCGCTCAGCAAAGGCAAGCAGGTGTTATAAGCCGTTCTTAACGCATCATGGCTCATAACCGCGTTTAAATGCTCAACGGGCGCCCAAGCTTCGTTTAAACGGGCACCGAGCCGTTCAAGGGCATGAAAAGTCTGAACCAGATCAGCACTCTTAGCCCTGTCCTTAATTAAAGCTAATTCAGACCGATTGGCTTTCAAGATGGCCTCAATGGCGGGTACCACGTGCTCAGCAGAAATTGACTCAAAATCAGGAAACGGGCTTTGTATTAGTAACGCGTTCAACGTAACACTCCTTGAGGACTAGGTTTAACTCAGCATTTCTGTGCGAACCATTTGTGTATCTGGCGACAATTCAAACCAAATGTAAAAGGCGGCAGCGGCTTGTTCAATTAACATCCCGAACCCATCTGCCCGATGCTTTGCCCCCAAGCCGGAAGCCCATTGCAAAAAAGGCGTTTCAGAATCGCTGTAGCTTAGATCATAACAAAATGAACCGGGCCCAATGATTCGGCTGGGCAGATCCGGTGCGCTGCCTTTTAAGCCTGCCGCACTCGCGTTGATAATAAGATCGTATTGCGCATCCAGCTGCTCGAGGGTTTTCGCCTCAAGTTGCGAGCTGGGCACCAAACGAACAAGTTGCTCAGCACGCTGGGGCGTGCGGTTCCAAACGTGCAACGTCTCGGGCGCCTCCCGCAGCAACGCTGGCACCACCCCCTGAGCCGCGCCGCCAGCACCAATCAAGAGCACCCTTCGGCCGTGAATCGATTGCTCAAGATGGTCTTTAAGGTCCGTAATCAGGCCCTGGGCATCGGTGTTATAGCCGTAAACCTTTCCATTGGGTGCGAAATCTAGCGTATTAATCACACCCAGACCGATCGCATCTCCTTTAACCTCGTCGCACAGCGCGAGAGCTTGAGACTTAAATGGGACCGTAATGTTACAACCGCGTGCGCCCTGCCGGATCAGTTCAGCAACAGCCTGCGCGAGACCATCCGCTGGCACCAAGACTTTCTGATAGTTCAACGCGATCCCAAATTGCTGTGCAAACAGGCCATGGATCTCAGGCGACCGACTGTGCGCTATCGGGTTGCCAAACACGGCAAGGTTAATCATCTCGCCCCCTGAGGCCGAAGCACTTGCCCTGTCGCCAGATCAATGATTTCACTTGGGCCGGTCTGACCGCCCAGTGGGCCGGAAATAATAAAGTCCACTTCAGTGGCAAACTGCTCAGCAACTTCTGACTCAGATAACGCTGCAGGCTCGCCAGATCGATTCGCTGAGGTCGAAACCATTGGCCCACCAAGCATTTGACACAGAGATTGCACAACCGGGTGAGCAGAGACGCGCAGCGCAACCGTTGCGTGATCTCCCCGAATAAAATCCGGACTCACGCCCTGATCCGGGACTAAGAAGGTCACTGGGCCAGGCCAAGACGCATTTAATTGTTGAATTTGATCTTCGTTCAGGCCCCCAAAATACGGCGCAAACTGATCAATCGATCCGGCCACAAGAATAAGGCCTTGTTTTACCGACCGCTGCTTCATACGCAAAACTCGCATTACCGCTTGCTCAGAGGCCGGCGAACAGCCCAAACCCCAGACCCCTTCCGTCGGATAGGCAATCACCGCGCCGGATAAGAGCGCTTGGCGATCGCAACCCCCAATCTGAGCGTGTCTCAAAGGTAGCGTTGTCCAATTGCTTCGGATTTTTCGAGGATTGCCTGCGCGTTCTCGAGGCGTTCACGTTGCAGGGCCTCGGCGAGGCTGGAATCCGATAATGCCATCATTTGAACCGCTAAATAACCGGCGTTTTTTGCACCGGCTTTACCAATCGCGACCGTTGCCACCGGAATGCCGCCCGGCATTTGCACCGTTGACAATAATGCATCAAAGCCCTGCAAGGGACCTGCATCAATGGGCACACCAATAACAGGTCGAGTCGTTTGCGCCGCAATCGCCCCTGCCAAATGTGCTGCCATACCCGCTCCTGCAATGAAGGCCTGACAACCACGAGTCTCAGCGCTTTGAACATACGCCTGAGTTTCTGCCGGTGTGCGGTGTGCTGAGGTCACCTTGACCTCAAGGGCAACGCCAAACCGCTTCAGAATATCGACTGCCGCATCCATTATCGGTAAGTCTGAGTCCGAACCCATTAAGATCGCTACAAATTTCGTTTCCATGCGTTATCTCCAACTTTCGAGCCAATGATTATAAGCATTCCTTTATCAATGGGCACGCGAGACGCGCCAAAAACGTATCGAGCCGCATGAAAACCCTAAAATCAGATGGTATCGCGACCAGCCTTCGGCCCTAAAACATCTATCTTGACTGCAGTCTGAGTTGGTACAAAATCCCAAGGTGCTCAATCTCTCCGGAAAGTTCGAGATGCGCCAGTGCCGTCACCAAGCTCTCGATTGTGCCATCGAAGTTAGCGAGCAAATCCGAAAAAACCATAGGACCCGCTGTTAGCAGAGCCAGCAGCGCTTGATGGTTATCCGTTACACCTTCTGCAGCAGGCTTGTCAGCCACGGATAGGGCCGCTTTTATTGGCTGAGCGTGTCGAAAGAGGTCCGGCATTTCCCGGTAAAGGTCTGCAATAGAGTCCATGAGATGAGCGCCCTCGCGGATTAACTCATGGCACCCTGACGCCGCACCAGCGACCACCGGGCCCGGCACCGCAAATACCTCCCGGCCTTGCGTAAGCGCCAATTTAGCCGAAATCAAAGAGCCACTGCGCGTGCGAGCTTCAACCACGATCAGGGCATCGCACAGGCCCGTTATAATTCGATTACGCGCTGGGAAGTGATAAGGCTTTGGTCCGGTGCCGTCCGAATATTCCGACACAAGCAGGCCCTCACGCGCAATGGCTTGATACAACGCATGATTTTGCATGGGGTAGACGACATCGCAACCCTGACCCAAGACAGCAATCGTTTTACCGCCGACGGCCAAGGCCCCGCGGTGGCTCGCCGCATCAATACCCCGGGCAAGACCGCTCACAACAACAAACCCAAGCGCCGCTAATTGACCCGCTAATTGCTCAGCAAACTGCAAACCATGCCAAGAGGCCGCTCGGCTGCCAACCATTGCGATTTTCGGTCCGAGACGAATATCCAATTGCCCCACACAATACAATTGCGCAGGCGGGCTCGGAATCTCCTTGAGACAACGCGGCAAGCTATTTTGGTTCAACCGTTGCGTTCCGCGGTTGTAAAAGGGCGTCATCGGCGTCATCGGCGAATCAAGTATCTGTAATGACCACGATGTTAGCGTTGAATCAGGCGTCAGCAGATGGCGGATCGCTCCCAGCTTGCGTAAGTAAGACCTAGGGGCTTTGTGCGAGAAATCCGATTTTTACAGCAGCCGTCGTTTTTAGAACCAGCGCGTACGCAATTTGATTTAACGTTTGGTACACCAAAAGCTGCCCAATCGTTTGATCCGGCAACGTCACGGCCTTGCCCGTCACCGGATCCTTCACGCTCTCCCCGGGACTCGCAACGGACAGGAGGTCGCCTACCGCCAAGCCATCGGTTAATCCAAGATCGATGGTAACGACGGAGTGTGCTGCAGTAATGGTTCCGTCTGATCTCAGACCAATTATTTGTCCTGCCACCGCGCTTTTTGGCGGCTGCGGAAACAAGGTCGCATCAATATCGAGACCCTCGGCAACCATTAAGCGGTCGCCGGGCGTTACCTCTTCCGTTACCTTTACAATTTTAAGGGTTGCAAGGCCTGCCTGCTCAGACAATAGCCTGGCCTGACCCACTTCTTGGGCTTCAAGACCGATCAATGCACCCGTCATCGGGTCCAAATATTGCTGACCCGATTGGTATATCTTGAAAGAGGACACGCCTGCTGCAAGCGCACCCTTGACGTACACCTGATCTCCGGTTTTTAACAAGGTCTTACCATCAATACCCGCAAGAATGTACGGCAACCGCTCAAATTCCACAGCGTCCACCATTTTGACTTTCGCCAACCAAGCCTCGATTTGATCAAGCGACAAAGCTGGGATCGCCGCCGCCGCATTGATTCTCCGGACGCTAGGGACTCGCTTTACCACGCTAGGGTCGACCCGATCACCTCGCTGTAATCTTAAACGGGGTTGTCCATCGATCATCACCAGAGAAATCTCGTCACCCGGGTAAATAAGATGCGGGTTGGCGATATTAGTATTAAGCGCCCAGATTTGTGGCCACTGCCAAGCCTCTTCTAGGTAAACCGACGCAATGTTCCAAAGCGTGTCACCCGTCTTAACGACATATTGCGCCGGCGCATTCGGTTTAATCTCCATCGCGTGCAGCGGGACGAACGGCCCGACCATTATCAGACAGAAAAAGAGCAATGAAGCGCCAGAGATCGTGCGTACTGTGAACATATGCGATTTCCTTTTGCGATTCGCGGTACAATTTACGCCGAACGGGAACCGAGCTGATTAATCGTGAGCTTACGATATCATAACGTGCAATCACGCCACTCGACATTAGAAATACCAACAAAATAATATTGATCAATTTATGACAACACCGCTTTTAACCATTTTGGAATTCCCCGATGTACGGCTTCGAACAAAGGCTGCGCCTATCCAAACGGTAACGCGCGACATCGCGACGCTAGCTGAGCAAATGCTTGCAACCATGTACCAAGCGCCCGGAATCGGCCTGGCCGCTACTCAAGTCAACGTGCATCTTAGGCTGATAGTTTGTGACATTTCAGAAGACCATCAATCACCTCTTGTCTTTGTCAACCCGAGGCTAATTGAGGGTGAGGGCAACGTTGAAACGCAGGAAGGCTGCTTGTCTGTACCTGGGTTCTACGAGAGCGTTTTTCGACACGAAAAAGTTTTGGTTGAGGCGCTTGATCGAAACGGCGAAGCCTTTCAACTTGAGGCCGATGGCTTACTGGCCATTTGTATCCAGCATGAAATGGATCATCTCGACGGCAAACTCTTTGTCGATTACCTCTCTCCCGCTAAACGGCAATTACTCAGGAAAAAACTGTTAAAGCAACAAAAGCTGCAACGACTATGATGCGGGTACTGTTTGCAGGGACGCCAGAATTCGCAGTCGAACATCTTCGAGGCTTGATTGAGCATCCCGATATTGAGGTCGTGGCTGTTGTGACTCAGCCCGACCGGCCAGGCAAGCGCGGCAAAAAGCTAATTGCCTCCCCAGTTAAACACCGCGCGCTTATGGAGGGGCTCACCGTGCTGCAGCCTACGCGCCTTCAAACCAAACACTTGGCCGGATTCTCTTTCGACCTGTTGATCGTCGTCGCCTATGGTCAGATTCTGAAGCCAGAGGTTTTAGCCCTGCCGCGTATTGGCCCGATCAACGTTCACGCATCGCTGCTACCACGCTGGCGCGGGGCGGCGCCCGTGCAGCGCGCTATTCTGGCTGGTGACCAAACGACCGGTGTGACCATCATGAAGATGGCAGAGGGTTTGGATACCGGGCCGATCATCAACGTCCAGTCGTGCGCCATCGATGCCAATGAAACCAGTGGCAGCTTGTTTAAAAAACTTGCGCGCTTAGGACAGGAAGCGCTCCTTCACGCTGTGGAGACGATTGCCCGGACCGGCTTGGTTGCCGAGCCTCAACCAGAAGTGGGCGTGACTTATGCACACAAAATTTTGAAAGCTGAAGCAAAAATAGACTGGTCTATGAGCAGCGCGCTAATCTCCAGACACATCAGGGCGTTCGTGCCCGACCCAGTTGCGTTTACAACCCAAGGCGAGACGCGGTTTCGATGCTATGGTGCCGAGGTCGCGTCAAGCCAACTAAATTACGCAGCACCAACCCCAGAGCCGGGTACCATTCTTGAAAAGTCGAAAGCGGGAATACGCGTTCAATGCGGTGATGGTCAGCTTTATATTACCCAACTGCAATCACCGACAGGAAAGGGCACGATTGTTCAGGGCGCAAACTTAAAAAACCTGCAAACAACCCTACTCGACCCCGGCGAGCGATTCGAATAAATGAGAGATTTTATCAATGAAGTGACGGTGCTCTCGCAAACAGTCCTTCACGGGCATGCCTACAATGGGCAAGCACTTGACCCCTTAGGTCGGTTTTTAGTTCAAACAACCCTGCGGCACTATTTTTGGCTCGACAGCGTTGTGCAAACGATCTTAGACAAGCCTTTGCAAAAAAAACATCAAGACCTCAAGCTTTTACTGATCTTGGGCATCAGCGCCACGGAGTTCCTAAATCAGCCCGTGTATACGAGTGTCAATGCCGCTGTTGAGACCACGAAAAGGCTGAAAAAACCCTGGGCTAGAGGGCTGGTCAACGCAACCCTTAGAACCTTTCAAAGAACCCGGCAGGCGGTGATTAAAGAAATACACAGCGAAGTTGCATTGACAAACCATCCTTTGTGGATGCTCGATCGTTTTGAGGCAGATTGGCCAGACCAAAAAGCTGACATTATCGCTGCAAACAATGATCCTGCGCCGATGATTTTGAGAGTGAATGCCGGGAAACAGACGCGATCAGCGTACCAAAGCCTGTTAGCTGCCAAGGGCCTCACCGCAATGCCCTGCAACTTGAGTCCGGACGGACTGATTCTGGATCAAGCGGTCGCTGTAAGCGATCTGCCTTGCTTTGATGAGGGTTGGGTGAGTGTGCAAGATTCGGGTGCCCAACTCGCAGCACAACTATTGGAACCCAAACCCTTTGAACGCGTTCTAGATGCCTGCAGTGCACCAGGCAGTAAAAGCTGTCATTTACTGGAGCTCGCGCCGACCCTCGATTTGGTTTCCGTGGATATTGATCCAGACCGCCTCAACCGCGTTTCAGAAAATTTTACGCGCTTGGGCGCAACGGGCGATCTTCGCTGTTTAGATCTGGCAAGGCCTCAGCCTGGCCTCGGCACCTTTGATCAAATTCTCCTCGACACCCCGTGTTCCGCTAGCGGCGTCATTCGTCGGCACCCAGACATAAAGCTCCTTCGACGGCCGGAGGATCTGGCGGCGCTCATCGAAACCCAAAGACAATTACTAACACAGTGCTGGTCACTACTTCGTTCTGGCGGCAGACTCCTGTACGTCACGTGCTCCGTCTTTAGCGATGAAAATGAGGACAATCTTGTGTGGTTTTTGGACAACCATCATGATGCTGAAACGCTTGCATTACCGGCCGTTGGCGTTCCAAGAGCAATCGGCGTACAGTTGCTGCCAACGAAGGGTGTGCACGATGGTTTTTATTATGCGCACATCAGAAAAATGAGTCCCGGATTATGAAGATTATCATCTTGGGCGCAGGTCAGGTCGGCGCGAGCTTGGCTCAAAACCTGGTCAAAGAAGCGAGCGATATCACCGTCGTCGATACGGATCCAGAAAAGCTCCGGGAGCTTCAGGATCGATACGATATTCAAACGATCTGCGGTCAAGCTTCGCATCCGCCTGTGCTGAAGCAAGCCGGCGCGGAAGACGCCGATATGCTGATCGCCGTCACAAACTCTGATGAAATCAATATGGTCGCTTGCCAAGTGGCTTACACCGCGTTTCATACGCCGACCAAGATCGCGCGAATTCGCAGCCGAGCGTACCTCACCGGCGGTGGCATTTTTCGGGACGACGCCATGCCGGTAGATCATATCGTCAATCCAGAAGAAATTATTACGCACGATATTAAGCGCCTGATTGACAACCCTGGAGCCTTGCAAGTCATGGACTTTGCGAGCGGTCAGGTGAAATTGGTGGGCCTCAGGATCGAGGCAGACAGCCCGCTTGTGAACCAAGCTTTAAAGACCATTCGCACGCTGCTGCCACAAGCCGATACGCGGGTTGCGGCTATCTTTCGAGGTGACCGGCCCATTGTGCCAGAAGGCGAAACCGTTATTGCGGCGAACGACGAGGTGTTTTTCATTGCAGCTGCCGAAAACATCCAAAGCATTATGAATGAGCTTCGGCAACATGAGCGGCCTAATCGGCGCATTATTATCGCGGGTGGCGGACACATTGGTGAAAACTTAGCAGTACAGCTTGAAAGTCGGTACGGCGTCCGAATTATCGAACAAAACCGCAACCGTTGTTTTGCCTTATCAGAATCCCTAGAACGTAGCATTGTGCTGCATGGTAATGCGTCAGACCGAGAGCTGTTGCTTGAGGAGAACATTGAAGATACCGACGTTTTCTGCGCGATCACCAATGACGATGAGGCCAATATCATGTCATCGATGTTGGCCAAAAGTTTAGGCGCGCGGAAAGTGTTAACGCTGATTAATAACCCAGCTTATGTCGATCTCATTGAGGGCCAGGACATAGACATCGCAATATCGCCGCAATTAGCAACCCTTGGTGCCATTTTGACCCACGTTCGGCGCGGCGATGTTGTGCGAGTACACCCACTACGTCGGGGTGCTGCGGAAGCCATTGAAGCCATTGCACATGGCGATCAACAAACCTCGAAGGTCATCGGCAGAGCATTAGGGGAGTTAAAACTGCCTCGGGGTACCAGTGTCGGCGCGCTCGTCAGGGGTGATCGCGTCATCATTGCCCACGACAACGTTGTCGTTGAAGCCGACGATCATTTTATCCTCTTCCTCGTCGACAAAAGTCGCTTAAGGGAAGTGGAGGCGCTCTTCCAAGCCCCCGTGAGTTTCTTTTAGTCATGCGCCTGGGCGTTACCTTTCGAATTGTCGGCGGGCTGCTCATGTTTTTCAGTGCGACAATGTTACCGCCCTTGTTCGTCTCGGTTTTTTATCAAGACGGCGCCCACGCCATCTTTATCAAAGCGGCGGCCGTCATTTTTGCAAGCGGCTTTAGTCTTTGGTTACTGTTTCGACGATTTACCGAAGCACTGCGCACAAAAGATGGTTTTTTAGTGACCGTACTCTGCTATATCACGCTTGGCTGCTTTAGCGCGCTGCCCTTTACAGACTCGCCCAATACCGCCTTGTCGTTGGTCGACGCCTTATTTGAGTCATTCTCTGGACTCACCACCACAGGCGCAACCGTCATGGTCGGCTTGGAATCACTCCCCCAATCGCTTTTATACTACCGACAGCAGCTACAATGGCTAGGCGGCATGGGTATCATTGTTTTAGCGGTCGCGGTGCTGCCTATGCTGGGCATCGGCGGCATGCAGTTATATCGAACGGAAACGCCCGGTCCGGTAAAAGATAGTAAACTCACCCCAAGAATCAAACAGACCGCTATGGCCCTATGGTCAATTTATCTGTCTCTAACCATCGCCTGTTGCCTCGGGTATTGGGTTGCAGGGATGAGTTTTTTTCAAGCGCTCTGCCACAGTTTTTCAACCGTTGCGATTGGAGGGTTTTCGACCTTCGATGCCAGCCTAGGGCACTTTGATTCCCCTGCGATCGAAATCGTTGCCATCATTTTTATGCTGTTGTCCTCTTTGAATTTTGCGTTGCATTTCTTTTGTTATCGCGACCGCTCGCTACGGTCCTACTGGCGGGATGAAGAGGGACGCAGTTTCTTTATCTTCATCCTGATTGCCATTTTGATCGCCACGCTAATCCTTGCTGGGTCGAGCGATGATGGTTGGCAGAGCTTCCGGCTAGCCGCTTTTCACGTGGTTTCAATGCTCACAACAACCGGATTCGTCACCGACAACTTTGCAGATTGGCCAAACATCGTCCCTTACTTGCTGATCTTGGGCGCCTTCGTTGGCGCATGCGCTGGGTCAACCGGAGGAGGCTTGAAGGTAATTCGCGTCCTGTTGTTATATAAACAAGGCTTACGGGAAATTCATCGGCTCATTCATCCTAATGCCATTTTCCCAATTAAAATCAGTCATCGGGTGATGACAGACAACGTAATGGAAGCGGTCTGGGGCTTCTGCTCGATTTACGTCTTTGTGTTTGTCTTACTAATGTTGGTCTTGTTGGGTACTGGCGCCGACTTTTTAACCGCCTTCTCGGCAGTCGCCGCGGCTTTGAATAACCTAGGGCCTGGGCTTGGCAGCGTTGCCGAAAACTACGCGAGCCTCACCGATCCCGCAAAAGGCGCGATGGTTGTTGGCATGGTACTGGGTCGGCTTGAGATTTTCACGATTCTTGTCCTATTTACCGGCATGTACTGGCGGAAATAACCTTTGAAAGAAAAAATTCAACGTTGGGATACCACTTACGAGGCCGTTCTGGACTACCCCGTACCCAACAACGACCTCATTCGTTATAGAGACTTGTTGCCAAAGCATGGCCTAGCGCTGGATGTTGCCTGTGGATTAGGCGCTGACGCACTGTATCTTGCAGACCAAGGCTTTGACGTTTCAGCGTGGGATGCCTCAATCGTTGCAATCACCCGGTTACAAAAAGAGGCCGAGGCTAGAGCCCTTTCTTTAACGACGAACTGTCTTGAAATAACGCCTGAGGCCTTCACTAAAGCGCGATTTGATCTGGTCTATGTTCACCGGTACCTCGATCGAGACATCATCCCAGCAATTATTCAAAGCCTTAAACCCGGTGGCGTCTTGTTCTATCAAACCTTTATACAAAACACGACGATTGAGAACCAGACTACAACTGGCCCGACTAGCAAAGCCTATCGCCTGGCACCCAATGAACTGCTGAGCCATTGCCAAGCGCTCGACGTCAAACTGTTTTTGGACGGATTCACGTTAAATATCAAAACCGGTCGCCTTGAACCCCGGGCCCAATCCCTCGTTGTTGCGGCAAAACCAGACCCCTTATAACCTTTTGTATGGATTTCGCAATCCGTTGGGTTGTTTCTTAAAGCGCTTATATTCCCACTGATACTGCGTCGGGTACTGCCGAACCAAATCTTCGACCGCTGCATTGAGGCCGGTCAAGGCCAACACTTCGTCATGCTGGCTTAGACCTGGAACGGGCCGATAGTGAACATCAAACCGTCCGCGATCGTTCCGCGTTAAGGCGACGAGTATTGGCGTTGCACCTGATTTCAGCGCCAAACGGTGCGCCAGTCGATCGGTAAAAGCGGGTTGATCAAAAAATGGCACAAAAAATCCCGTCTGAGGCACTTGGTCCGGCAACACAACGACCGTACCGCCTTCTTTGAGCGTTTTAAACAACCGCGCTAAACCGCGAGGGGTTGTCGGTACCATTTGATTGCCATAGCGCATTCGAACCCGTTCGATGATACGGGCCATTGCTTTTAGTTTCGGCGGCTTAAACAGCGCCGTAAACTGACCGACCGTCTCAGAATACAGCGCGTTATAAAGCTCCCAATTGCCAATATGAGGCACGAGCAGCAGCACGCCTTTGTCATTCGCTAGGGCAGTTTCAAGATATTCTTTACCGAATTGATTATCGATCCAAGTAAGCAAGCGCTTACCATCTTTGCACCAAACGGCCGGGGTTTCTAATGCAGTCTGACAGGTTGCAATCAGGCTTTCTCGGGTTAGACGATCATTGGTCGCTGCCGCATTGTTTGGAAAACACCGCGCAAGATTGATCTCTGTTATGCGCCGGCTCTTTGACCAACCGTAAAACAGCCAAAGGCCAAACAGCCGTCCTAGCACCTGTAGCAATCGTCGAGGCAGTAATCCAATCATCCGTATTAGTAAATACACGAAGCACCCCTTTCCTAAAAGGCCGAGAGCTGAGTTTACAGTACTAAGGCCAACAATCCCGCCAAACTAAAGCCCCACTGCGGATCGCTCGATCCAGGAAAAAACGCCGATTTATCATTATCTGGCGCTCACAGTCCTTATCAGTTTTGATTACGGCGACCGAAAACATCAAAGACTCGTCATAACAGAAGCAGACTGTCAGCGGAGACTTCCTGTATAATTTTGTTTTTTCCTAGTTAATAAAGACCATGCCTAAAGTTGATACCTTTCAAGACCTGATTCTGACCCTACAGCAATTCTGGGCAGCTAAAGGCTGCGTGCTCATGCAGCCTTATGACATGGAAGTCGGTGCAGGTACCTTCCATCCCGCGACTTTTTTAAGGTCAATCGGGCCAGAACGTTGGTCTGCAGCTTATGTTCAACCCTGCAGACGGCCCACCGATGGACGCTATGGCGAAAATCCCAACCGTTATCAGTACTACTATCAGTTCCAAGTGGTTATGAAGCCTAATCCCGAGAATTTTCAAGAATTGTATCTCGAGTCATTGGTTCATCTTGGGATAGATCCCGCTGTTCATGATATTCGCTTCGTTGAAGACAACTGGGAGTCACCAACCCTCGGGGCTTGGGGGCTTGGATGGGAAGTGTGGATGGATGGTATGGAAATCACCCAATTTACGTATTTTCAACAAGTAGCGGGTCTGGAATGCTTTCCCGTCATGGGCGAGATTACTTACGGCCTGGAACGATTATCCTTGTATCTTCAGGGTGTTGAAGACTTCCAACAATTGGTTTGGTCCGATAATGGCCAGGGCCAGCCCGTCAGCTATGCTGATATTTTTCATCAATACGAAGTCGAAATGTCTGCCTTTAATTTTGACCTTGCTGATATCGATGGTTTATTCCAACAATTCGACTATTTTGAAGCCGAGGCTAACCGGTTTTTGGAAGCCGGGTTGCCACTACCAGCTTATGAATACGTCATGAAAGCCTCGCATTGTTTCAACCTGTTAGATGCTCGGTCCGCAATTTCGGTCACAGAGCGCCAACGGTTTATTTTGAGAGTCCGGACCTTGGCACGGGGTGTCGGCGCATCCTACTTTGATACTCGGCGAGCAGCTGGATTTCCACTTGCCTCTGACAGCGATCGTGCCCTTGTTTTAAAAGGATTACCCGATGCGACATGAAACGTTGCTGATCGAAATTGGAACCGAAGAGCTGCCGCCCAAAAGCCTGATGGCCCTAAAAACGGCCTTTGCCGAAAACCTCAGGAAAGCATTGGATGATCGACAGTTCAACTATGGCAAGGTTACAGCGTTCGCAACACCCCGTCGGCTTGCTGTGCAGATTGCGGCCTGCGAAAACCTTCAGCCCGAGCAATTGATCCAAAAAAAGGGGCCCAAGTTAAGCGCTGCCTTCGACAACGATGGTCAACCGACCAAAGCACTAAGCGGATTCTTGAAGTCCTGCGGGATTACAGACCCAGATTTACTCGAACGAGAAGAAACCGAGAAGGGCGCTTGGGTCGTTTACCGTTCTACGCAGGCCGGCGCTACCCTGAGTTCAGAAATTCAAGCGATATTGATTGAAGCAACCGCAACCTTGCCCATCGCTAAAAGGATGCGCTGGCAGAGTTACCGCGCGGAGTTTGTACGTCCTGTTCGCTGGTTGGTTGCGCTCTATGGCAATGAGATCCTCAATTGTCACTTTCATGACAGAACGGCCGACGCAAAGACCTATGGTCATCGCGCCATGTACGGGGACGACCCGATTATACTCAGCCATGCCGATGATTATGAGGCTGGGCTCGAAGCTGGATTTGTCATTGTAAGCTTTGAAAAGCGACAAGCCTTGATCAGTGAACAATTGGAGGCTGCAGCCTCAGTAAGAGGCGCGATTGCGTCCGATGACCCAGCATTATTAGAAGAGGTCACCGCGTTGACAGAGTGGCCCCGTGTCTTGGGTGGCGATTTCGATCCGGCGTTTTTAGCGGTTCCGGAAGAAGCCTTGATTTCTGCCATGCGAGAGCACCAGCGCTATTTTCACTTACGCGATAACGCGGGTCAGCTTCAACCTAATTTTCTAACCGTTGCCAATCTAGAGAGTCTGCAACCAGAGGAAGTGGTTGCTGGGAACGAGCGCGTCATTCGTCCAAGACTCACAGATGCACAATTCTTTTATAACAAGGACCTTCAAAAACCGCTTGAGGACGCACTTGATCAGCTCAACCAGGTGGTTTTTCAAAATGCGCTGGGTTCCTTTGGGGATAAAGCGCGTCGAATCAGTACCTTATCGGGCTTAATTGCGAAAAGCCTAGGCGAAAACGAAGCGGTTGCAGCCCGAGCGGGGTTACTGGCAAAAACAGACCTTGTATCTCTAATGGTCGGTGAGTTTCCAGAACTACAGGGCATCATGGGCAGCTACTATGCCAAAGCGCAAGGCGAGTCTTCCTTGATTGCTGACAGTATTCAAGAACACTATTTACCCCGATTTTCGGGCGACCAATTGCCCGGCACAATGACCGCTTGTGCGGTTGCGATCGCTGATCGCATCGATACCTTGGTCGGCTTGTTTGGCATTGGACAGCCGCCTACCGGCAGCAAAGATCCTTTTGCGCTGCGAAGACAATCATTAGCGGTAGTTCGAATCTGTATCGAAGTTCCAATCAATCTAGACCTTATGGTCTTGCTTGAGGCATCTGCAGAACGACACACAGCAGAATGTGCAACTGCACCCGTTATGGCTTACATCCTTGATAGATTTGAAAATTTATTAACAGAACGTGGCGCAAAATGGGACAGTATCCGGGCAATTCGGGCGCGGCCAAGCGGCATCCACAATTTACTGACCGCGTCAGAAGACATCGAAAGTCTCGATCGTTTTCGAGAATCCGACGCAAGCACCTTGGTCATCAAAGCACAAAAACGAGTACAAAATATCATCGAAAAGGCCGGCCCTGTTGACATCGGTGACGTCAATCCTGCGCATTTCAACGTCCCTATCGAAGCTGAGCTGATCAGCTGTATTGCATCGATTGAAGCCGTTCGGACCGAAGCCATCGACATCCGTCTCGCAAAGGTCGCCGACAGTGCGAAGACCATCGATTCATATTTTAAAGAAGTCATGGTAATGGATGACAATCTATTGATCCGCGAAAACCGCTTGAACACGCTGAGTCAATTGAACCGCGCATTAAACGATATCGCCGCCTTTAGTCTCCTGCAGTAACTCCTGACGCAGTGGATGTTTGATCTCACACACAGAGATCAAACTGATCGACTTTGGTTAGACGTCTAAATTGGCGACCGCCATTGCATTGGCCTCAATAAAGTCCCGACGGGGCTCGACCTGATCACCCATAAGTGTATTAAAAATCTGGTCAGCTGAGATCGCATCTTCGATACTGACCCGAAGCATTGTTCGGAAATTAGGATCCATCGTGGTTTCCCAAAGCTGGTCCGCGTTCATTTCACCAAGCCCTTTAAAGCGTTGGCGAGATTGACCGCGCGTTGCCTCTTTCTGCAGCCAATCCAATGCCTGGCTCAACCGATCAACTGCTTGGGAACGCTCTCCTTTTTGGACCACGCTACCGACCGGAACTGAAACCTTCATGCGTTCGCCAAACAGAGCCAGATCACGGTAATCTGCCGAAGCAAAAAAGTCATGGGTGAACTCATAGGTCCGTTTAAAGCCGTGGCTAATCACACTCACCACCGGATAAAAGATTCCACGCTCGGTATCCTCTAACAGATCGGTTTCATACTGTGTTTGAGCATTTTGGAGGCGCGCCAACTCAGCTGCTAAAGCCAAGGTGTAAGCTCGCACCGTATCCTCAATTTTCAAATCTGCCGCATCAAGACGATCAACATACTGCATGCTGCCGAGCACCGCCAACGGATAGAGTCGTTCAAGGCGTCGCATTTTTTCCTGGACCGCAAAAAATTCATGCGCTAAGGCACTAAAGTCCTCTGCTGCCATCGGTGTATCGAGTGATGCCGGCACTAAACTGGCATCGTCGAGTGCCAGTTCCAACACAAACTGATTGAGCTCAGCATCATCCTTGATGTAACGCTCCTGCCGACCGCGCTTGACCTTGTATAAAGGTGGCTGCGCAATCAAAACATGGCCACGCTCAATTAATTCCGGCATATGTCTGAAAAAGAACGTCAGGAGCAGCGTTTTAATATGGGCACCATCAACGTCAGCATCCGTCATTATGATTATTTTATGATACCGAAGTTTGTCCGGATCGAACTCCTGCCGACCTATACCACAGCCAAGTGCGGTGATCAAAGTGCCGACTTCAGCTGAGGACAACATTTTATCGAAACGAGCTTTTTCAACATTTAAAATTTTACCCTTTAAGGGCAAAATGGCTTGATATTTGCGGTCTCGACCTTGTTTGGCCGAACCGCCAGCAGAATCACCCTCCACCAAAAATATTTCAGACTTAGCAGGGTCTTTTTCCTGACAGTCCGTTAACTTGCCTGGCAATCCTGCAATATCAAGCGCCCCTTTACGGCGCGTCATTTCACGCGCTTTCCGCGCTGCCTCGCGGGCTCTTGCAGCATCAATCATTTTTTGGACAATAGATTTCGCTTCTTGTGGGTTCTCAAGCAAGAAATCTGTGAAAGACTGACTCATTTCCTGTTCGACCGCCGTTTTGACTTCCGATGAAACCAGCTTCTCTTTTGTTTGGGATGAAAATTTGGGATCCGGTACTTTTACCGAAATAATCGCAGTCAATCCTTCTCGAGCGTCGTCACCCGTTGTATTAACCTGCGCCTTCTTTCCCAGCCCTTCTTTTTCAATATAGGTATTCAGTGATCGGGTTAGCGCCGTCCGGAAACCCTGTAAATGCGTTCCGCCGTCGGTCTGGGGAATATTGTTCGTATAAGCCAGTAAAGTTTCTTGATAAGAATCATTCCACTGCAGCGCAACCTCAACGCCGATACCATCTTCACGTTCCGCTTTAAAATGGAAAATTTGACTGAGTACCGTTTTATTGTGGTTTAAATACTCCACAAAAGACCGAACGCCCCCTTCATACTTAAAGGATTCTGTTCGCCCTGTCCGTTCATCGGTTAACTGAATCGCAACGCCTGAGTTTAAGAAAGAAAGCTCTCGCAGCCTTTTTGCGAGGATATCGTAGTGAAATTCGATATTTGAAAAGGTATCTTCTGATGGTCTAAACCGGCAACGAGTGCCTGTGCGCTCGGTTTTTCCAACAACGGTTAAGGATGTTTGCGGTTCCCCATGGTGATACACCTGCTCCCAAACCTCCCCACCACGCCAAATCGTGAGCGTAAGCTCTGAAGACAAAGCGTTGACAACTGAAACACCAACACCATGCAAGCCGCCGGAAACCTTGTAGCTACTCTCATCAAATTTACCACCAGCATGAAGCACCGTCATAATGACTTCAGCTGCGGATTTACCTTCGCCTTCATGATAATCCGTTGGAATTCCACGACCATCATCCGAAACTGTTACCGATTGATCAGGGTGGATAATGACGTCGATACTAGAGCAATGGCCCTCTAACGCTTCATCAATCGAGTTATCGACCAACTCCTGAACCATATGGTGTAAACCGGTGCCGTCATCCGTATCGCCGATATACATCCCAGGCCGCTTCCGGACTGCTTCAAGGCCTTTCAAAACCTTAATACTGCTAGAATCGTAAGTCCGTTCGTCACTCATAGTGGTCCCCTCCAATATCGAGAATTATACCCTGTTTCACGTGAAACAGCCGGTTTAATTTGCCCCCCCAAAATTGCTGTAATGCTTTCGGGTCAGTACAGGTTGTAAAAATTTGCGGGTTATTTTCGGTTAAACATCCTGCGATAAGCTGGCCATGATCGCCATCTATTTCCGCAACCGGGTCATCAACCAATAAAATTGTTTTTTGTCGCACCGCATCCGGCAAACAACTCAATTGCGCTAAACTAAGTGCCCAAGCCAACATTTTAGCCTCGCCTCGGCTGTAGTGCTCGATGACTGATCGGCCACCCACCGACAGACGTAAATCTGACCGATGCAGGCCTTTTTGCGAAAACCCCCGCCTAAGATCCGTCGTAAGATCGGCCTGCAAAGCCTCCCCTAGCGACATTTCTGACGGCCAACCGCGCCGGTACTCAAGGTTTAAGCCATCAAAACGTCCAAGTAACTGAGTTAACCGAAGGAACTCTAAGCGGAGCTGCTGATAATAAGCTTCCCGATACCCGTCGATCACTTCACTGTGAGTTGTTAAAACTCGCGTCCAGTCGTTTAGGTCGTCATTCGATCTACCGAGCTTTAACAGCTGATTCCGCTGGTGCAACGCCCGTGCACAAGCACGCCACTCTTCCGAGAACTGAGGTTTCACGTGAAACAATCCCCAGTTTAAGAACCGCCGTCGACGTTCCGGCTCACCAAGCACCAACTGAATGGTGTTTGGGTCGAACACCATCGTCGGCAAAACTGCTGCCAAAGCGCTGCTCCGAACAATAGGCTCTTGATTGAGGCGCAATTGATGGCGTTTACTACGGCCACGCTGCACTGCCAACTGATCACCACCATTGGTTCGTCCTCGAATCAACGCAAACTCCGAGTCATCCCCAATTACCGATGCTGCATGCTGAGCACGGAATGACCTAAAGTGGCCCAGAAAATAAATGGCTTCCAGTAAACTGGTTTTACCACTGCCATTATCCCCGTAGAAACCATTGACGCCCAAACTCGGCGTTAAGTTTGCCTGCTGTATGTTCCTAAAACTGAGAACTTCCAGCTGGCTTAGGCTCATAGCTTCATCGGCATGATCACGTAGAGGGCGTTTTCTACAGCAGGATCTTCAATCAAAGCACTACTGTTACCATCAAAGACCGTGATTTTGACGGTTTCTCCTCGAATCACGTTTAACACATCCAATAAGTAACCGACGTTAAACCCAATTTCGAGAGGCGTACCAACATAATCGACCGGAACCGTTTCTTCTGCATCTTCTTGTTCTGGGTTATTGGTGCTAAGTGTGATCAGTCCCTCGCTAAAATTAACCCGAATACCTCGAAATTTTTCGTTCGATAGAATAGCCGTTCGATTCAAAGCTCGACGCAAATCTTGTTTATTCGCAACAATCTGTTTATCGCCATTTCTTGGGATAACGCGCTCATAATCCGGAAATCGACCGTCGACCAATTTAGTCGTCAACTGAAACGGTCCCGTAGATAATCTCAGATGATTCGCCCCAAAAGCTAGAGACACATCCTCGTCACAATCATTGAGCAAGCGCTGCAACTCCAACACCCCTTTGCGCGGCACAATCACCTGCGACGCCGGTTCGTCCGTTCGTTCGCCCAACTGATGGTAATTTGATGCCAAACGGTGGCCGTCAGTGGCAACACACCTGATAGCGCCAAAACCCTGTTCAACCAACATGCCATTTAAAAAATATCGCACATCTTGCTGCGCCATAGCGAAAGCAGTTAAATCCAGCAGCTGCTTCATCACCTCACCTTGGATTGATACCTGACTATCCGCACTCGACGTCTCGACGGCCGGAAAATCAATTGCTGGCAACGTTGATAGGTTCGACCGAAAGCGTCCAGACCGAACCTCGAGCCGATCCTCCTTAAGCGTAATATCGATCTCAGCGTTATCCGGTAGCTCACGACAAATGTCGACAAACTTTCGTGCTGGCACCGTTACTTCACCTTCTAAATCTACCGAAGCATTTAGTTGTCCAACCATTTCAACTTCAAGGTCTGTTCCCGTCATCGAAAGTCGCGAACCCTCAACTCGCAACAAGATATTAGACAAAATAGGTAGCGTTTGACGGCGCTCAACCACCCCCGCTACCTGCTGCAGAGGTCGCAACAACGTTTCTCGACTGATTGAAAACTTCATAGCTCAATCCTTAACTTAGGGGCAAATAATGAACAACCCGATGCTTTAAAAGTCCAAAATTTTTCTTTAGACCCATTATGTATGTTAGCGCTTACTACTTTATAACCCTATATAACCATTGGGCTAATGACAAACTGTGCCTGTTCTTCTTCAGGGTCTGTTATCAGACAGGGACTTGTTTGCCCAGAGAGCGCGACCTGTACAACCTCGCTCCCCACGGCATTTAAAGCCTCAATCAAGAAGTGTACATTGAACCCAATCTCTAGGTCCTCACCCTCGTAGACAACTGCTAGAGTTTCTTCAGCCTGCTCTTGTAGGGGATTATTGGTAAACAGAGACAAACGTCCTGCCACAAGTGATAACTTTACGTTCTTGTATACCTCATTCGACATCACCGCTGTCCGAATTAATGCTTCTCGAAATGCCTGCCGATCACAAGAAAAGTGCTTATCCGAACCCGTTGGAATCGCTTTCTCGTAATCAGGATACTCACCGTCAATCAACTTAGAAAGAAACCGGCATCCGGTCATCTCAACCAGCAGACAGTTCTCTGTAAACGATAATGTCACTTCGGTATCTACCTCGTCCAACAACTTAACCAACTCCAAAACGCCTTTTCTCGGAACTATCGGCCGGCCCTGTAAGCCGCCATCATGCTGAACCTGTCTGGTCACGACAGCCAATCTTTGGCCATTGGTTGCAACCAAACGTACCGTGCCTTCGTTTAACTCAAACAACATGCCGTTAAAGAAATAACGAACATCTTGTTGCGCCATAGCAAAAACTGTCTTGGCCAACATTTGCCGAAACGGCTGCGTTTCGATGCGAAAAGACTGAATTGCTTGGCCTTGGCCATCAATATTTGGAAAGTCTTCAGCAGGCAGCGTTGAAAACTGAGACTCGAACGCGCCACTACTCAATACAACATGTTTGTCACGTTGTCTAAAATTCAGGCGTGCATCCACAGGCAAATGCTTACAGATCTCCAACAGCTTTCGGCCAGGCAGAGCGCAGAGACCCTCTACTTCCACATTTAGACTGTCACCACCAAGCCCAATTTGAGTCTGTAGTTCAACTTCTTGATCCGTTGCTGTGAGGGTAATACCATGCTGATTCACGGCAACCAAAACATGCGATAAGATCGGCAGTGTTTGGCGCTTTTCAAGCACACTGACTACTTTCGACAATGGCTCTAGCAAATCTGATCGGTTAAGGGAGAATTTCATAACAATACTCTTATCTTGACATAATTATACGCCCACACTTAACCGGACGATTTGTCTTTTAATTTTTTTCAGCGTCTCTGCAACGCAGTGGCGCACGCTCGCCCTAGTTTAACATCGATCCCAAACCTTGAAGAACCCACATTGCACCCCGCCTTTGCTTCTCGCAGTTACCGATACGCGTGCGCTGAACCCCTCTAACTGGTTAGCATCCTACGCAAATTTCGATAATCGTCTTTGATTTCTGGGTTCATTTCTCTCAATTCTTCAACTTTTCGACAAGCATGTAACACCGTTGTATGGTCTCTACCGCCAAACGCATCACCGATTTCAGGCAAACTATGGTTTGTCAGCTCCTTTGAAAGTGCCATTGCCACTTGTCGCGGCCTCGCAAGCGAACGATTCCGTTTCTTAGAAAGCAAATCGCTCATTCGCAGCTTGTAATAGTCGGCAACCGTTTTCTGGATATTATCGATACCAACCTGACGCGCCTGAATCGCGATCAAATCTCTCAGTGCAGATTTAACCTGGTCAATAGAAATCGGTCGACCCGCAAACCGAGCATTGGCAATAACTCGTCTTAATGCGCCTTCAAGCTCTCGAACATTCGATCGAACCCGCTCTGCTATAAAAAAGGCGGCATCAGAAGGGATATAGACTGCCTCACGTTCTGCTTTCTTTAACAAAATTGCCACTCTGGTTTCCAACTCTGGCGGCTCAACCGCCGCCGTCATGCCCCATACAAACCGGCTTTCCAAACGTTCTTCAAGACCTTGAATTTCTTTTGGGTAACGGTCACAGGTCAAGACGATTTGACGGCCATCCTCCTGTAACCGATTGAAAACATGAAAAAACTCTTCTTGGCTTTTTGATCCTTTTGCTAAAAATTGGATGTCATCCATTAATAGCACGTCAACCGAGCGATAATATTGTGTGAATTCAGACATGGCGCCGTGCTCAATCGCCCGGACCATGTCTTCCATGAAGCGTTGAGAATACATGTATGCGACTTTCAGTTCGGGATGACGATCTGCAATCGCGTTGCCAACCGCATGCATTAAGTGGGTTTTGCCTAAACCAACCCCGCCGTACAACAGTAATGGGTTATAAGATGACCCACCCACGTTTTCTGAAACTTGAATTGCCGCTGCTCTAGCCATCTCGTTCGAACGTCCACCGACAAATGAATCAAAGGTAAAAGACTTGTTCAGTTCGAGAAGTGGATAAAAAGCTTCCCGCTCTGAAAAGCTATTCTGTCGACCTGTTTTTGGAGAACTTGGCCTTTGCTCGGAACGGTTCTCGCTCCGCTGACTACCAATTTTAAGCGCGACCGTTTGCATACCGGACTCAAGTAATACCGCCTTTATCCGGACTAAAAATTGGCTCTCAACGGTATCTAAAATATACTTATTAGGGGCATACACCACGCCGTCGTCAGATGTGCCAACGAGTTGCAAAGGTTTGATCCAGGTATTGTATTGCTGAGCGGTAAGCTCAGTTTCTAATCGCGATAAACAATTTTGCCAGATCGAAGACACCACAACATCACTACTCTTAACGCCCGACGAGATAGGACTCACTCAACCCGTCCCAATTTAGGTTTTTCAATTATTCGGTCTCTACAAAGCGCTATGATCGCTGAAATTGCTTACCGAGAACAGACAACAGATACTAACCCTAAACTCGGAACCATGACCAGAGGCAAAGCCTTTTTTCCGATAAAAAACTGATATTAATTCAAAGGTTTATTGCAAAACCTGTGGATAACTTGTGGGTAGCCTGTCAGTGAATAGAATCCAGCGTAAACCCCGACATCGTTATGTGGATAACCTACACTTTCATCCCATCTCTACGCACAAGCTATTCAGCAATAGCGCACACGTTATCCACCTAGTCATGCTTGGTGTAACCATCTGTTTTATCGATTAAAAAAAGACCTATCCACAGGAAAGCGCGCTCTAATAAAAACAACAATAATAAATTATATATATAACTAAACCTTTATATTAAGGCTCCTGCAACCAACACCCTTCCGATTACCAATTGTACAAACGCGTTGACTGGGTCCGCGAGAGTCTTTAGAATCGCGCGTCCAAAGTCATGTGGGATTAAAACAATGAAGCGTACTTTTCAACCGAGTGTTATCAAAAGAAAGCGCACCCATGGATTTCGAGCACGAATGGCAACAAAAGGGGGCCGTCTCGTCTTGAAGCGCCGCCGTGCAAAGGGTCGAAAAGCATTATCTGCTTAAACTGAGACGTCCTATTAATGTCATCTTGAGTCAATGAACCGATGGCAAGTCCAACAAAGTCTCTTTCTTCCAACCATCGTATGCATAGCAGCACCGAATTTGATTCGGTGTTTAAGAAACCGAGCCAGAAAGTTCACGGTCAGAGTTTTCTAGTGTTGGCTAGAACCTCGGAGGATTCCCCCAGCACACTTGGACTCGTCGTTGGTAAAAAGAATATCCCAAAAGCAGTCGCTCGTAATCGGTTTAAAAGAATCGTCAGAGAGTCGTTCCGGCACCATAAAACCAAAAATATTGATTTCGTTGTGTTAGCAAAACGGCCACCAAAAACTGAGACAAAAGCGATGCTTAGACGTGCACTTGATGATGCGTTTTTAAAAATTGCTGCTACGGGAACGCCTAATGATCATTAAGGTTATCTTGATCATTATCAAAGGCTATCAATTAATTATCAGTCCTTTGATTGGGCCCCGTTGTCGATTTGCCCCCACTTGCTCTCAATATGCGCTAGAGAGTTTTGAGAAACACGGTTTTTTTCGAGGCCTAGTTTTAAGCTTGAAGCGCATTGGCAAATGCCACCCTTTTCACGCGGGCGGCATTGATGAAGTACCCGAGATTAGCGAAAGGTAACGATAATGGATTATCAGAGAGTTTTAATTTTTATGGGTTTAGCCGTCACTGGCTATTTGCTCATGCTAGCCTGGCAAGAAGATTACGGCCATCAATCTACTCGTGCTCAAGTTGAATCGACTACCGATCGAACCACTGACGCATTTCCATCAGAGCCTGCAGCTTCCAGCAGCGATTCGTCCTCTCAAGTTCCTTCCTCTGATACTTTTATCCCAAACGTAGATGCTGCGCCGATTGCAGCCCCGAGCCTATCTATTGCCAATACGGTGCATGTTCAAACCGATGTTTTCAGCATCGATATTGACTTACTGGGCGGCGACATCGTTTCTTTGGCCCTACCAAAATATCCGGCGGCGCTGATAGAGCCAGATCAACCCTTAAAATTAATCGATTCCGGTAATCAATATGTTGCGCAGAGCGGCTTAATTGGCCCCAACGGCACCGATAAGAACGGTGCTCGCCCAGTGTATGAAACGAGTGCGAAGACCTTCGAGCTCAAAGCAGGGCAATCAGAGCTTCAAGTTGTGCTCACGCCAAAGTTCCCCGATGAGGACGGTGTTCGAATCTCTAAAATATTCACCTTTAAACCGCAAAACTACTTGATAGATGTGCGCTATGACATTATCAACAGTTCAAATACACCAGTGAACATGGCGTTTTTCGGACAAATTAAACGCGATGGCAGGCCGCCTTTGTTTCAAGTCGACAATGCTATGGGTCTGAAGCCCTATCTCGGTATCGCAACTCGCACACAAGAAGACCTGTATGACAAAATTGATCTGTCGGACTTAGAGGATGGGGCATACCAGCAGGACTTTACAGGCGGTTATATTGCATTTCTGCAACACTATTTTTTGAGTGCTTGGGTCCCCGCGCAATCGGAGTCGGTTCGTTATTACGCGCGGGCTTTGAATGTTACGGATGAACCAGAACAAAACCTATATACGTTAGGATTCACCTCGGGCGTTTTAACGGTTGCTCAAGGCGCCAAGGGACAACTAGGCGGATCCTTCTACGCGGGCCCCAAAAACCAGACAACACTGGCTGAAATATCGAAAGGTCTTGATCTAACCGTCGACTATGGTTTTCTGTGGTTTATTGCGCAACCCTTATTCTCGGCGCTCACGTGGATTCACTCTTTGGTGAATAACTGGGGGTTTGCCATTATTTTACTCACGGTTTGCGTAAAAACCCTGCTGTATCCGCTTTCTGCAGCGAGTTTTAAATCGATGGCTAAGATGCGTAAGTTGCAACCGGAAATGGTTCGGTTAAAAGAGCGGTTTGGCGAAGATCGGCAAAAATTTAGTCAGGCTATGATGGAGCTTTATAAAAAAGAAGGCGCAAACCCCCTCGGCGGCTGCCTTCCGATCTTGCTTCAAATGCCCGTTTTCTTAGCCCTGTATTGGACCCTAATGGAGAGTGTGGAGCTGCGCCATGCGCCTTTCATTCTTTGGATTGACGACCTGTCTGTCATGGATCCCTTCTTTGTCTTGCCGATTCTAATGGGCATCTCGATGTATCTGACTCAAATGATGCAGCCGGAACCACCAGATCCCGTTCAGGCTAAAGTGTTTAAGTTTATGCCGATCATCTTCACCGTGTTTTTCCTTTGGTTTCCGTCCGGGTTGGTTTTGTACTGGCTGATCAACAATATCCTCTCTGTGTTGCAGCAACTTTATGTTACGCGCCAGCTTGAAAACGCACCCAGAGCCTAATACAGGCGACGCACCTGCGACTATTGTTGCCGAGGCAACGCCTTCGGGTCACGCTGGTATCTCGGTGGTGCGTCTTTCAGGCGCAAGCGCTCTCGCCATCGCGCAAGGTGTTGTGGGGCGCATCAGTAAACCCAGGCACGCTTATTTTCGATCGTTTAAGACCTCAAGGGGTACTGTTTTTGATCAGGGGGTGGTCTTGTATTTTCGATCCCCAAATTCTTTTACAGGCGAAGACGTTGTTGAATTTCAGGGCCACGGTGGCCCGATTGTAGTCAGCACGCTTATCCAAACTTGCGTTGAAATGGGCGCCAGAATGGCACGCCCTGGGGAGTTTAGTGAACGGGCTTTCCTGAACGACAAGATGGACTTAGTGCAACTTGAGGGTGTAGCTGACCTGATTGCGAGCGCGTCCGAGCAAGCTGCAAAAAGTGCTTTAGGATCGTTAACGGGTATTTTTTCAAAAGCAGTGAATGCGCTGGTTACATCTGTTATTGAACTTCGAATTTATATTGAGGCGTCAATTGATTTTCCGGAGGAGGAGATCGATTTTCTAGCAGAGCCTTTTGTGCTTGAGCGAACAACGTTGATCGAGGCGCAACTGCGACAAATTTTAAAGCAGGCGGAGCAAGGGCGAAGGCTGCAGGTGGGATTTTCGATTGCGCTTGTTGGGTCACCGAACGCGGGTAAGTCCAGTGTTCTAAACCGGTTTTCAGGTCAAGACAGTGCGATTGTGACGGCCATACCCGGCACGACACGGGATGTGATTCGTGAGCAATTACTTTTGGATGGCTACCCGATACAAATCGCTGATACAGCGGGTATTCGGGAAGCCACGGACGCGATCGAGCAAGAGGGCATAGCCCGTTCGCGTCAAACTGCTTTGATGGCCGATCTGTCTTTATGGATCATCGATGTAACAGCACTGGATCTGACGCCCTTGAATCTAAGCCGGAGTATGCTCGAGCAGCAGTTGGTTTCCGCTGAGGCTGTTTTGTTTAAGGATCAGGCGACTCGTAAGCGTTTAGTTGTGTTAAATAAACTGGATTTATTGCCTGAATCTACGCAGCGCGCGTTAGTAGATTTGTTAGCAGCGGACTCCGATACTTTTACCGTGTCTGCCAAGACGGGCCTCGGCTGGGATCATTTATTATCCGGAATTAAACGAATGGTTGGCGTTGGCGATGATTCGGAGTCGTTATTTTCGGCCAGGACTCGTCATATTGTTGCTTTATCTGAAGCGGCCCATTATTTGGCTCAGGCGAAAAAGAGTTTGATGGCAGGTTTGCCGGGAGAGTTAATGGCAGAAGATCTGAAGCAGGTTCAGGTTGCGCTCGGCGAAATTACAGGGCAGGTCACCAGTGATGATCTGCTTGGAAAAATATTTAGCAGTTTCTGCATTGGTAAGTGAGGAATTATTCTAAGGCTTGGGATCTGAGTCAAAGCGTCCTAACATTGCGATGTATCTAGACTGGGCGCTGTAGTGCCTTGAGCTGGTGTCCGTCGGCGCGCAGTTGTTATGTTAGAGGCTGTTGTCGCTGAATAACGGGCCAAGCGTCGGTAAACCCGCTGGGCTCAGTAGCGTTAACCATTAATTCGAGGGTAGGGCATTGAAAGAAATGTTTGATGTGATTGTTGTGGGCGGGGGCCATGCCGGCAGCGAAGCGGCCTTGGCGGCTGCGCGCATGGGCGCTGACACGTTACTGGTGACCCAGAATATCGAGACCTTGGGCCAAATGTCCTGCAATCCAGCCATCGGCGGGATTGGCAAAAGTCATTTGGTTCGAGAAATTGACGCTTTGGGCGGGGTGATGGCGGAAGCTGCAGACGCTGCTGGCATTCATTTCAGGGTGTTAAATGCCCGAAAAGGTCCTGCAGTTCGAGCGACAAGAGCTCAAACAGATCGGCAATTGTACAAACAATTCATTCGGGCTCGATTGGAGAATCAGCCCGGGCTTAGAATTTTTCAACAATCGGTTGATGACTTGATCGTCGAGGGCGACCGCGTTGTTGGGGTTGTCACCCAAATGCAACAGCGTTTTATGGCCCGCTCTGTCATTCTAACTGTGGGCACTTTTTTGGGTGGTATTATTCATGTTGGCTTAAACCAGCAGAGTGGTGGCCGTGCTGGGGATTCTGCTTCAAACCGTTTGGCCGACCGTTTAAGAGAGCTACCCTTTGCCGTCGGCCGGTTGAAAACAGGGACGCCACCACGGGTCGATGCGCGCAGCGTAGATTTCAGTACGCTTACACCGCAACCTGGAGACCAGCCGACGCCTAAGATGTCGTTTTGGTCGCCTGACGGCCGCCATCCTGAGCAAGTCCCTTGCCACATTACCCACACCACCGAGAAAACCCACGATATTATCCGAGCAGGTCTTGATCGTTCACCCCTGTACTCTGGCGTGATCGACGGCATTGGGCCCCGGTATTGTCCCTCTATTGAAGATAAGATTGTGCGCTTTGCGGATAAAACATCGCACCAAATTTTTATTGAACCTGAAGGCCTTAGCACCCACGAGCTCTATCCAAATGGGATCTCTACTAGCCTACCATATGACGTTCAGATTGATCTGTTACGGAGTATCCCGGGATTCGAATCCGCGCATATAACGCGACCGGGTTATGCCATTGAGTACGATTATTTTGAGCCGAAAGAACTCAAATCGTCTTTAGAAACCAAGCATTTAAACGGTCTGTTTTTCGCGGGCCAGATCAATGGCACGACTGGTTATGAAGAAGCGGGTGCGCAGGGTATTTTGGCCGGCATTAATGCCGTCTTACAGGCTCGAGGTGATCCTGCCTGGTCGCCTGCACGATCTGAGGCTTACATTGGCGTTTTAGTTGATGATTTGATCACTCTCGGAACCTTAGAGCCTTATAGAATGTTTACCAGCCGAGCAGAATATCGGCTCATCCTTCGGCAAGACAATGCCGATCAAAGACTGTGCGCCACGGCCAGGAAATTCGGGCTTTTGTCGGATGAACAGTTTCAGGCCTTCGAGCAAAAACAAGAAGCGATCGATTCTCTAAAAGGTGAGCTGAAATCGGCATTGGTGTTCGCGGGTAACGCTGCAGTAGACGCTGTTTTGAGAGAACCGATGCATAAGGAATATCGGTTATCTGAATTGATTAAGCGTCCAGAAGTCAATTTACCCGACTTATTGCAGGCCGCCGGACGGTCGCTCCCCGAGTTGGACGTGATTGAACAGGTTGAAATTGAGTTTAAGTACCAGGGTTATATCGATCGACAAACTCAAGAAATTTCTAGGCTCAAAGCTCAGCAAGGGTTGGTAATCCCCCTAGATCTTGACTATTCGTTGATTTCGGGTCTTTCCAATGAGGTTCGGCAAAAACTAGCGCAGGTAAAACCTGAGAACATCGGTCAGGCGGGGCGAATATCTGGTGTTACGCCTGCCGCGGTTTCATTGCTCTTGGTTCACTTAAAACGTAAAGGCGGCTTAGTAAAGCGGGCAGCAACCATTTGAGCTTAGAAACAGAATTAGCGGACGGGTTGCAGGCCTTTGCTGCGCAGCAACAGCAAATGCAACCGAGTTTCTCGTTGGATGTGTTTGCGGTAGAAGATGCCTTCTTAAATTATCTTCGATTGCTGCAGCACTGGAATAAGGCGTTCAACTTGACTGCGATACGAGACGATCGCGGCCAAGTCATCCGCCACCTGCTCGACTCGCTCGTGATTCTGCCATTTGTTTCGGGGAATCAAGTCGTTGATGTCGGAACGGGAGCGGGTTTGCCGGGTATTCCGCTGGCGATTTGTTTACCGAATCAGCGCTTTGTATTGGTCGATTCAAACAGTAAAAAAACAAGATTCTTGACGCAGGCTAAGGTCGCGTTGGGGCTTCAAAATCTGACGGTGATTCATGACCGGGTTGAAGCAATCCCGGCGAGCGGTTTTGATCAAGTGCTCTGCCGAGCCTTCAAACCATTAGAATCTCTTGTGCCAGCAATAAAACACTTGCTGAAGGAAGATGGCGTTATACTCGCAATGTTGGGGAAATCGCCAGAAACAGAGATCCTGAATCAGTTGGACTTGCAAGCCACAACGAGGCTGTGGCCTTTGTCGGTTCCTGGTCTGCAGGAGGATCGGTTCCTGATTGAAATCAGGCCACGGCCAGAATGTCTATGAATCAAAGCGTGAATCGATCAAGGAGCCACAGTTGAAAGTCTTTGCAGTGGTCAATCAAAAAGGAGGGGTTGGAAAAACCACAACCTCCGTTAATTTGGCAGCCTGTCTTGCGGCTATGCGGCGCCGTGTTTTACTCATTGATTTAGATGCTCAAGGCAACGCAACAATGGGTTGTGGGGTGGATAAGGCGGCGCTGACAGAGTCAGTGTACGACGTACTGGTCCTAGATCATGGTCTACGGGACGTGATGGTTGATGGGGCTGGCGGCCTTAAGGTTGTGGGCTCAAACGCTGACTTGACCGGTGCTGAAATTGACTTGCTGGACCTAGAAGACCGGGAATATCGATTAAAAATGGCTTTAAGCCGGGCAAGTGACGAATTTGATTATGTGATCATTGATTGTCCACCGGCGTTGAACCTGCTCACCATTAATGCGCTCGCGGCGGCAACGAGTCTGATTATTCCGATGCAATGCGAGTACTATGCGCTTGAAGGATTGTCCGCCTTGGTTGAAACCATCAAGCGTGTGGTCGCACATCTCAACCCAAGCCTTCAGATTGAGGGCATTGTCAGGACGATGTTTGATCCTCGCAACAGCTTAACGAAAGATGTGTCTGAGCAGTTACAACAACATTTTGGTGAAAAATTGTATCGAACGGTGATTCCCAGAAACGTGCGTTTGGCTGAGGCGCCCAGTCATGGGTTGCCAATTGTGGCTTATGATCCCACGTCTTCTGGCGCCAAGGCGTATCTTGCGCTTGCCGGAGAGTTGGTTCGGCGCGAACTGGACGCGGTATCCATAATGGATCGCGGCGCGCCAGACGCAGTGACCAAAACCGATTAATTAATATCACGACATTCGCGGGTCGGATGTTCTTGGGAGCAATAGCATGGCGGGTAAGAAGAGGGGGTTAGGGCGTGGACTGGATGCACTGCTCGGGCCAACGCCGGAGGCGGCAAAGGTTGATTCAGCCAAAGAATCCGATCTAAAGGATGTCTCCCATGATGAGGAGACCCTGCAGCTCATTCCTGTCGAATGGATCCAGCCGGGTCGTTTTCAACCGAGACGGCAATTTGATACCGATAAACTTGAAGAACTTGCGGCCTCCATTCGACTTCATGGCATTATGCAGCCCATTTTAGTTCGCCAGATTGAAACGCAACGCTTTGAGCTAATTGCCGGAGAGCGCCGCTGGCGGGCAAGTCAGCTCGCAGGCCTAGGCCAGCTTCCCTGTTTGGTTAAGGCAGTTGAGCCCAAAAACCAATTGGCGCTTGGACTGATTGAGAACATTCAGCGGGAAAACCTGAATCCGCTTGAAGAAGCGCTCGCTCTGAGTCGATTGGTTGAAGAATTTTCACTGACTCATCAGGAAGTGGGCGAGGCGGTTGGCAAAAGCCGAACCGCGGTGAGTAACGCACTCCGGTTGTCGAAGTTGGGCGGTATTGCGGCTGACATGCTGTTGGCCGGTCAGTTAGAAATGGGCCACGCTAGAGCGCTACTAACCTTAGAGCCAGAAGCTCAAGGCCAAATTGCGCGTCAAATTGTGGCCAAGCAATTGAATGTTAGGCAGACTGAAAATTTGGTGAAGCGGCGACTGTCACCAACCGTTGAAACGGTGGTTGTGCGGCAAGACGCTGATGTTGCGCGCTTGGAACATCGCTTGTCTGAGTATTTTGGGCAAGCCGTCAAGCTCAAAAAGAAAGGGGCACGCAAAGGTCAGTTGATCATTGACTACAATTCTTTTGATGAACTCGAAGGGGTTTTAAACCGAGTCGGTTTCGCTCAGCAAGACGGTAATTGAGCAATTTGGTTAAAAGCCGAATTTCTTCAAGGATAAAGTTGAAGGTCGATCTTAATATCTCTATACTCTGCCCGCCGAAAACTGGGTCCGATGTAGGCTTAGTAAGAAGCGAGACGACCCCGAGGGGGCGCCGTGTTTAAGTGGCAGGGACTGTTTAAGTCGGCCCTTGGGATACATTTTGCTTTGGTCGTTGGTGCGGGTTTCTTCGCTTTAATCACCGAGTGGAATGCGCCAGAGTCCGCAATATTGGGACTGTTGATAGCCGGTATAGCGGCATCCGTGCAGGGGTTCGTTCTAAATGCCAACGGTTTTAGCGCGCTTTGGTGGTCGCAGGGCCTAAAGTGGCTGGTGCTTGGAGTGGGCACGTTTGGGGCTTTGAATAGTTGGCCCCATTTGACGTTACCCGGGTTCTTAGTTGGTGCGGTTGTAAGCCAAATGATTTGGGCTCGCGTGGGGATGCAGCGTGCTAGGGCGCTGAGGACGGGACGTTAACCCGTCCAAAATCGGTCTGCTTTTGCAGAACCAGTAGAGGGTTTGACCACCATACAGTTGGCGGTTGAAGAACGAATTAGGGGTTAGGGACGCAATGTCAAGCAACGCGCCAACATCACAAGAATATATTCAGCATCATTTGACCAATTTGACCTATGGTCAAATGCCCGACGGTTCGTGGGGTATTGCCCATAGCCCAGAAGAAATCAAACAGATGGGTTTTTACGCCATCAACTTAGATACGATGATATGGTCTCTTGGCTTGGGCTTTGTCTTCTTGGCGCTCTTTGTCACGGCAGCTCGCCATGCAACTGCCGGCGTGCCGGGCACGCTTCAAAACCTTTGTGAAATGACGGTCGAATTTGTTGAGACCAATATCGCGCAGGTGTTTGGTAGTCGTCCGAATGCGTTAATCGGTCCCTTGTCACTGACAATCTTGGTTTGGGTTTTCTTAATGAACCTGATGGATTTGATCCCGGTTGATTTTATCCCTCATGCCGCTGCCTTGGCTGGCGTACCTTATTTTAAGGTTGTTGCAACAACCGATCCAAATGCGACGCTCGGTATGTCGATCGGAGTCTTCATTTTGGTGTTGTATTATAATTTCAAAATCAAAGGGGCCAAGAAGTTTGGTGCGGGTCTTGTTACCCACCCGATCCCCCATTGGTCAATGTATTGGTTTAACTTAATTCTCGAAACCGTCGACATGATCGCAAAACCGCTGTCCCATGGCCTGCGGTTGTTCGGCAACTTGTATGCTGTTGAGATGATTTTTATCCTAATTGCACTACTGCCGTTCTACGCGCAGTGGGCTTTATCGCTGCCCTGGGCGATCTTTCATATTCTAATTATAGGATTACAGGCATTCGTTTTCATGATCTTGACCATCGTCTATTTGACGCAAGCTCACGATACGGGTGAACACTAAACTTTCGGTAAA
>JABGTE010000063.1 GCA_018647445.1 Gammaproteobacteria bacterium
AAACCAGCGTTCTCAGGACTCGATAAGTTCCAAATAAAGCCTGCGTTCTCAGGACTCGATAAGTTCCAAATAAAACCAGCGTTCTCAGGACTCGATAAGTTCCAAATAAAACCAGCGTTCTCAGGACTCGATAAGTTCCAAATAAAGCCTGCGTTCTCAGGACTCGATAAGTTCCAAATAAAACCAGCGTTCTCAGGACTCGATAAGTTCCAAATAAAGCCAGCGTTCTCAGGGTTCGATAGGTTCCAGATAAATCCAGCCTGACTGAAACTTGAACCGGTGTCAGAGAGCGCCTCGTGATGGGCCTTCAATCCAATCAAATAGCTACTCAGTAATTGCGCGTTTACGCCAAACCGCCCGTCAAACGCAAGCCCCTCCAGGCCCTGAAAGGACCGGTCAAGCAAATATCCTTGGGACTCCAAATCGGACAGCGCCCAATTCAAATTATTGGCCGCCAGGCTCTCGAGCGTAACGTACTGGCCATCGCGCTTGAGCGCCGTCTCATCGAAAACCGAGACTGTATTAAACGCCTGTAACACGGCTGCCGTTTCACTGGCAGTCTGATGAAAAACCGCCGTCTTCGAGATCAAGGCCACTTGACCCGAATCCTGCAAGGGCAGACCCTGTTCAATCTGAGCGCGGCTGTTAAAAGGCCCCTTAAAGTGTTTTCGCCCGGCAATATCCGCCTTCAGATCCAAACCTTGATTGGCGCAACCAGTTTCTTTCGACGCGACTGCAGCAACCGCATCGATCAAACCAGCACCTTGCTGAAGCACGCTAAAAGTGGGCTGACCATCCTTTGTCGCCATTCTGGCAGAAGCCATCAACCGACATTTCACATCATTCGGTGACAAAGACGGATCATCTTGCAACATTAAGGCTGCAACCCCGCTGGCTGCGGCAGCGGCTTGTGACGTCCCAGACATCAGATAATAATGATGGCCATCATGGAATTCTGGGTGTTCGAACGTGACGGTTGATGCGTCCGGAATCAGGCCCATCATATGCCCGCCTGGCGCGGTCATTTCCGGCTTTGCGAAGCCCTCGAGCGTCGGGCCAACGGATGAAAAGCTGGCAACGTAATCATCGCTTTGATCCTCCATCGTGTAGTGATCGGTTACAGCACCTACGGTAATCACATAGGGCACGTTGCCGGGCGCTCCGATCGTCATCGCATCTGGTCCAGAATTACCCGCCGAAACGACAACCGTGATCCCAGCATCCCAAGCCGCCATAACGGCTTGATTAATGGGGTCCTGCCAATAATGCGAGACCGCATCTCCTTGAAATGCCAAGGTCAAAACTTTGATATTAAAACGATCGCGATTTTTAACCACGTAAGCGATCGCGCTCACGACATCCAGATAAGTACTTTTACTTTCATCGTTGAAGGCCTTTACCACAACGAGATCGACGTCCGGGGCAATACCGTGGTAACTACCGGTACGCCTGCCTGCTTGATCATAGCTTGCTTCTGAAGAGGCCAGTACGCTCGTGATATGAGAGCCATGGCCGTTTTCGTCGACCATGACAGAACGTTCCTCATTCTTAATGGCATCAAAAAATGACGACACTCTGGATTGTCCTTCCGTATTAAGCGCGAGTGCGGGATGCGCCCAGGCACCCGTATCAATTATCGCAACCCCAACCCCTCGGCCCGTTAAACCCGCTCGGTGCAACTCGTCCGCTCGGATCAATGTTGGGAAAAAGGAATCTCTTTTTTCGCCTTGTATCGGAAGATTTCGGCCGGACAAGAATTCAATTTTTTGGCCATTTTTAAAGGCGAGATTGAAGGCATACTGACTTTCATCTCGGCTGGGTGCTTCGACAAACGTAACCTCAACCATTGCCGAGCCACCTGGACGCAACGCGCCCTCAAGGCTCAATCTCGAGCTTTCGACGCCAAGATCGATCGGCGCCAGCCCCGTTTGCTTAACAACGACACTTGTCAGCGCAGCGCCGTCCGGGACGGTCAAATCTAAGGTTGAAAATTCCAACGGTTTAAGGCCTTGATTGACTAACGACCACCGAACGATCTGCCCCTCAAACTCAAGTGTTGCGGCACTCTTAGCGGAAAAATTCAAACCGGTTAACGCTACCTGTTGCTTTCGGCGCAGTGGACTAGGCATCGTAGTAAGGCTTGCAACCTGCAGTCGAGGGTCCAATAAAAATGCAGGGGGATTATGTCCCATCAACTCATCGAGCAGTCCCGATTTTGTCTCAGTGTCAGGTAAAGCCGTGTCAAACTCGCGCCAAAGAAAGCGCGCAAAGCCGGCACCATACTCGCCCCGCTCTGCCGCAATGGGCATTGCGACTACGGCGCTGGGCGCTGGGTTCGACTCTGATGCTTTTTCGTCAGTCCAAAGATACCGTGATAGATTAATTCCAGGTGTCTTCGCGCCATCCCAGAAGTAACCCGACAATTTTAAATCAGAGGTCTTTGAGACCTCCCAAAGGTAACGCGATAATTTCAAATCGGAGGTCTTTGCGCCTTCCCAGAGGTAACGCGATAATTTCAAATCCGAGGACTTTGAGCCTTCCCAGAGATAACGCGATAATTTCGGTTCAGAAGTTTTTGAACCTTCCCAAAGATAACGCGACAATTTCAGATCGGAGGGCTTTGCGCCTTCCCAGAGGTAACGCGATAATTTCGGTTCAGAAGTTTTTGAACCTTCCCAAAGATAACGGCTCATCGTATCAGACGGGTTAAGACCTGGTTTAAATAGATCCACCTGATCGGGCGCCATGGAGTCAGTCTTCACCGTGCCAATGACTTGTCGCTGAGCGCTTAACTGCGCTGACATTGTGTTGCGCGCGCCTTGTAGGTTATCACTCCGAACACTCAGTGAGAGCGCATTAGCACTCATACCCACCGCAAGAAGCGGTAGCCAGCCTTTTTGACACAGTTTTAAGAAATTCCTAATTAATGTTCGTCGCCGACTCATTGCACCGCTCCTTTAAAAGGTTTTTTTCGCCGAATCCCGTCATAAACATTGGGACTCGGAGCCTTTTAAAATGCACAAGCCGTGCCAAAACCATAAATTCTTATAGGTTATTGAATTTATTCATTTTTATTTACCAGCACACGTCGATGTGAGCGACGTTTGACGGTTTCTTGACGGTTTTCGACGCCCATGGCAAGAATTGCCGACGCGCTCAACAGCAATTAGCGACGATAGGCGTCATAGACAGTAGACTTCAGAGGCGAAGCGCATGGGATACAGCAAGCCTGCAAGACTGAGACGGATCAGGCGCCGCCCAGTCTTTCGCCGGTGACGATGCTATTCCGTGACGCAGGCAATTAGGCAATTAGGCAATTAGGCAATTAGGCAATTAGGCAATTAGGCAATTAGGCAATCAACGTTACGCACCGTACTTACGCTTTGCCTCACGACGCCGAGCATGCAGCACGGGTTCGGTATAGCCATTTGGCTGCTCTACGCCTTTAAAGATCAAATCCGAGGCGGCCTGAAAAGCAACCGAGTCAGCAAAGTTCGGTGCCATCGGTCTGTATGCCTCATCCGAGGCGTTCTGAGCGTCAACAATCACCGCCATTTTTTCCAGGACGGCTGTCACTTGTGCGATGCTGCACAGCCCATGCCGCAGCCAATTGGCAATGTGTTGCGATGAAATCCGTAAAGTTGCTCGATCTTCCATCAGCCCAACATCATGGACATCCGGTACTTTCGAGCAGCCAATCCCTTGATCGATCCACCGGACAACATAACCAAGAATCCCTTGAACATTATTTTCAAGTTCTTCACTAATCTCATCAACAGACAAGTTTTCCCCATGCAGAAGCGGCAGGGTCATAAGGTCTGTAAGCGAGGCCCGCGCAGCGCCGGTCAGTTCCCGTTGTCGGCCCGGCACACTTATGTCGTGGTAGTGCATCGCGTGCAAGGTTGCAGCTGTTGGCGAGGGCACCCAAGCGCAGTTCGCACCGGCGGTCGGATGACTAATTTTAGCCGTCATCATCTGGGCCATTTCGTCTGGCATGGCCCACATACCCTTTCCAATCTGAGCCCGGCCCAAAAAGCCAGCCGCCAAACCCGTATCAACATTCCAATCCTCGTAAGCGAGAATCCAAGGTTGCTGCTTCATCAGGGTCTTTCGTACCACGGGACCCGCTTCCATACTGGTATGAATTTCGTCCCCCGTGCGATCTAAAAACCCTGTGTTTATAAAAATAACACGGTCTCTGGCTTCATAGATGCACGCTTTAAGATTCAGCGTCGTCCGACGCTCCTCATCCATGATCCCGATCTTTAACGTATTCAGCGGCAACCCCAGCTGGGCTTCGATCGCTGCAAACAAATCCACCGTAAATCGGACTTCATCCGGACCATGCATTTTTGGCTTGACGATATAAACAGAACCACACCGACTGTTTTGCACTCGGCTCTTACCCAATACGTCAAACAGCGCGATCGTGCTGGTCATATAGCCATCGAGAATTCCTTCTGGCACCTCGTGTCCAGCCGCATCCAAGACCGCGTCCGTCGTCATTAAGTGACCAACGTTTCGAATCAGCAGCATACTGCGACCCGGCAGCGTAAGGGCCTCGCCCTGCGGGCCATGGTACGCACGGTCTGGGCTCAAGGATCGCGTTAAGGTCTGACCGCCCTTCTCAAAAGACTCTTCCAAATCGCCCCGCATCAAACCCAACCAATTTTGATAAACCAACGTTTTATCCGCCGCATCAACTGCTGCGACAGAATCCTCACAGTCCTGAATCGTTGAAATCGCTGACTCCAGAACAACATCTTTCACGCCGGCTTTATGGGTCCCGCCAACGCTATCCATGCGATCGATTTGAATTTCCAGATGCAGATTATGGTTCGCTAATAAGATTGCGGACGGCTGAATAGCACCCCCTTGGAAGCCGCGGAACTGCGAGGGCTTTGCCAAGTGCGCAACCACCCCACCCTCGCAATCTGCAACCAGCTGACTGGCCTCAATACGATAGCCCAACACGCTACTATGGCGCGTTCCATCAAGTGGCGCATATCGATCTAAAACGTCAGAGGCATACGCGATCACACGCTCACCGCGTTTTTCGTTGTAGCTTCGACCTTTCTCATAGCCGGGAGATTCTTCGATCACATCCGTGCCGTAGAGCGCATCGAACAGACTGCCCCACCGGGCATTGGCAGCGTTTAAGGCAAATCGCGCATTCATGATCGGAACCACAAGTTGTGGACCAGCTATGATCGCAATCTCAGGATCAACGTTTTGCGTTGTAATTTCAAAGTCTTCAACTTCGGGCAATAAGTACCCAATGCTTTTTAGAAACGCTTCATATTCTGCGGCATCGATCGGCTGGCTCGCATAATCCTGATGCCACTGATCAATCTGCCTCTGCAGGTCATCTCTGACGGCAAGCAGCGCTTTATTCCTAGGCGAAAAGACTTCTAATAAGCTGGCAAAACCCCGCCAAAAATCCGCAGGCGCAATAGCAAGACCTGGCAATACATCATCTTCAACGAATGCATGCAATTCTTTCGCAACGCTTAATCCAGCAACGTCAATTCGCTCACTCATGCCTGGCCCTACCCTTTGTGTCTGAGTACGAAATTGTACTATGACTGCCAGCGCACTTAAACGATCACGCGCGGTTACACAGCGTTGACGACCGCTCAAGCGCATCTTCTGTCCATGAATGGGGTATATTACACATTGGACTTTAAGGATCCCCGCCATGACCCATCGACTCCGCCGCTGTCACATCAGTGTTCCCGGTAGCAACGAGAAAATGTTGCTCAAAAGCACGAAGCTCGATGTCGACGTGGTCATTATCGATCTAGAGGATGCTGTCGCGCCCTCAGAGAAAGAAAATGCCCGCAACCTCGTTACGGAACTGCTTCAACGCGAGACTTGGCGCGCGCCAACGGTTTCGGTTCGAATCAATGCGCTATCCAGCGAACACTGCTACCAAGATATTCTGCATCTGATCGATCATAATGGCGCAGCTGGATCAAGGCCCCAAACCTTAATCCTTCCGAAAACCCAACGCAGCTCGGATCTGCTTTTCGTGGATCAATTGTTGCTTCAAATCGAGGCTCGTCGAGGCCTTAGCCAAGCCACGGGTCTTGAGGCGCTGGTCGAAGATGCAACCGGCATGCTCAATGTTGCCGACATTGCAACTGCCTGCGAGCGGCTTGAAACCTTAATTTTCGGCATGGGTGATTTCGCTGCAAGCCAGCGAATTAACACCCTAAACATTGGCGACCAGGGCGGATACATCGGAGATCTCTGGCATTACCCTCGGTATCGTCTAATTATGGCTGCGCGCGCGCACGGTCTCGAACCGGTTGATGGTCCCTATGCGAATTTTAAAGACGCCACCGGACATGCCGCCGACTGCACAGCAGCCAAGTATCTTGGAATGACCGGAAAATGGGCAATCCATCCAGATCAAATTGCGCCCATTACGACTTGTTTTAGTCCCAGCTTAGAGGCCGTGGCAAAGGCGCGGGCGCAACACGCAGCATATCAGGCCGCGTTAGCTCAAGGCCTGGGTGCGGTGAGTGTTGATGGCGTCATGGTGGACCAGGCTTCAATCAAGCTCGCAGCCCCTTTGTTGGCGCAAGCTGCCCTTTTGGGCTTGTAATCGAAAATTCGCAATCTACGTAACACCGGAATACCCTGTGGAGTGCATTTGTGCCAGAAGGCCCCGAAATAAGACGTGCAGCGGACGCGTTGAGCAACGCCCTGGCAGGCCTTCCTATCGATCACATTCGCCTGCCCTATCATCGCCTCAGACCCTTTGGGCCACGCTTGCGGGGTCAGCGCATCACGGCCTTTAGAACCCACGGCAAAGCGCTTTTAACCGAGTTTGACAACGACTGGACGATGTACTCACACAATCAGCTCTACGGACTCTGGCAAGTGGCGCGCGCGCATGACCCCCTCCTACCAGGACGAGCCCTGCGTCTCGAGCTAGGCCATAAAGACCAATGCATTCGACTCTACAGCGCGACGGATATCAGCCTTTGGCGGACCGATGACGTCGCGCAACATCCCTTTCTTAGTCGTCTGGGGCCGGACATTCTGGACCCGTCCCTTACGCCACAAACCATTGTTGAGCGCCTGACATCCACAAGGTTCCAGAACCAAAGCCTGGGCAAGCTCTATTTGGATCAGCGATTCCTAGCCGGCGTCGGTAATTATCTGCGCAGTGAGATTTTGTTTCGGGCGGGCGTTAATGGCCAGTGCAGACCCAACCAGCTGAGCTTAAAACGCCTCACTCGACTGGCACGAGAAACCCTCGAGACAAGCCAACAAAGTTATGAGACTGCCGGCATTACCCTGAATACGCGGCGTGCTGCAGGGCTTCAGAAGGCGGGCGCAGATTTCGAGCAATCCCGATTTTGGGTCTTCGACCGTGCCGGCTTGCCTTGCTATCAATGCGAACAACCGATCCAGCATTCCACAATGGTCTCTCGCCGCCTCTATACGTGCCTATTGTGTCAAGAATCTCCGTGAAATTTCGGCAGCCCACAGATCAGGAATTGTGGTTTCTACCCCTTGGCGGTTCCGGGGAAATTGGCATGAACCTCAACCTCTTCGGTCACGATGATTGCTGGCTGATGGTTGACTGCGGGATCACGTTTGAGCGCCAAGCAAGCGGCGAAAACCAGATCGAAATGCCGGACCCGGATGGCGCCCAGGAAGCGCTGCGGAGCCTGGTCGGCATTGTCGCAACTCATGCCCATGAAGACCACATCGGCGCCCTCCCACACTTATACAAACGATTTCCAAAACCAATTTATACCACCGCCTTCACCGCAGGCGTGATTCGACAAAAATTTCAAGGCGATGCACTCACGCCAGAATTGCAGGTCGTTGACAGTTACAGTAGCCGTCAAATCGGCCCTTTTAAAGTAACTTGGCTGCCCATCACCCATTCAACGCCCGAGACTCATGCGCTGCTGATTGAGACCAAGGCTGGCAGCATTCTACACACGGCTGACTGGAAAATAGATCCTGCCCCCGTCATTGGTCCCCCCTTCGAATCGAGCCGCTTTAGGGCCCAGAACCTCCCGCCGATCAGTGCGCTCGTAGTTGATTCCACCAATGCACTCAAAACGGGTCATTCTAAATCAGAATATTCGATCAGGGCCGGTCTTAAAAAAGCCATTGCTGCCGCCACAGGCCGGGTCATTATTGGCTGCTTTGCCAGCAATATCGCGCGGCTACAGTCCATCGGACAAGCCTGCGTTGAAACCGATCGTCATTTGGCGCTGGCTGGACGCTCGCTCGTTAAAATGTCGGGCATTGCTAAAAGCGTGGGCTACCTCAAAACCGACTTTCCTGAGATACCGCTGTCGCACCTTGGTTACTTACCCGGTGAAAACGCGCTTCTCATCGCCACCGGCAGCCAAGGCGAGCGCGGTTCAGCGCTGTGGCGCCTGGCGAGAGATCAACATCCAGACCTAGCTTTAAATAGCACAGATTTAGTAATCCTGAGCGCCAAAACCATACCGGGAAACGACGCAGAGGTCGCGGCGCTCGTTAGAGGGTTTCAAGCCCAAGGCGCCGTGGTCCTATCGGCTGAGACCAATGATGTGCTAGATCTTCATGCATCCGGCCATCCCAATAAGGACGAGCTCTCAGCGTTATACGATATTGTGCAACCAAACCTTGTGATCCCAGTGCATGGCGAGCCGCAACATCTCGCAGAAAATGCAAAGATTGCGAAAGCGGCTGGCGTTGCCTCGACCCTGACCGGCCGCAATGGCGATCTATTTGTATGCTCAAACCCCGCGCTTATTAAGCGGCAATGGGTCAAAACTGGTCGACTCGTCTATTCACAACCTGATCGATCCTTGATCAAACAACTCTGACTTGATCCGATTTCCCACTGAGGCTAGACTCCGCCGCGAATCAAGGTAAGGAAGGGACATGTTGAAGGTTTTGATCTTGCCCGGCGATGGCATCGGCCCTGAAATCATGGCGTCTGCCAAAACCTTACTCAGCGCTCTGGAGGTGCCGATTCAGATGAGTGAGGCACTAGCTGGCGGCGCCGCCCTTGCAGAGGGCCTTGACCTGATCCCACCGGAAACCCTCGCACGCATAACAGATGCCGATGCAACGCTCAAAGGCCCGATCACAACACCGATCGGCAGAGGATTCAGTTCAGTTAATGTTTCCTTAAGACAACATTTTGAGCTCTATGCCAATGTACGACCCATATTGTCGTTACCGGGAACCAAATCACGTTATCAGGACCTTGACCTCATCGTCATGCGGGAGAACCTAGAAGGCCTATACTCTGGTCAAGGGCATAGTGTTTCAGAAGATGGGACACGCGCAGAACTCAAAAGCATTATCACCAAAGCTGGCTCGGCCAATATCATTCGTCATGCTTTTGAAACCGCCCGCAAACTCTCTCGAAAGCGCGTCACGTTGGTTCACAAAGCCAATATTATGAAATCCACTTCCGGATTGTTTCTCAACACCGGTCGCGAGATTTCAGCAGCCTATCCAGACATTGCTTTCGAAGAGATGATTGTCGACAACTGCGCCATGCAACTGGTGATGAACCCTGAACGCTTTGACATCATTGTTACTACCAACCTTTTTGGCGATATTCTGTCAGATCTGTGTGCCGGCCTGATCGGCGGCTTAGGCCTTGCGCCAGGGGCCAACCTCGGACATGACCACGCTATTTTCGAAGCTGTGCACGGCAGCGCCCCGGATATTGCCGGCCTCGGCATTGCCAATCCAACCGCTCTGTTACTTGCCACAGCGATGATGCTGGATCATCTAGAGCTGGGAGATGCGGCGACGCGTCTGCGCAGTGCGATCAAACAGACCCTCACCCAAGGCGAGTACAAAACATCAGACTTGGGCGGAGAAGCCTCGACTGAGCAGTATACCCAAGCCTTGGTCAAGGCTTTGTAAAGTCACTGTTGGAATCGGCTTGACGAAAAAAGCCTCGAGCGACTGCTCGGCGAGCGCCTCCCGCCGGCCTTTGCAGTTTGGCTCATTTAGCACTCACCTTAAATTAATCGTCGGTTTTCGGCGAAGGCTTCGCCTCCAACGCCTCCAGCATGCCTAACTCGCGGAGTATGGCCTCAGTGTGCTCCCCAATGCTGGGCGCCGCGCTAGCAGGCACGAGCGCCGCATTCAGAAATCTTGCGGCGGGCCGCGCCTCTCTCAACTTACCGGCGACGGGATGATCCCGTTCTCGAAACACTTCATTTGCAATCAATTGTGGGTCGTTGTGTAAATCTTCTAACCGCTTAACACTTGCCGCCGGGACTTGTTCCGCGTCAAGCTTTGCAAGAAAAGCGTCAACGGTCATTGATTTGGTCTTCAACAGCGCCTCTTTAAGGCTATCGCTATATGCCTGACGATTGCGTTGCCGGCTCGTTAAAGTTTGAAACATAGGGTCCGCCTGCAATGCATCCAGGTCGAGCGCGCGACAAAGGCCCGTAAATTCCCCATCCGACAAGGTCATAAACGCAGCCCAACCATCCGCCAACTCTACCAATTGACCAGCGGCAGAAATCGGCGGGCGGTGCTCAATATCCTCGCCCTGTAAAGTGACATCAGCGCCCGCATCGGGCCACATAAAGGCAACTGCAGTATCCAACATCGAAAGTTCAATATGCTCGCCCAATCCGGTCCGCTCGCGAGCATACAAGGCCGCCGCAATGGCCTGCGCACCAGTATGCGCCGTGAGCTTGTCCATAATCAGTTGGTTAACCTGTTCAGGACCCTCTCCGCGCTTGAGGCCTTGAACTGAAACCATCGCAGAGTAGGCCTGTATGATTGGATCGTATGCGCGTTTTCCAGCCTCCGGCCCCTCGGGGCCAAAACCACTGATGGAGAGATAAATGAGCCTGGGATTCAAACGCTGCATTGCCTCGAATCCAAGCCCCAAGCGCTGAACAACACCGGGCCGGAAGTTTTGAATCAACACGTCAGCGCGCGCTACCAAGCTCTGTAAGACGGGCATGACCGCGGGATCCTTTAAATCCAATGCGATGCTCCGCTTGCCTCGGTTTAACACATGAAACGAGCCCGAAAACTCATTTCGACGACTGCCAACATTGCGCTGTATATCGCCCTCCAACTTTTCAACCTTGATCACATCCGCGCCAAGGTCCGCCAGCACCGCGCCGGTGAGGGGCCCAGAGACAACCGCTGATAAATCAACGACGGTTACCCCAGTTAATGGTCCAGCCATTTCAATCTCCCTTTCAATTATGACCTGTTTTCAAAGCTGCGGCGCAGTCCGTTACAATCCTTTTAGCCCAATATTTGTCAGACTGACCGACTATAATAACTAACCATCACCGGGAACCCCAACATGAATCGAAAAGCACTGTGGTCCTGGTCTGCCCTCGACATCCGAGATGGCGTTCGGTGCAAAGCGGTCTCAGCAACAGAAGTCATCACGGCGCACCTAGATCGGATCACTGCCATCAATCCCCAGATCAATGCGATCGTCACCTTGGTACCGGAACTTGCGCTCGCTCAAGCCCAAGAGATTGATGCGGCAATTGCACGGGGTGAAACGCTTGGACCACTCGCGGGCGTACCCGTTGCTCACAAAGACCTCACCTTGACGCAAGGCATTCGAACCACCTTTGGCTCTAAGCTTTTTGCCAATTTTGTCCCGACCCGAGATGCAGAAATTGTGGCTCGAATGAAAGCTGCTGGCGCCGTGACGCTCGGAAAAACCAACACGCCTGAATGGGGTGCGGGCTCGCAAACCTTTAACGAGATTTTTGGCGTCACCCGCAACCCTTATGATCGATCAAAAACTGCGGGCGGTAGCTCAGGGGGTGCGGCGGCGGCCCTCGCTGCACGCTTAGTGCCGCTTTGCGATGGGAGTGACTTAGGCGGATCGCTGAGAAACCCCGCCAGTTTTTGCAATGTCGTGGGCTTTAGAACAACGCCCGGCCGAGTACCAATTATTCCCTCGGAAAACCCCAACGACCCCCTACCGATTGCAGGACCTATGGCGAGAACGGTCGATGATTGTGCCCTCCTGCTCAGTGTGATCAGTGGAGAGCATGAACAGGCACCGCTATCAAGGTTGATTGCGCAGTCCTTTGAACCGCCGATCGGAGCAGGCGCAAGTCCCTCAAAAATAGCGTTCAGCGCAGACTTTTCGGGCCAAATCCCGGTTGATCCGAAGGTCATCGATTGCGTCAATGACACCCGCACTTTTTTCAACGACCTCGGTTGCGAGGTGATCGATTATTGCCCGGACCTATCCGGCGCCAACGACACCTTTCATATTCTGAGAGCCAACTCGTTTGCCCGTCGCCATGGTGAGGGCGTTCGACGCAACCCGCTCGATTATAAGCAAACCATCGTTTGGAATGTTGAAGCCGGCCTCGCCCTCAGCCAAACGGATATCCAACGCGCCTTGCGACAACAAGCGGAGCTGATCGAGCGGTTTAGGGTGTTTTTTGAGCACTATGATTTTCTCGTGACGCCAGTCGTCCAAGTGCCACCGTTCGACGCAGCGCTTGAATACGTTACCGAAATTACCGGTCAGCCTATGCATACCTACATCGAGTGGATGCAGTCATGTTCTATCTTTTCTGTAACCGGCCTACCCGCCTTATCGTTGCCCGCCGGGTTTACATCACGCGGTTTACCCGTCGGTCTTCAAATCATTGGCAGACCGAGTGCTGACCTCGCCGTCTTGCAATTGGCGAAAGCATTCGAGACGATCAATCCCGTTTGGCAGCGCACACCCGTTTTTTGAACCGGCGCATCCATCGAACACAACTCAGAGCCAGGCCCTGTGTAACGATACCATGCTCATAGAAAAGGTTTGTCACACACATCGAACGTAGTCAGACCTGCAAGCACTATCCTAGCAATACCTGGCTCAACCTATGAGACGTTGGCAGACCGTTCTTAGTTTGGTATCGCCTGCTGGACATCAAAGCGGCGCGCTCCCCGGACATTCTCAGCCAGCAACCCCAAGATCTCTGCCGCTAGTATGCGTTATGGCCACTTACCTCAACACCCGTCTCGCTGGACGAGTCCGTTACGCCAATGCTTGCTTGCCAATACCTGGCTCTCGCTCCCAATCTTTACGAGGTCCTGACCAAAGACCAGGGCCGGTTACCGACAGGTCGATTTAAAATACAAGGGATTGCAATGGCTGTTTACTTGGCCGAACGTTAAGGCGCACAGCGGATGGCCCCCCGTTCAAGGGCAACGTCGGTTCAGCCCTCGCAGCCTATTGTGCGGTGTGTTTCAAGGTCATTTTTTTCCGGAAGACTCGCTCCAAGTTAATCTGCTGGAAAGAGTCTATTACGACGAAGAAAAATCTTTCAGGTCAAAGGGTCCGATCAATGATTATGGGAAGTTGGTCAAGCAAGGCGCCGATCTGCGCCTTAAAACCCAATAACCCAATCACCTTCAAGGCAACTTATAGTTGCAACCCGAGCGCCCCAGTGTAAAGATGATCCCACCTTAGGGGTGGTCCTCGGACCTGAGATGCGCCTAGCGCGAACCCTAGAACCTGATCCGGATCATACCGGCGTAGGAAAAGGACACATCAACGGTCTCCCTTCGTCGCCTCTGGATTGTCTTGCTGTTTAACTGGAGACTTAACATGCGTCGCATGCTTTACCTACTCGCTTTCCTGTCCGCCTTACCCATTGCCGCTCTGGCTGACGAAATGCCTGAAATCACGGTAACCGCTGAATTAAGACCGAGCAACGATATCGAAACCTTGACCAGTGTCACGGTTCTGAATGACAGCGAACAAGCTGCGCGCGGCGCGTCCCATCTAGAGGACCTCCTTGGCCTCGTTCCCAATCTCAACTTCGCAAGCGGCGCATCTCGAGCGCGTTTTTTTCAAATCAGAGGTATCGGCGAGCGCAGCCAATTTAGCGATCCAATCAATCCATCGGTTGGGATCATGATCGACGGTATGGATTTCAGCAATATGGCCACCATTGCCCATTTGACAGACCTTGATCAGGTCGAGGTCTTACGAGGCCCCCAAGGCACCCGTTTTGGCGCCAACGGCTTGGCCGGATTGATCGCCATCAAATCCAGAGACCCAGAACCGGTTGCATCGGCCCAAATCAAGGCCAGTCTCTCAAGCTTTTCCGGGCGCAATCTCAACGCCACGCTCAACCAGCCGCTGAGTGATAAAACGATGGTCCGACTCAGCCTCAGCAAGGAAACCGCCAATGGCTTGTATCGAAACCAATATCTGGATAAAGACGACACCAACGGCATCGATGAAACGTACGCGCGATTAAAAATACTGAACACCGGGGCCCACTATGAGGCGCTCGTGACCTTGCTCCATGCGAATGTCAATAATGGTTTCGATGCTTTTAGCCTGGATAACACCTTAAACACCCTGTCAGATGAACCCGGATTTGATCGGCAAAAAACCAATGCACTGGCGGCGCGAATAACCCTTAACCTTGATAAAAATCGACTGGAAATTTTAGGCACGCTGAGCCAATCAGAACTGGGTTATGGCTATGATGAAGACTGGAGTTTTGTGGGCATCCACCCCTATGGCTATCAATCTACGGATCACTACCTGCGAGATAGAAGCCATCAAGCGTTGGAAGTCCGGCTTTTGCCAAAAGCGGTGGGCGAGGCGTTTAACGAGCGCGGTGACTGGGTCATCGGCCTGTATCGAACCCAACAGGGCACGGAACTGACCCGCCTGTATACCTTTGCACCGGGGCCTTACACCAGTGACTACCAAAATGATGCGACCGCCCTCTATGCGGAACTCGATTTCAATCTGAGCGACAAACTCCGCTGGAATAGCGGCGCGCGGATTGAGCGTCGCAGCCGCACCTT
>JABGTE010000020.1 GCA_018647445.1 Gammaproteobacteria bacterium
GATGAGTGCTCTGGAGAGGATTTCCGGTCGGGTAATGAGCGAGCCAGCACCACCCAGCGAGACCCGTGATAGCTCTTCGGTGACCACAATCATGCCGAGTGTGTCTTCTCGGTCATCGGGCAGCAAACCACCATATTGTTCTGGCACGGATAGGCCAAAGCAGCCAAGCTGTTTCAATCCTTCTAAAATTGTGTCTGGGATAATTTGATCTTCTCTGTGAATCGATTCTGCTAAGGGGGCAACGACCTCATCAGCGAATTGGTGAAAGGTGTCTGCAATCATTTGCTGGGCTTCGGGTAAGCCTCGACCTTGGGTCTCGCCGTTAACCGATATTAGGTCAGCGCCTATTTTGGCAAGGTGCTCAGCACGTAAGTGGTCATCCAAAAAGGCTTCCAGTGTTTCTGGTGCCGCTAAGGCGGCTCGCGACAAGCCGACGTCCTGTGGACTTAACAGCAAACGGTTTAAAGTAGATTGAATCATCTGTGCGGCAAACGTTTCTGCCATGGTCTCGTTCAAGCCCTTTGTACTGCGTGCCGTTTCAAGGTAAGCCTCGGCGCATCGAATTTCAGAAGTACTTAGAGCGAGGTCATAGGTTGCCTGTTGGTGTTCGTCAAGGCGTGCATTTGAAAGTCGGCCTTCGGTTGCGCATTGGGTTTTGAGCCAGCGCAATCCATGATTGAGGTGCTCTGAGGCCCATTGAAGGTGTTGCTCGGCTGTCATCGTGTCGTTCCCTCTTTTAATGTTCGCTATGTCTGGTTTCGCGCGGGGTTTGTTTAAGGCAATCTGTCGAAGCTTTAACGCGCGCCAGGTTTGGCTGACCTTGGCCGCTCTCCTGCGCAATTTAAAGCGCCTTCAGCGTCTTAGAGCCTTCAGCGTCTTAGAGCCTTCAGCGTATGAGCCTTCAGCGTATGAGCCTTCAGCGTCTGAGACCTTTCAGCTGCTCGAAAATACCTGGTCGCGTCCTTGCTTTACCTATCTTAATGTACGCGCTTGTCTGTAGTTCGTGTCACTCTCAGGTTTAGCAGGCTCTGTGAGCTTGCTTAGGCAAGGCCATTTCTCGTTACGCGTGTGCGACCCTCTTCAACCTAGCAGTTTAGGGCAGACGGCGGATCAGAAGTAGGCCATGAAAAACTTTTTGGAATTCGTTATTGTTCGCCATTCATTCTATGAACAGTTGTCTATGAGCGATCTCCCGAATATCCGCCACGTTGTTGACTACTTTGAACGATTGCAGCGTCAAATCTGTGAAGCCATCGAGGTCGTTGATGGCGAACAAGTCTTCAGCTGCGAAGAGATTGAAACGCCAGGCGGTGGTCACGCACGCCCTCGGGTGCTAGACGATGGTCAGCATATTGAGCGCGGCGCGGTGCAGTTTACTCATAGTATTGGTCAATCTCTGCCCCCGGCGGCCAGCGAGCGCAACCCGCATTTGGCGGGGAAAGGGTTCCAAGCGGCGGCCATCTCCATGATTATGCATCCCAGAAATCCGTTTGTACCGACCTTTCATGCGAACCTTCGGTTCTTCCTAGTCGATGATGAGAATTGGTATTTTGGCGGCGGCTTCGATCTCACCCCTTTTTATCCTTTTCGGGAGGATGTCGTGCATTGGCATCAGACCGCGCGTGCGGCCTGCGAGCCTTTTGGCAAGGATCTGTACCCGAAAATGAAGGCTTGGTGCGATGACTATTTTTACTTGCCGCACCGTCAAGAGACGCGGGGTGTCGGGGGATTGTTTTTTGATGATTGGACCGAGGGCGGCTTTCAAAATGCGCTGGCGTTGGTACAAAGCATCGGCGATCACATTTTGCCGGCGTATCTCCCTATTTTGGAAAAACGCTGCGGCCTGCCCTTCACTGAGGATCAAAAGGCGTTCCAACTTTATCGCCGAGGCCGCTATGCCGAGTTCAATCTGGCGATCGATCGGGGAACCCGATACGGGCTTCAAAGCGGTCGCCGTATTGAGTCGGTGCTGGCTTCCATGCCGCCTCAGGCCATTTGGAAATACAATTGGCAGCCAGAACAGGGTTCACAGGAAGCGGCCCTCACTGAGCATTTTTTGAAACCACAGGATTGGTTAGGGTGAAGGCGCCAGCCCACGGCTTAGCTAGCAAATTACCTGATGTCGGCACGACGATTTTTAGCGTGATGTCGAAGCTGGCTAGCGACCATAACGCGATCAATCTTTCTCAGGGGTTTCCAGACTTTGAGCCGCCAAAAGGCTTGCTCGATGCGCTGCAGGCGCGGTTGTCTCAAGGCGGCTATCATCAGTATCCACCGATGCACGGCATTGCAGATTTACGTTGTCAAATCGCTGAAAAAGTGCGTCGGCACTACCGAGTTACTGTCGATCCGGAGCTTGATATCACCGTCACCTCTGGCGCAACCGAAGCCCTCTTCGTCGCGATGCAAGCAGTTGTGCAGCCGCATGATGAGGTGATCTTGTTTGATCCAGCCTACGACGCCTATGATCCCGCGGTTCGTCTGGCGGGTGGTATCCCGGTTCATCTAGCCCTAAAGGCCCCTCATTTTACCATCGATTTGGCCCTGCTCAGAGCGGCGATCACGCCCAAGACGCGTTTGCTCGTGATCAATTCGCCCCATAACCCCTGCGGCAGTTTGATCGATGCCGAAACCTTGAAAGCAATTGGTCAACTTGCCACAGAATTCGGCTTGTACGTTTTATCTGATGAAGTTTACGAGCACATGGTCTTCGATGATGCGCGGCATATTAGCGCGCTTGAAATCCCGGATCTCAAAGATCGTAGCTTTGTGGTGTCGAGCTTTGGCAAGACCTACCACGCAACCGGCTGGAAAGTGGCTTATTGCATTGCGCCAGAGGCCCTAACGCGTGAATTTCGTAAGGTGCATCAATTTGTTACCTTTACGACTCACACGCCTAGCCAGTGGGCGATCGCAGATTTTATGGCGTCAGATCAGGGACATGTCGAAAATTTGTCCGCATTTTATCAAGATAAACGCGATCGATTTCTCAGGCTGTTTGATGGCCTAGGGTTTAGGATGAGGCCCAGCCCTGGCACCTACTTTCAACTTGCGGATTATTCAGGTGTCGCGGCGCTCGCACATTTGCCAGATACCGATTGCGCGGTTGCGCTGACCAAAAACTACGGTGTCGCCGCGATCCCAGTATCTGTTTTTTATGATGCCCCGCCGAAATCCAGTCGAGTCCTGCGGTTTTGCTTTGCCAAATCCGATGAAACGCTCATTGAGGCCGCCAGGCGGTTAGCTTTGGGGCTGGGATCGACCGGGACCGCCCCATGAAGCTGGCTTTCCTGCAGACGGAACTTCATTGGGAATTGGCGGATGAAAACCGTAATCACGTCGTACGGGAACTCCAGGGGCTTGAACCGGTTGATCTTGTGGTTTTACCCGAAATGTTTACGACAGGCTTTTCTATGCGGACGCAAGCGCTAGCAGAATCCATGACCGGTCCAACGGTTGAATGGATGCACGCCCTAGCGCAGGCAACTGAAGCCGTTATTTGCGGCTCTGTGATTGTGGCATCAGAGCGCGGTTATACCAATCGCCTGCTTTGGGTTCCCCCCAAGGGTGATCTTCAGTACTACGACAAACGCCACCTTTTTCGAATGTCTGAAGAGCACCTGCACTTCTCAGCCGGTCACGAAAAGCTTGTCACATCGCTTGCGGGCTTTAATTGTTGCCCGCTCATCTGTTACGACCTACGCTTCCCCGTCTTTTCACGCAATCTTGGCAAAGAAGTGGACTTGTTAGTTTATGTGGCGAATTGGCCCGCGAAACGAGCAGCCCATTGGCGGGCCTTGCTCCAAGCGCGGGCAATCGAAAATCAGTGCTATGTCGTGGGTGTAAATCGCCTCGGCATCGACGGCAAAGGGGTTGGCTATCAGGGGGATTCGATGGTGGTAGATTTTCAAGGCGAGATCATAACGGATGCCTGTGATCGTAGCGGTTTACACTACACGGCGCTGAATCTGGATGCTTTGAACGACTATCGCGCCGCGTTTCCGGCTTGGATGGACCAGGACCGCTTTAACCTGAACCTTTAAGTCGCTGCAATGACAACCGTTTTCGCTTTATTTTCGTTAGACGGCGTCTCGTTCGTCGTCAATCGCTCATCACCTAACGTGTCCCGCTAGCCAGAGCATTGAACGCAATGGATTACTGCTGGCCCTAATTCCCCTATGCGGGTGAAACTTCCAAGAAGCATTCATTTTTGGGTGCGCCCAGCAGGCTATACTGAGACCCTTACCCTATCAGGGACGCAAAGTGCTCTACTATCTTAGCCAATGGCTTGCCGAATGGGCCGGCCCCGTGCGACTGCTCAGCAGTAATATTTTTTTAGCAGGTGCGGGTACCGCTATGGCAGCAGGTCTTGTCTGGTGGTTGCTGCCCAAGCTCTGGCATCTGTTGCCCCGAGATCAGGGGCGCGCGCATGCGGTGGGGGCCGAGCACAGTGTTGGTAAGCCCATGAGTGCAGGGATCTTATTTATCCCGATCTTCGTTGCCGTTGCGTTTTTGTTCGTGCCGTATCATCCAAAAGTTTTGGGTATCTTGGCCTGCGCGCTCGCCGCTATGATGGTGGGCTATTTTGATGACCGTGCAGTGGGCGGCTGGAGCGAGTATCGTCTCGGCGCGCTCGACCTATTGGTCTCAATCTGCGCTGCTTGGTTATTATGTGGTGGCGAACCGGTCCAGATTTGGCTGCCGCTGCTCAAAGGGAGTTTAGAAATCCCGGCGATCCTATACATGTTGGGTGCAACTCCCCTACTCTGGGTCGCGATTAACGCAACCAACTGTACCGACGGCGTCGACGGGTTATCGGCGAGTTTGACCTCGATGTCGATTTTGTTTCTGGGCGGTATTCTGTATGGCATTGTCGGTCATGCCGAAATTGCGCGTTATTTGTTAGTGCCTCACTACGTCGATGGCGCGCAGTGGGCGATTTTGGCATTTGTGATGGTTGGCTGTTTGACTGGCTATTTATGGCATAACAGTTATCCGAGCGCCGTAATGATGGGGGATTCTGGCTCTAGACCCGTGGGTTTAATGTTAGGGGTTTTGGCCTTAGCATCCGGCAACCCGTTTTTGATTCTGGTGGTCGCGTTTGTGATATTGGTGAATGGCGCGACGGGCATGGTAAAAGTTGTCCTCCTGCGTTTTTTCAAAATTCCGATTTTTAAAAATATTCGCTACCCACTGCATGATCATGTCCGGCACAACATGGGGTGGTCTAATACGCAGGTTTTGGTGCGGTTTATGTTGCTGCAAGCTGTCGGTACGCCCATTCTCCTCGTGTTGCTGCTCAAAATTCGTTAAAGACTGCTGTCTGGGTTGATCAGGGCCGTGAGGATGTGGTCTTCCCATTGACCGTTGATTTTTAAGAAAGCACGCGCTCGACCCTCCACTTCAAAGCCTAGTCGCGTCAAGAGTCTCGCGCTGCGTCCGTTGTGGGGAATATAGTTCGCGCTGACACGATGTAGTTTTAGTTCGCAGAAGACGTATTGTAAGGCGGCCAAGACGGCTTCCTGCATGTAACCTTGACCTTCAAAGGCGCCGCCAAGCGCATACCCTAGCTGACAAGACTGCATGGTGCCGCGGGTGATCTGCGTGAAGTTGATCACCCCTAGCACCTGATTCTCGGCGCGGTTTAACATCACAAAGCTACAGCTCTCGCCGCGACTAAAATCAACTAGATTGGCTTTTAGCTGCGCTTGCCAGAATGGCTCGGTATAAAATTGCGGAGACCGTAAAGGCTCCCAAGCAAC
>JABGTE010000019.1 GCA_018647445.1 Gammaproteobacteria bacterium
ATTGAAGTCGGTGCGCTGCAGGTTCGATGAGCCTCTCTGAATTCGAAATTATCGACCAATACTTTACGCCTTTAGGACACTGGCAGGGCCCCCACACCGTGGTTGGTCCCGGCGATGACTGCGCGGTATTAAGTCCACCGCCAGATCATCAACTCTGCGTATCGTCGGATACGTTTATCGAAGGCGTTCATTTTCCGGTTGGCGCAGGCGGCGCCCTTGCGGCCCGAAGAACCCTCGCAGGCGCCGTGAGTGATTTGGCGGCGATGGGCAGCGAACCGCTTGCTGTGACCGGTGCACTCACTTTGGTGACAGCGGATCCTGATTGGTTAGGGTCATTTTCAAGGGCTCTGTCGGAGTTGATTCAGGATTGGCAGTTGCCGCTGGTTGGCGGCAATATCAGTCGAGGCAGTGAGCTATCTTTAACGTGGACAGTGATTGGCTCGGTGCCAACGGGGTCTTATGTCACTCGCGGCGGCGCGTCTGCCGGCGAGGATATCTACATCAGCGGCTGGCCCGGTCGCGCTGGCTGTGCTTTGTCAAAACTGCAGTCGGGGCAGCAACCGCCGGAGCAGCTCGCCAAACATTATCTCGCACCAGTGCCGCGCCTGTTACTGGGTCAGCACCTGCGAGGCCTCGCATCAGCCCTGATTGATGTCTCGGACGGGCTTTTGGCGGATCTGAATCATCTACTGGATGGCAGCGCGCTGGGCGCCCGATTGAATGCGCAGGACATGGCTTTTGATGAACTGCTTCAGGCTAACACGGATAGCCCGGCGGCCGCACTGACGTACTTTCTAACGGCAGGGGACGATTATGAATTGTGTTTTATCGCGCCTGTGTCGGCTCGTTCGGAAATCGATCGATTGGCGCTGAAACTGGCACTCCCGTTGAACCGTATTGGTGAAACCAAAGCCGAGTTGGGATTACAGTTCGCTAATTTGCCAGAGGCCCTTACCGAATCGATGTTGATCAAAGCCACCGGATACCGACATTTCACATGACCCCAACGTTTAACCATTTAGTGAAAAGTCCAACACTCATGTTGGCGTTAGGTTTTGGCTCGGGGCTGATGAAGAAAGGCCCTGGTACCGCGGGGAGCTTAGTGGGCTTGCTCTTTTACTGCGCGATGGCACCGCTTTCACCAGCGGTTTATGTTGGTTTGGTTGCGCTTGGTTTTGTCGGTGGCATCTGGATCTGCGGTCGAGCCGCGGCGCAGCTTCAAATCAAAGATCCCGGTTGTATTGTTTGGGATGAAATTATTGGGATGTTGATTGCCTGCTGGTTGGTCCCGTTAGAGCCAGCGTGGTTACTGTTGGCTTTTGGCTTGTTCCGACTATTCGATATCTTGAAACCTTGGCCGATTAGGTGGCTTGATCGAAATCTTCAAGGGGGCTTGGGCATTATGGTTGATGACGTGGCGGCGGGACTGGTTTCTTGCGGGTTTGTCCATTTAGCGATGTTTGTTGCGGCAAGCGGACCGCTTGTTTCCGGATAGTTGTCAAAGTTGATTAGGAATGACAAGGTGTTGCCTTGTGCCAGTGACCAAAGGATTCTGCTATGAAAATTCATCAGATTTATACTTACAACGACCTTAGAAATTTCACCTACGTTCTAGAGCTGGGTGATCAAGACGCTATTGTCTTGGATCCTTGGGATGCAGACGAGGTGAATGGTTTTTTAGCGGAACACAAACTGTCCTTGAAGGCGGTAATTAACACTCACGAGCACTGGGATCATACCCGGGGCAACGAGGCGCTTGTTGCGGCGCATCGATGCGAGGTTTGGGCCCATCAAAATGGCGAGGGCAAAATCCCTGGCATGACCCGCGCGTTAACCGCGGGAGAAACCATAGATCTTGCGCCAGACCTTGTCATGACCGTCATGGATACACCGGGACATACGTTTGCGCATCTTTGTTTTTTGATGACCATGGCGGGCGAACCTTGCGCTGTATTCACTGGCGATACACTATTCAATGCGGGCGTTGGCAATTGTCATAATGGTGGCAGCCCCGAAGCGCTCTACCAAACCATTCGAGCGCAATTTCACACGCTGAGTGATGCCGTGGTTGTTTACCCCGGTCATGATTATTTAGAAAATAATTTGAGATTTACGCTTCATCTTGAGCCGAGTAACGCGGTTGCAAGTCAATGGCTTGACCGCGTTGCCGGCAATGATCCAGGCCAAAACCATGTTGTGACAAGCATTGGCGATGAGCGATCGATTAATGCTTTTTTTAGATTGGACAGCGAAGAGATTCGTCAAAATTTAGCGCTTGATCAGGCCAATGATGAGACGACGTTCCTTGCGTTGAGGAAGCGTCGTAACGATTGGTAGTCATAAAATGACTCAGAATCTTCTAAAGGAGTTCTAACAGATGCTACCAGTTTGTTTTGTTCTAGGGGCAGGTGCTGGCATTGGCGGCACGGTGGGCGGGCTGTTTGCCAAATCTGGTTACCATGCGGTGCTCGCGCGGCGCAGCGATGAGGCCGGGTTAAAGGCCTTGGTGGATGGCATTCACAGTCAGGGTGGTGCGGCGTCTGGTTTCTTGATGAATGCGGTTGAAGACGGCGTGATAGAGGAACAGGTTTTAAGAATTGAGCGCGACGTCGGGCCAATCGATACAGTGGTCTATAATTTGGGTGCGCAAATCGGCTCTAGGCGTTTAGAAGATACCTCTTACAAGGCTTTTGAAGTGGGTTGGCGAATGGCAACCTTTGGATTGTTTCGTCTCGCTCAGGCCGTGGTGCCGGCAATGCGGGCCCGGGGGCGCGGCACCATTTTAGTGACCTCGGCAACTGCCGCAGTCCGAGGTAATCAAGGCCAGCACTCTCATGCCGCTGCAATGGGTGGTCGGCGGATGTTGTGTCAATCCTTGAATGCCGAGCTATCAAGTGATGGCATCCACGTGGCTCACATCGTGATCGATGGCGCGGTGGATGCCCCGGATACGCTTGGAAAAATGTTGGGTGCAGAGCGGTTTCAAGCACTGCGTGAAGCGAAAGGAATGGCCCACGATGGGTTAATGTTGCCAGAGAAAATTGCCGAGACGTATCTACATTTAGCGCAGCAGCATCGATCAGTCTGGACCCATGAGCTTGATCTCAGGGCCTTTTCTGATCAAGCGTGGTGGAATCACGATACCTCTCTAAGGCTTTAATTGAGCAGCAAAGGTCGTGCTAAATGCTGCGCTCAAAAAGGAATAGGGCAACATATGCAAAAAGAACTCGTCATTACGTTTGTTGGCGATGATCGGCCAGGAATTGTTCAAGAGATGAGCCGGCGAGTGACGGCGCGCGGCGGCAATTGGTTAGAAAGTCAGATGACGCGTCTGGCGGGCAAGTTTGCTGGAGTTGCCCGGGTGAGTGTCGATGAAATAGTCTTCGCTGGCTTGGTCGAGGATATGCAGTCGATACCAGGGATCTCGGTTCTGCTGGAAGCGCCAACCGAGGCCGTAGAGGATTTTCAGGCATTGTCGTTTGTCTTGAATATTATTGGGCCCGACCGTCCGGGCATTCTCAGCGAAGTTGCTGCGGCGCTGCTCGGGAAGGGGGTGAACGTTGTTGAGCTCGAGACCCGAGTGGGCCCAGCACCGATGACGGGCGATCAAACCTTTTTCGCCGAGGCTAGTATTTTAGTGCCAGCAACCGTGTCGATGGCGTTACTTCAAGATCAGCTAAATGAGGTTGCGGATGTCCTAGCGCTGGATATTCGTGTGGAATGATGGGGAAAACTCAAAAGAGTGATGCTGTGCATGGATTACAAAGCGCTTGTCGATGTAATGCGTTCAATCAGCGATTGTTTAATTTCTGGGAACGATTATGAATGCTGTGCTGCAACCGTTAAAGCCGATCAAAACAAGCTTTTTGAAATCCATTCGAATGTTAAGGCAAAGTTACCGGAACCCTTTGGAGCATGGTCGGGCCTTACAAGCAGAGCACGGTAATGTTGTGATGCAAAAGACTGGTCGGATGCAGATGGTACATTTGTTCGGTGCCGACGCCCATCAGCTGTGTCTGCTAAACCCGGATCAAATTTTGTCCAATAAAAAAGCCTGGGATATGATCATCGGCCGGATCTTTCCGAATGGCTTAATGCTTCGAGATGGAGATGACCACCGTTATCACCGGCGGTTAATGCAGGCCGGTTTCAAGAGTCAGGTCATGCAGCAGTATCGTGCTGTAATGCTGCCGCAAATTCAGTCCGCGCTTTCAGACTGGCATGAACCGATGAAACCCGGGCCAACCCAAACCTTTCCCAAATTTAAACAGCTAACACTTGATTTAGCGGCCACTATTTTCCTAGGCATGGATTTGGGCGCCGACGCTGCGCGTCTTAATCGGGCTTTTGAAACCACCGTTGCGGCTTCAATGCCCCGGGTACCGATTCCAATTCCCGGTAACCTACTTTGGCGTGGCATTCGGGCTCGAGCGGAAATGGTCACCTATTTCCACTCTCAAATTACGGAGAAACGAGCGGGTGATGGCCAAGACATGTTTTCCTTGTTGTGCCGCGCCGAGGATGAGTCGGGTGATCGTTATACGGATCAGGAAATTGTTGATCATATGATTTTTCTCATGATGGCAGCACACGATACGACAACGAGCACGCTCACGAGCATGACTTATCTGTTGGCAAAGCACCCCGTCTGGCAGCAAAAATTGTTTGAAGCCAGCCAAAAGCTCACTCCTGATTCGGCCCGAGAGCAGCTGAACGAGATGACCTTGCTGGCTGCGGTGATGAAGGAGGCCTTGCGCTTGTATCCGCCGCTATCAACGCTGCCTAAATACAGTTTGAAGGCGTTTGCTTTCGAGGGTTATGAGATTCCAGCAGGCTCGATGGTGGTCACCTACCCTATTCATACGCATTATATGGAAGCCTATTGGGCGGAACCCTATGCCTTCAATCCGGAGCGCTTTTTGGCAGAAAATAAAAACACGGACCAACATCCCTATCGCTTTGTGCCGTTTAGCGGCGGAGCGCACATGTGCATTGGGCTGCACTTCGCTGAGATGCAGATCAAGCTGGTAATGAATGAACTGTTACAGCGCTATCGTTGGTCCGTGCCCGAGGGTTACGTGATGCCGGTTCAGCAATCACCGATTTCAAAACCCAAGGACGGCTTGCCCATTGTCTTTGAGGCGAGGTAACACGCTCAAGAACGGCTCGATTATGCTTGCGCGAAAGGAGGTTAATCATGCTCACTTGGTCCCACGCGGTATTGTATGTTCAAACGCTACAACCAATGCTGCAATTTTATAGCGAGGTTTTGGGGTTTTTGGTTACTGATCGTGGCCGGCTTGCAGATGGCGCGCCGGAGATCGTTTTTTTGAGCCAAGATCCAGGTGAGCACCACCAGTTAGCGATGGTGGCAACCCGTCAAGACACAAAGCCTTCCAATTCAGTCAATCATTTTGCGTTTCGGGTTGCCGGGTTCAAGGCGCTCCAAGGCTTCCATGAAAAGCTCAAAGCGGTCAGTACAATGGCGGTTAATCCGGTGTCCCATGGCAATACGCTCTCGTTGTACTTCAACGATCCGGAAGGCAATGGCATTGAACTTTTCTGGGAAACGCCCTGGCATGTGGCGCAACCTCAAGGAAAGCCTTGGGATCCAAACCTTGCGGAAGCGG
>JABGTE010000038.1 GCA_018647445.1 Gammaproteobacteria bacterium
TCCATTAAGATTTGTTTAGGTCACCCGCGACGCTCCAGAACAGATTTAGGCTCGAATTAGCGTCTGATCGTTTATCATGGCATCCAACTGTTTTTGCACGGTCTTAGCCCAGTGCGGGTGCGTCAGGATCCAAAACTTTTCTTGCTCGATGGCTTTCGCGACCAGCTCACCCACCTCGTCCGGGTGCATCCCATTCTCCAGTGCCGACTGGATGTTGCCCGCCAACTTACCTGCTTTTTCAGAATCCCCTTTTGGCTTTCCGCGGCCCGGCCGAAAATCGACGGAGTGGCGACTAATATTGGTGTTGATCGGTCCTGGGCACAACACGGACGCCCGGACATTGCTTTTCTTAGCCCGCAGCTCGCGCTCCACTGCCGCCATCAACGCCACCACGCCGTGCTTAGCGACATTATAGGCGCCCATCATTTGCGATGAGACCAAACCCGCCATCGAGGACGTGGCATTGATATGGCCAAATCCCTGTTCTTCTATCAGCGGTAAAAAGGTCTTCACGGCGTAAATTGGCCCCCAAAGATCAACATTAATGATCCATTCCCAGTCGGTCAGCTTGAGGTTACGTGCAGAGGTTGGCAGGCCGACCCCAGCATTACTACAAACCACATGAACCCCGCCGAAATGATTCAGGGTTACTTCCGCCAAGCGCTCGACGTCTTCGAGTTTCGACACATCACAGACCTGGCAAACAACCGAGGCCCCCGCCTTCGAAAGCTCCTTCTCAGCGGCTGTCAAGAGTGTTTCATCCAGGTCCGCCAGTACGAGATGCATGCCGCGTGCAGCAAAAGACCGCGCCATGCCAAGGCCGATACCACTCGCGCCGCCCGTAATGACAGCGGTTCGTCCTGAAAATTCGTGCATCGTTTACTCCTCGATTCCGTGAAGGGGTTTGGTTAGTAAGGCTGCCTCAACATCCTTAATCTCCGCATCAGACCAATCCAACCATTGCTTCAATACAGCCTCATTGTGTTCGCCTAAATGCGGCGCACCAGCTCGGACCGCTGACGCTAGATGCCGAAAGTTATAAGGTGATGCCGGGATCGGTCTCGTGCCCCCTGCTCGGTCATCTACCTCCTGAATCGACGCACGCGCTTTAACAGATGCAAGCTCTCGGACTTCTTCTGCTGGCCTCACATCGCCCCAAGCAATATTCATTTTATCCAAAGCCAGAATCACTGCGTCGCGATCGCCACAGGTCTTCGTGAAGAAGGCTTTAGAGGCTGCCCGTCGCGCTGCAATTTTGTCAGCCAATCCAACGTCTTGCGCTGGGTCCAGGCCATCACTCACGTGATAAACCGAACGGAGTAACTTCCAGATATATTTGAACTCACCCGCCAGCATCAGCAAACCAGCGGCCGTTTCATGCACTTCATTGGTAACCCCCATCGATTGTCCTTCCAACGCATAATGCAGTCCGTCATTGGTCACAATCGTTGCATCAACCATCGAGATCTCAACATGATCACCCCGACCCGATTGCGCTCGCGCATATAACGCAGCAAGCAACCCGACAAGACCATGCAGGGCCGCATTCGTGTCTGCGACAGAAAGCGGTAACTCCGTGGGAAACGCACCAGTCAGCGCAGCCTGCCGAGCAATCAAACCAGTCTCCGCGTGAATAATCGGCGCGTAAGCCGCGCGGCGACTATCCGGGTTGTTTGCACCGAAACCAGAGATAGACAGCATAATAAGGCGTGGATTGATTTCAGCCAGTGTCTCGTAATCAATCCCTAACCGCGCCATGACATCCGGCCGAAAGTTCTCGATGAGCACGTCCGCCTGCTTTACAAGCGACTTCACAACTAGCACCCCTTTTGGATGTCTTAGATCAACCGCAATATTCCGTTTCCCAGCGTTCTGCTGGTGATAATAACCAGAGATATCACCTCGCTTAACGCCCCAGTGCCGGGTCACGTCGCCTTCAGGCGGTTCAAGTTTAACGACATCCGCTCCTAAGTCGCTGAGCATCCTTCCCGCAAAAGGCCCAGCTAGAACGCGCGATAGGTCAAGGACTTTAATCCCGGATAACGGATACGGCATTTCCTACTCCTTGTCTAATGACGGTGAAGGCTTCTTCGAGGCAAGATGGAAATTCTCTGCCATTTTTTCTCTCACCTGACCTTGGCATTCGAAATACTGCCGGAACCCTCCGTTATAGTTACCATCCTGCCGGCGCTGTTCATTGCCTTCAAAGTTGTAGTAACCGGGCGTGCATTCTTCCGACCGGTTAGTCTTACCGCGGTGTTCAATGACTTGCTCAACCCACCACGCTTCAGCCGCGTCTGTTACATCCAGCGTGTGATGCCCATTGCGGCGCACATGGTCGATGCATTCAGCAATATGGTCGCCCTGAGTCTGAAGCATATCGGTGAGGTTGAATTGGAACGATGCCTGATACCCTCCCATGATAAACAAATTGGGAAAGCCGGCGGTATGAATCCCGAGCAGCGTGCGGATGCCATCTTTATATTTATCCTGCAAATTTAGGCCGCCCTCGCCCTTGATATCATTATAGATACCGGTCTGCTGAACCTCAAAACCGGTTGCGTAAATCAGAAGATCCAATTCGTACTCCTGTCCTTCGAAGACCGGCCCTTGAGGGCTGATTTCTGTAACACCTTGACCTTTGGTATCAACCAAATGAACGTTTGGTAAATTAAACGCGGGCAAGTACTCGTTATGGAAGCAGGGTCGCTTGCACATAAACATATACCAGGGTTTTAGCGCATCAGCGGTTGTTTGATCATCAACGATTTCATCGATCCGTCTGTGGATGCGCATCATGTAATCGATGTTCGCATTTTCCTGCTTTGTCAATTTTTCTTCAGGCGACGTCGTGCCTTTGCTCGCTCGTTTCTCAAGCGTATTTTCAACAGCGGCGAGCACTTTTGATCGTCTTTTATTTTGCCATCCTGGCTCAAGTTTACGCGCCCAATTCGGATCCGTTGGCCAGTCATCCCGGACATCAATCGATGAGGGCGTCCGCTGAAACACATAAACCGCCTTCGCGGCCTTCGCCAGCTCGGGCACAATCTGCACCGCACTCGCGCCGGTCCCAATTATCCCAACAACCTTGTCTTTCAAGTGTTCAAGGTTTTGTCCTGTGTATTGGTAGTCCCATCGAGAGGTATGGAAAGAGTGGCCGCTAAAAGTCGTCATTCCCGAAATGGCCGATAGTTTCGGTTTCGCCAGCGTGCCATTCGCGCAAATAACGAATTGTGCGCGCATCACATCACCACGATCTGTCGTTACGTGCCAAAGCTGGTCAGTCTCGTCCCAGCGCGTCTCCGTAACGGTGGTGTTGAAAACGGCAAGGTCATAGAGCTTATATTTATGGGCGATCGCCTGACAGTGACCGAAAATTTCCGGGCCCCGTGAATAATGATTGACCGGTACGTAGTCGAGTTCATCCAGAAGCGGCAAATAATCATAGCTCACGACATCACACGCTGCACCGGGATATCGATTCCAGTACCAGGTGCCCCCAACATCTGACCCTCGCTCCACAATACGAACCCGCTCTATTCCACGTTCCCGCAATCGCGCAGAGGTCAACAGCGCCGAAAACCCCCCGCCAATAAACAACACTTCTACTTCATCGGTAATCGGCGACCGGTCCGGGACCTCTGCGGCATAGGGGTCAACCGCATACTTCCCTAAATCGCCACTAAACTCAGATGTGAATTGATCTGTACCCGGAGGACGGTAGCCCAAGCGGAGATTTCGCGCATCCCGGAACTTAGCTTTAATGTCATCATAGTATTGCTGCGGTTGTTTTGGTCTAGGCATTGCAGGTCATCAATTGGAAGTAGAGTAATCAAGAAACACCAACTGCCGGGGCATGTCAAACGAGCGGGGTTATGATTGATTACGTTTTTGTCGCAAGCGGTCTCGAAAGCGGCGCATTCCGCTTAACCAGCGCTCGTAGTCATTGGCTTTGTTGGCGAAATATTTTGCAACAACCTTGTGAGGCAGCACCAAGAATTGCTCAGCGATAATTGCCTGAATGCAATCATCCGCGACGGTTTCAGGCGCCAGAATGCCGTCTTGGGCCGCCTGATTTGAGTTTGACTGGGTGCTGCGGTGACCGGAAGGCCTGCCCAGGATATTGGTTCGCACAGCCTGCGGACACAACACGGAGACGCCGATACCTCGATCCGAATAGTTGATAGCAAGCCACTCAGCAAGCGCAACAGCGGCATGCTTGGAGACCGCATAAGGTCCCGAATCCAACTGGGTTAAAAGACCGGCGGCCGACGCCGTATTGAGCAGGTAACCACCCCCCCGCTCTATCATTCCGGGAATCACCGCGCGCGCCGCGTTCAAGTGCGCCCAAAGATGCACCTCCATCATATCTCGCCACTGATCTGTATCTAGCTTTAAACCGCCACCGCGCGCATAACCCGCATTCGAAACAAATATATCGATCCCGCCATGCGCCGATTCAACGCGCTTAACAAGATCTTCAATCGCTGCCTGATCGGCAACATCTAAAATCTCGGCAGAGGCTTTCGACCCAATCAGGTTTGCCGTTTCTCGGGCAGCGTCTGCGTCAATATCCGTACAAACCACAAATCTTGCACCGGCTGCCACAAGCCGGCAGGCCAACGCGCGACCAATACCTGAGCCTGCACCCGTGACCACTGCCAACGTCTCATTAATGTCCATGTGGATAGACCTCGATTTTTTTATTGTTACGCCAAAGAATATCGACTGTCTTGCCAGACTTTTCAATCTTAATTGCAGCGCGCCTAACGGACTTCTTGCCGGGGCGCAGCGGACCGCCCGTATGCGCGCAGTCGATTAAAGTAAGATCCTGCAAGCGGGCCCACGAGTTCATCGAGGCATCCTCAATGGCCGTTGCAACTCAAAGTTCAAGTATTGCCAAGACACAGGTCCAGTTCGGGCAGACGCTTGGCCAGGGCGGCGGGTTGCCTTCTGACAGGGCATGGACACGTCGGCTTGTGCTGAAAATTGTCCTACAAGCGTTTTTTAATGAGATCGTTTTTTCTGGCCTGGGCCGGGAACAATCCACGCGGGCTTGCCCTCGCTTACCTTGGCCCAAGTCGCACCACTTTCTGGTGTCATGAACAGCATCATCACTTCGTGTGCCACACTTTCAGGTGTCATAAAGACAGCATCTGGGGTGCGCTGATCCTGCGGAATAATGCCGGTATCGATCCCCCCGGGACACAAGGCATTGATTCGAAGTTGCCTTGCGCCGAGCTCCACCTTTAGGCTTCGCACCAACCCCGTCACCGCATGTTTCGTCATGGCGTACAGGGGATCGATATCGTAGGGCGTAATGCCCGCAAGGGATCCCGTGACCACAATGCTCCCCCCTGCACGCATTAATGGCAGAAGGTAATACAGCCCATAAACCACCCCATCGATATTGACCCCAGTCATTTTTTTATAACGCGCTAGATTCATTGCGCTAAATTGATAATCCCCGAGTGGTGCTTCGGGCGGTGCGATCTGAATGCCCGCATTGAGATGCAAGTGATCGATTGACCCGAAGCGGTCATTCAGCGTGGTAGCAGTTTCATGCCAGCTCGCAACATCGCTCACGTCACAGTGAATGAACTGCCCCCCCTGCGCGTTGACAACCGATTCGCCTGTCGCCTTGTTGATGTCCAAACCAGCGACCTGCGCACCCAGTTCAGACGTGCGGCGAACAACCGCCGCACCGACGCCAGACGCTGCGCCCGTCACAACGATGTTTTTTTCAGAGAAGTCGCTCACTATCGTTCCCAAATGTTGTGATTACTGAAGTATCCTACACAAAATTTCAAGTAACCGTCCATCGAGAGCCCGACCCTGGACTGACTTTGAACGCCATAGTTGAATCATCCTTCATCTAAGGTTTCGACCCTCTAAATCTTGAGGGATTGCTTCAGAAAAATAATCAACGCGGCTGGCCGGGAGCGGCTCGATCTAGACCCATTTGAGTCGGTGGCGCAATTGCTACTGCTGGCAACTCAATGCCTTTGGCCTTTCCGCGTTGAGAGACCGAATACCGCCAACGATCGTCTTCCACTACGATCGCTTCTGGCGACTGAAGACCCAAGCCTGTGAGCAAGCTATTCGACATAAAAGACGGTTTGGAACACTTGGAGAGCCATCCTATTTTGTCCGCCGCGCCTGGCCTTGTGTTATCGGCTTCTAGAAAACGGCTTTGAACCTACTCAGGTCCAACAAAACTCCATAATTCAGGCTCTTACCAGCTGAGCTAACCCTTATCAATCTGACTCTCTGATATTTTTAGCGTGACTATAAAACGAAAATGATATGGCAACAGAGCTTGCACCAACGGCAGAGAATCCTAATTATTTTGGCCTTCATCCAGAAGGCTCAGTTTTGCATCGACACCAATCTTCAGAGATCGCAAAGGGGACTGCCATGTTTGAACTCAAAGCAGACATTCCACCATTGATGGCTGAATAATTTTGTAAACATCCATTTTCGTACGCGTTATTTTCAAAGCAGCAGTCGACGCTGCAATTCTGTCAGACGCGGTCAAACCCACCAGAGGAACCGGCTATCTGGGATGCCCCTTGCGCTGGCCCTACGAGTCACCAGCCGAGTACTATATTGTTGCAGGCGGCTTAACCGCTACATCACGGAGACTTTGATGGCTGAAGAAGTAGCTTTAATTGTTGGCGGCGGACCTGGTATCAGTGCCAGTTGCGCACGCCTTTTCGCATCCGAGGGTATGAAGGTTGCGGTTGCGGCACGAAATATAGATAAGGATGTTCTCAAATCCCTGGCGAAAGACTACGGCATTACCCGCATTGCCTGCGATGCATCAGACCCTGAGTCGGTGGCAGCCCTGTATGACAATGTCACCGACTTGCTTGGGGCACCGACGTTGGTTGTACACAACATTGATGGTCGTCCAAAGGACGTGTTCCGAAAGTCGATCACCGAAGTGGAACCCGGCCCTTTCCTCGAAACATTGAAGAACTCGACCTATAGTGCGTTCCTGATTGGCCAACGTGCTGCTCGTGAGATGCTCGCTCAGGATGGGCGGGATGGTCACAAGGGCACAATCCTTTTTACCAATGCGAGTGCGGCAATGAAAGGTTACCCGCTCAGTGGCGCCTTTGCTGCCGCGTCCCAGGGTAAATCTGGCCTTGCCCAGAGCATGGCGAGAGAGTTAATGCCACAAGGTATTCATGTTGCCCACGTACCAATTGATGCAGCGATTGGCTGGGAACAACCCGATGGCTCTAGGGCGCACTGGCTCGGAGGCGAAACAAAGAATGACAACATGGCGCACCCTGACCGAATTGCCGAGGTTTACCTACAGTTGCACCGACAACACAAGTCCACCTGGGCTTATGAAATCGTTCTGCGTCCTTGGCAAGAGACGTGGTAACCATCTCTTTGTATCGGGTTTGCGCTGTTTACGGCCCTAGCCCGGTTGCACCTCTGTTGCTGAATTCGAATAAGAGGCGCTGGTTTTAAGCTTTTAGAACTAGACCTGCCTGGTCTGGATGTTCCTTTGGTGACGGTATCGACTGTAATTAGCTGCCTTAGCCCAGAGTCACAGTAATCTAAACCGGCCAGAACCAGCGCAAACTATCAGCCAGTAATGCGCCGCCGTGCCGCAGTGTATGCCCGCCTTCCCCAAATTCGAATCGCACATCATATCCGGCATAGACCAGCGCCTTAAACATCGACTGATTGGCTGTCGCCCAATCACCAAATAAAGTTTCAGCATCGTTCGTGCCGCTTTGGAGGAACACCTTTAAGGGCTTTCTAGGCGTCGTGCGAACCAGGTAGGGGAAATTGTGACCGCCCCAGATATTGGTAAAGGAACCACAATGGGACAACACATTTTGAAACCGCTGCGGCTGATGCCAAGCCGCGGTAAAAGCAGCGATACCCCCACTACTAATTCCGCATAAAATAATGTCATCCGGCGCCGTCGACCAAGTCACATCCAACTGATCTGCCGCAAACGGCATCACCTCGTCGGTAAGGAAGAAGCTGTAGTCGTCCGTTAACCGATCATACTCCCAGCTGCGTTGCGCCTCAGCTACCCCATAAGAGGCTAAGGGTGAGGCCGGCGGCATCTCTTGCCCTTGACCTGCCTGGATAAAGACCCCAAAGGTGTTGGTCAATTCAGAGGTTTGATGCAGCGTATCCAACACTCTCGTCGCACGGGCTGCGCCTTCTCGCGCCAGGTAAGCGCCGCCATCATTAAAAATGATTAAGCGATTGGGCGCGTCCACGACCCGAATGCGCGGGGCATACAGCCATAGTTTTCGGCTGGTACCGGGGTACCGATCGGATGCGAAGTCGTCAACGGATATAACCGAGCCAGACGCCGCATCACCGCCGCTTTCTAGGCAAGGCACATACTGCTGATCTAATGGATGGCCTAACGCGTTTCGGACGTCGCCATTGCTTCGGCCGTTACAGCTCGCGGGCCCCATGAGATCGAGGCCTAAATCAAGATGATCCGACACACTCAATGGCATCTAATAATCCTCCCTGCTAGAACCCCTAAGCATCGCCGCGATGCATAATGCACCCCACGCCGTCATTCTGGCGCGCGCGCGGACAGCCAGTTTAAAGCCAAGCCAGACAAGGCTCGGATGCCGACAGGTAAGGCTCGATCATTTACATAGAAATATGGCGAATGATTCACACCAACAACCCGATCATCTCCCGCTTCGGGAAACACCCCAAGCGCAAAATACAATCCCGGAACCTCCATCGCCAAATAGGAGAAATCTTCGGCCCCCATAATGGGCGGCACTACGCTAGCGACACCGTTAGCAGCCCAATCCAACACCCCCGCCATCTCTTGGGTGAGTTTTGGATCGTTTACCGTCACGGGATAGCCCACATCAATCAGGACATTGGCGGTCGCACCCATCGTCGCCGCGGCAGCGGTTGCGGTATTCCGAATGCGCTCGTGAATCTCAACTTGCATGTCTGGATCAAGCGTACGGATGGTCCCGGTCATGCGGACTCCATCTGAGATAATGTTGCCACGGTTACCCCCGGCGATGGTGCCAATGGTAACAACAGCAGGTGCTTTACTGATATCCATCTGGCGACTCACAACGGTTTGTAGGCTGTTAATCACCTGAGCCGCACTTGCGATCGGATCAACCCCATGCCAAGGCATCGAACCATGGGTCTGTACACCGGCAACGTTAATTTCCAAATAATCTGACGCCGCCATAAAGCCATTCGGTCGATACATAATTGAACCGGTCGGTCCTGGAAAGACATGCAGTCCAAAAACCGCACCCGGTCGGTCAGGGCCAGCAAAGATCCCTTCTTTTAACATCAATTCAGCCCCACCTTCTTCGTCACCCGGCGGCCCCTCTTCTGCTGGTTGAAAGATAAACATCACGGTACCCGGAATATCAGCGCGCAGATCCGACAAGACCCGTGCAACACCCAGCAAGATGGCCATATGTGCATCATGGCCACAGGCATGCATGACACCGGTCTCAACGCCCTCCCAAAGGGTCGTAACCGTTGAAGCAAAGGGCAAACCCGTTTTTTCTTTAACCGGCAAAGCGTCCATATCCGCACGAAGCGCGACAACCGGGCCAGGCTGACCGCCCCTTAATATCCCGATGACGCCCGTGTGCGCGATGCCTTCGCGCACCTCATCAAAGCCGAGCGCTCGAAGCTCTTCAGCAATTCGGCCAGCCGTATTGAACTCTCGATTCCCAAGCTCTGGGTTAGCATGAAACCAGCGCCTCAGCGCCACAACGTCTGATGTGTGCGCTTCAGTAAGACTTTGAATGTCTGCCTCCCAGCGCTCGGCTGACACCGGCCCAATCACGAAAAGCATGGACAACAGCCCCCATTTCCCAATTTTCATGTGGTCTTGCTCCTAGTCGTTTTTATAACCATTGGCTTGATTTATCTGAGCCTGATCGACTCGCGCATTCTCGCAGCTGGGCTTAAGGCCCTCGCACTGGCCTGCCCAGACACATCAAAACCTAATTATACGTACCTGACAAGTCGGTGCTTTTCGGCCAGGACAGGAATGCGAGCCTGAGCGTCAGGGACGGCGCTTTAACGGTAGAGCATTACCGGTTGGGCCATCGCCAAGCCGGAATGTCCGCAGGGGAAATGTCCAACAGTTGGGTCTCGCCGAGGCGTTTGGTCAAGCGCAAATGGTTACACACCGGGTCTTCCTGCAACAGACTAATGAGCACATCAGAATGAGACGTCACCCATAACTGAGTGGTCTCCGCCGCCCGCAGCATCAGACGCGCCAGCGCTGGTAAGAGTTCTGGGTGCAAACTGGTTTCGGGCTCGTTCAAAATCATCAGTGTTGGTGGACGCGGTGTCAGCAGCGCCGCAGCCAGACACAAGTAGCGCAGCGTGCCATCCGATAACTCCCACTGATCTAATGGACGCAGAAGACCACGTTGATGGAATTTGAGGGCAAAACGGCCATTGTTCCGCTCTATAAACACCTCCGCCCCAGGGAAGGCATCTGCCAAGACCCGCCCTAGCCCATTCCCGTCACCGATTTCCAAAATAGTCTGCCATGCCGCTGGCAGATCCCGACCATCATGATGAAGTACCAGTGTGCGAGTGCCAATTTGCGCCCGTCGACTGGGCGCATCTCGGTCAGTTCGAAACTGATCGTAAAATCGCCACGACCGAATGTGCTCTCGCAGCGCGAACGCCTCGGGTGCAAGGATCGGATCAGAGGATCTTGCAAGCATACTGTCAAAGACTGGCAGATGTCGGTTCAGCACCTGCCAGGCGCCCGAGTCATCTCTTGCTTTAACAACGGGGCCCGTTCGGTCAATCATTAACCGAGAATGATGATAGGTCTCGCCAATCCAGATCACCTCACGTTTGATTTCTGGATCCCCATCGAAAAGGGTCCGCGCCACGGGTGCGGGCAGACCAAAATCAATCGCGTAGCTGCTGTCATCCCCAGCGATGCCCAGCCTCAAATTCACTCTATTTTTTCGAGGACCACCCTGAACCGGCTCATCGCCTTTAATCATGCCCCGACTAAACTGCTCAGGGCCAGCCCAAAGCACCGACGCCAAACTGCCTTCACCAGCGATACTGCCGGCAGCAGAGCCGAGCGCCGTATCAGACAATAGCCGAAGTGCTTTGTAGAGATTTGATTTGCCAGATCCGTTGGCGCCCGTCACCAGATTAAGCGACCCCAAAGGCAGCACCAGTGCGCGGATCGATCGATAATTTGAAATAGCCAGTGCTTTGAGCATGGATTGCCTTCAAGACCCTCTTAAACTTGCTGCAGCCCCCGCTTGATGGCAGCTAAAACGCGA
>JABGTE010000114.1 GCA_018647445.1 Gammaproteobacteria bacterium
GTCGTGATTGGTTTTTCTCTGACAGGATGCTCGACACCCGGTCCGCTTCCGATAGCGGTAGCCGAAGGGGGCTTTGTGCCCAACGCCTTCTTGCAGATACTACCGGATAACACCGTCAAGTTTTACAGCGCGCGAGACGAGATGGGGCAGGGCGTGACTACGGGTCTTTCAACCTTGATTGGTGAGGAGCTCGATTATGACCCGCTCAAGATGGAAATCTTGTTAGCCGGGGTGCATGAGGATTACAACAATCCTGGTATGGGGGTTCAAGCGACTGGTGGCAGTAATGCGATCAATGCGCATTACGAGCCACTACGCCAAGTGGGCGCGAACACTCGGGCGCTGTTGTTGTCCGCGGCGGCGCTGGATTTAGGCCTGACGCGAGATGCTATGAGTACCGAGGATGGGCACATTATCGTGGCCGGAGCGCGCTACCCTTATGGCCAGTTTGTTCAAACTGCGGCGGGTTTGGTCGCGCCGACCGAGACGCCTCTGAAGCCGCAGAGCGCTTTTCGCTATATCGGTCGGGAGTCCACCCGGGTCGATGCGCTTGCGAAATCAAACGGCAGCGCGGTTTTTGGAATCGACGTTGAGTTACCCGATCTGTATCACGCTGTGGTAAAGCGCTCGCCGGTTGCAGGCGCCAAGCTGATTTCCTTTGATGCTAGCAAAACGTTGGCAATGCCAGGTGTTACTGACGTCCTTGAGATCGGCAGCGGGGTTGCCGTAGTTGCTGAAAAATATTGGCAAGCCAAGACTGCTGCAGAGGTTTTAACCGTTCAGTGGGAAACGGTTGCGTTATCCAAACTGAATTCGGCAAGGATTCTAGCCGACTATAAAGCAGCACTCGCTGCAGACGATGCTGTCTCGGCAACCGATGAGGGGGATGTTGAAGGTGCTTTGACTGCTGCCAAACAAGTGCTGGAAGCAGAATACTGGACACCCTATTTGTCGCATGCGCCTATGGAGCCAATGAATGCTGTGGTGCGCGTGCAAAATGGAAAGGCCGATGTTTGGTCCGGTACTCAAGGGCCATCCGGAGCCCAAGGTTTGGTAGCCCGGTTTGCAGGTCTTGCGCCAGAGCACGTTCGCGTTCACCAAACTTATTTGGGCGGTAGTTTTGGTCGTCGGGGTACTCTGACCCATATCATTGAAGCAACTCAGGTGGCGGTTGCAACGGAAAAAACGATAAAGCTATTGTGGTCTCGGGAGGACGATCTTAAAAATGGCTTGTATCGCCCAGCGTCACTCATGCGCCTGCGTGCAGGCCTGTCTGATTCAGGAAAAATCACAGCTTGGGATGCAACCAGGGTCGGCGGTAATATTTCGCCTGAGACTATTAAAAATATGATGCCTGCTTTGTTTCCTGGCCTTGGTGACGGTTTGATCGGCTGGACGGTGGGTCTAGCGGAGGGCGCGTTCAATGGCTGGGTTGCGGATCCGTCGAGTCTTGAAGGCCTTTATGAGGATTATGACCAGCCCAATACACGGGTAACCCACAGTACGATTGACCACGGGCTACCCTTAACTTTTTGGCGTTCGGTAGGTCATTCTTACACCGCGTTCGCGAAAGAATCGATGATAGATGAGCTGGCAATTGCCGCCGGCGAAGATGCGGTTGCTTTTCGAATTAAAAACACTGAGAACAATCCTAGGTTGCAGCATGTCATTCGCGTTGCAGGCAAAGCGATGGAAGCGATGACCCGGGCGCCGGGGCGCTATCTAGGCTTTGCGGCACATCACTCGTTTTTAACCGATGTCGCGCAAGTGGCTGAGGTGTCGGTTGATGCCGGTAAGATCCGGGTGCATCGCGTGTTGTGCGTTGTGAACTGCGGGATCGCGGTGAATCCAGATATCGTCCGAGCGCAAATGGAAGGCGCGATCATGTTTGGTTTAACGGCGGCCTTGCACGGTCATCATGAGATCAAAAACGGAGCCGTGGTAGAAAGCAATTTTCACGACTACCCTATTTTGAGGATGTCGGACGCGCCAAGCGTCGAGGTCGTGATTGTTGATAGTACGGATA
>JABGTE010000017.1 GCA_018647445.1 Gammaproteobacteria bacterium
ACCCGGGGCATTCAAATTTGCGGGCTGGACACTGCCAGAATCGACCTCGTGGGTTGCCTGGCGACAAGCGATTAAGATTTTGTCATCGTCCAGTCCCATTACCGCGGCCATTCCACCTGCCCCTAACGGGACAGCGGCCTGCATTAATTGACCTCTTTTTTGGACGATGCGCACGCCATCTTTGAGCGATAAGACACTACTGGCGACCAAAGCACTATATTCCCCCAAGCTATGGCCAGCGACGAAGTCGGCGCTACCGCCGGCTTGGGTCCACAGCCGCCACAGGGCGATACTCGCGGTGAGTAAAGCAGGTTGGGTAAACTCTGTCTGGTTGAGCTGCTCGAGCGGACCTTGCTGAACTAAATTCCACAAGTCATAGCCAAGGGCTTCAGAAGCTTCTTCAAACGTCTGAGATACAGCATCAGCACTTTCGCTGAGCATTCCCTGCGCCTGCGACCCTTGGCCGGGGAACAAAAAAGCGGTTTTCATCGATTTGATCTCTTAATCAAAGCTGTAACGGGCGGGATCAAGCAAACCTAAGCCCCTGCCCCAGCTGATTAATCTTCGTCTGATGTCGTGTGGATCACTTTCTTGCCGCGATAAAAACCATCAGCGGTAACGTGATGACGACGATGAGTTTCCCCAGTGGTCGAATCCTCAGATAAGGTTGGTCCCTTAAGGCTATCATGAGCGCGGCGCATGCCTCGCTTTGAGCGCGATACTTTGTCTTGTTGTACGGCCATAATTGGCTCCTAATCAGTTAATCTTTTTCGGTTAAACGTTTCAGTCCAGCAAAAGGACGTTGACGCCCTTCTTCAATCTCGTCTTCAATTTCTTCGTCAATGCCACCTTCAGCCCGATTTGCATTTGGTACAACTTCTATCAGCTCGGGTATTTCAAAAGCAGGGTCACAGTCCTCATGTTTTGGTGACATTGGCAGCGCCAGTAGCAGCTGATCTTCAATAATGTCCGCGGTATCAACTAGGTCGCCGTCGGTTAAAAAACTGTCCTGATCACTTCGTAGTTGCTCGATTACCTTTTTATGGCCGGCCAAAATCATCTCTATCTCGCAGCCGCTACGCAGTACAACAGGCTCTAGGCAGCGTTGACAACGCCATTGCTGCTCAAAGTGCGCCTCACCCACTACCGAGGTCCTGCCTGGGCCATCGCTGCTAAATCGTAGCCTCACCATCACGAAGTCTGGCACACTTGCGTTATCCAGATCGTTATCGAGCAAGGCGTCTGCTAGGCGCGCCAACCGATTTATCGGCAGAAAACCCTCGACCAGGGCTTCTTCTACTCCGGCTTGAGGGTAACGAATACGCTTGGGTAAGGCCTCTGTTAACATACGGGCCGCATCTTAGGCATCTCTTCTGTGGCTGTCAAAACATTCTTGGAGACAATGTTATGAAGAAAAACCATGAAATTGAAGGGAATTCGGCGCTGGTGCTGGCGTCCGAATCAAGCGCGCGGCGATTAATCTTGATGAAGCTCAAGCTCGTCTTCGATGTGATTGCGCCAGATTTTGACGAAACGGCTCAGCCAGGCGTTGCTCCTGCTGAGGTCGCCTTGGTTAATGCTCAAGGTAAAGCGGGCTCTGTTGCTTCAAAGTTGGCCGGCAGGCCAAACGCAAACGCCATCATCATTGGCTCTGACCAAGTGTGTTGCATGGACTCGGGGATGGTTCTGCACAAGCCTGGTTCGGTTGACCGAGCGATCGATCAATTGGCACAGGCATCAGATCAATGGCTGACATTTTACAGCAGTTTGGTCCTGGTTCGACATGGCGTGGTAGAAAGGTCGAGCGTTGAGTCATGCGCTGTCAAACTGCGCAAGCTGACAAATCTTGAAATTCAGGACTATGTGAAAGCAGACAATCCTCTATGGAGTGCAGGCAGCTTTCATGCGGAGGGCGCTGGCTTGCGCTTGATCGAAAAAATCGAAACGGCTGATATTAATCTGCTTTACGGCTTGCCAGCGCTAACGCTGCTTCAAGCTTTGCGAGAGCTGAAGAATCCCTTAGCGTACGCCGAGACCTGACGTCGATTGGTGTTGTGGGCTATAGGATTAACCGGTTAGACGGAAAACGTCCTTCATTTTATTGGTTTCAACAATTTACTGGTTTAAATAATCTTTTGGATTAAATAGTCTTTTGGTTTAAATAATCTATCGGTTTGCATGCCTGACGAGGGAAATGCCGAAACGCGTCAGCATCAGGACCTATCGGCTATCGTAATCTTTCGAGAAATTCCTTCATTCGATGTTCCAGCGGCGCCAAAACCGAAAACGCTTTTAGCGGATTGTCCAAAGTAGATTGCGCGCGAGCGTTGAGGCTGAGCGACGAGGCATGGAGCATCATCCTATTGGGCCGTATCTGCAGATCCTTATCTGCATCACCGTATTTAGTGTCGCCAACGATGGGATGGCCAGATGCCGTCGCATGAACACGAATCTGGTGCATTCTGCCTGTGACCAACCTCGCCTCAAGCCAAGTCGCGTTCGAGAAGCGCTTTTTCACTCGAAACCGCGTCTCGCAGGCTTTGCCGTCGGGGTTGATTCTGCTGATCCGTTCGCCATTTGCGAGGATGACTTTTTGAATGGGGAGGTCAATTCGTTTTTTGTGATCCGGCCAAGTGCCGTGGACAATGAGGTCATAATGTTTTTGGAGATGGTCTTTGGTTCGAAGCTGCTCTTGGAAACGTCGCAAAAAGGATCGCTTTTTGGCAATCATCAATAAGCCCGACGTATCTCGATCGAGGCGATGTGCGAGCTCCAAGTAAGGTAAGTCAGACCTGTGTGCTCTCAAAGCTTCAATCAGGCCACCCGTTAAGCCGGAGCCGCCATGGACCGCAAGGCCAGCAGGCTTATTGATCGCTATCATTAGATCGTCTTCAAAAATGATGTGTTCGATAACTGAGATAAAACGATAGTCTTTTTCCGCCTCGACCACAGCCCGTCGAATGGGCGGAATCCGCACAAGGTCGCCAGTCTTTAGCTTGTAATCTGGTTTGATCCTACCTTTATTAATGCGCACTTCACCCTTTCGAACCATTTGGTAGATCCGAGTCTTTGGGATGCCTTTAAGAACCGATAGCAGGTAATTGTCGAGCCTCTGGCCTGATCGATCCTCGTCGATCTCGACAATCCGAACGGCTTCGTGCGTCATTGTTCCTTGATTCGACTGCATTTTTTTGCTGTATCCACGCTCGGAAACTGTTATGCTCGACTTCAATTGGCACATTGCATGGCCAGTTTTGGTGAGGCGAGGACGAAGTTTAGCGCGGTTTAATTCAGACTGCATTCGATAGTTTCCAACGCCTTGAGGCTCCAGTGTTGTTTTAGCCTAGAGTCCAAACCGGTAAGTACTTCGGTACTTAAATTGAACACGTTGATATTGGATCATGTTGATCGAGTATTAATCAGAACAGGCCGAATGACAGGCCAAAATAAATGATGAGCGACTGTTAACAGTATCGCCAAATCGAATTACGTTAGAGACATTGTCCTAGTCACTGCTGTTACAGGCTGTGATGCAAACTGCACATCTGAACATCTCCTTACAAATAAATCGAAAGGAATGTGCAACCACTGCAATGTTAGAAAATGAATAATGCTTCATTCGTGAAGCCTGATAAGCTCGGGTTAGACCGAGGCCAGAAACACTTGAATCTCTAGGCACATCAGTTGGTTTGCCGATACCTGAAGCGCTGCTCGTCGCAGACTAAAGGGTATCGTAATGAAAAGAATGTTAATCAATGCAACGCACAGCGAAGAGCTGCGGGTTGCGCTCGTCGATGGTCAGAAACTCTACGACCTAGATATCGAAAGTCTCGCAAGAGATCAAAAGAAATCAAATATTTACAAAGGAAAGATCACACGGGTCGAGCCGAGTCTCGAGGCCGCTTTTGTTGATTTCGGCGGTAACCGTCATGGCTTCCTGCCGCTTAAAGAGATTTCGAGAGAGTACTTTTCCAAAAGCCGCAGTGAGACCAAGGGTCGGGTTAATATTGCTGATGTGCTCAAAGAAGGCCAAGAGATTATTGTCCAGGTCGATAAAGAAGAACGCGGCACTAAGGGCGCAGCACTCACCACGTTTTACAGTCTCGCCGGCCGATATATGGTTTTAATGCCCAACAACCCTAGGGCAGGTGGTATTAGTCGTCGAATTGAGGGGGATGAGCGCGACGATTTGAAAGATGCGCTGGCAACCCTTGAAATCCCAAAAGATATGGGTGCGATTATTCGTACTGCTGGCGTGGGGCGTACTGCTGAGGAGCTCCAGTGGGATCTTAAGTATTTATTGCAACTTGCTGAAGCAATTAAGATTGCGAGCGAGCGCCCTTCCCCCTTTTTGATCTACCAAGAGGGTGATGTTATCACGCGGGCGGTACGGGATTACATGCGGGATGACATTGGTGAGATATTAATTGATACGGATGATGCCTTTGAGCAAGCCAATTCTTTTGTCTCACAGGTCATGCCCCACCTGACGTCGCGGGTTAAACGCTACACCAGCGATGTCCCGTTGTTTAATCGTTATCAAATTGAAGGTCAAATTGAATCCGCGTTTCAACGAGAGGTTAGATTGCCGTCAGGCGGTTCCGTTGTTATCGACCCGACAGAAGCCTTGGTTTCAATTGATATTAACTCTGCCCGAGCGACGAAAGGCTCTGATATTGAAGAAACGGCACTGAATACCAACTTAGAAGCAGCCGATGAAATCTGTCGGCAATTGCGTCTTCGAGACATTGGCGGCCTCGTTGTTATTGATTTCATCGATATGTCGTCGACCAAGAATCAACGGGCGGTGGAAAACAGAGTACGAGATGCGCTCGAAGTCGATCGAGCGAAGATTCAGGTCGGCCGGATATCACGATTTGGTTTATTGGAGATGAGTCGGCAGCGTCTACGGCCCTCGCTTCGAGAGATCAGTCACATTCTCTGTCCTCGGTGTGAGGGTTTGGGTACGATTCGAGATATTGAGTCGAGCGCCCTTGCGATTCTGCGCCTCATTCAGGAAGAAGCTTTAAAGGATTCCAGCGCCGAAATAAGAGCCTTTTTGCCGGTTCCGGTTGCGGCTTTTGTGCTGAACGAAAAGCGGCAAATGATAGCCGACATTGAAACCCAGAATGATGTTCGGTTAGTCGTTGTCCCCAGCGCAGAAATGCAAACACCGCATTATCGCGTTGAGCGCTTACGCAGTAATGATGTGGAATCAGATGAGGCAAGCTATACAATTTCACCAGAAATCGAGGAAGAACCAACTGAAACGGGCGTTGATTTAAGACCCGTTATTAGAGAAACCGCGGCTGTCGCTGTGGTTAGAGATGATGCACCTGCCCCAGCTGCGGCACCTGCCAAAGTCGCTCCTAGCGCTGCGTCCGAGACGCCAAAACCGGCTGCTCGAAAGCGCGCTGCTCCAAAGAGTAAGAAAGCGAAAGCTAGCCCATCTTTATTCCAGCGGCTGCGCTCGCTCTTTACAGGTCCAGAGGATGAGACAGTTTCGACGCGAGAAGCGAAACCAAAGCGAACTAAATCCGTTAAGCCCGCTCGGGGACAGCAAGCAGCCTCTCCAGAGAAAGCTGCGCGAACGCCCAAGAAATCAAACGATGATTCGCAGACGACGGAAAATAAAAAAACGGGCACGGGACGGCGCAGAAGAAAGAGCTCGCGCACCGACGCCGCTAAACCTGATGCTAACAACGAAACCGTTGTCGCCCCTGAAGTGACGAGCGTCATAGCACCATCGGCAACTGACGCGCCGGTCTTGCCAGAGTCTGCGGTCGTTGAAGAATCGCTTGATCAAGGCGAAGGCAATGGTGATAAGCGGGTTCACGGTAATCGCGAGCGAACGCAAAGACGTCGCCGTAGTCGAACGCCAAAGCGGGATGCGTCGCAAGACGGGTCGGACGTGGTACCCAGCACGGAATCTGCAACGAGCGAGGCTTCATCTGTTGCATCAGAGCAGGCCAATGAAGCCCCTTCTGGTGACGCTACGCTTCCCGGTGCTAGCGAGGTGTTAGAGGGAACGGATTCTTCGCCGAAAGATACTGATCTCGCGCTGGGCACGGTTGCAAGTACGCAGGCAATCGAAGCCATGACGGTCGCACCGGTTACGAACGCTGCCAACGACCCTTCGGTCAGCGCGCTAGATTCGGAAAAGGTGGCGCTCGTTGGTGCGTCGGTTTGGGGGCAGGCCCAAAATGACCCTCGCGTCGCACCGAGGCCGTCCCTCGAAGGGCCCGTCAGCGAAACAGTGGAGTTGATCCCAGTTGTAAATGACTTGCCGTTTGCACCCGTTAACTACGACGAGGGTCACCCTAGTCGTTGGCAGCGTGCGAGCAATGACCCAAGAGGGTTGGTCTAAGCAGGCCTAATAGCACCCGCGCACGCTAACCTTTTGGGTTGGGTGCGTGGATGAGTTGGGTTAACTGCTGGGGCTCTATTTCTAATGTCACGCCAAAGCGCCTTTCGACCTTTTCCTGAATTAAGTGCGCTAACGTAAGGACGTCAGTAAGGGTCGCGCCGCCCCTATTTTCGAGCACTAAATGGTGTTTCGGTGATATACCGGCTTGACCGACGCTGAGATCACCAAGTTCGGCTGCTTGGATTAATGCGGCAGCCGATACCTTCCCCTGCGCACTTCTGGTATTCGAATTAAGGACCTGCGCTTGCTCTAGCGTCTGAATAACCGACTTCATTAAAGTCGGGTTTTTAAAAAAGCTACCCACATTGCCGAATACTCTATAGTCCGGCAGTTTTTTTGCGCGAATGGATTGAATCGCGCGTCTTAGCCCTTCAGCTGATTCGGTGATTTGGGCCGGTAATCTCTGGAGGTCTTGATAGGCCAATATTGGCGCAAAGCGAGTGCTGAGCTTGAGGGTCAATCGGGTCACCACAAAACGCTCGGGGTGACGCTTGAATAAGCTATCTCGGTACTCGAACTGGCAATCATCCACCGTGAGCGTAACCGCAAGGCCGTTCTGTAAATCCAGCGCCTCGACCGACACTACAAAACGGGCTAGCTCGACGCCATAAGCGCCAATGTTCTGGATGGGCGCCGCGCCAGCTGTACCCGGAATACTCGAGAGGTTTTCAAGGCCGAATAGGCCATTTTTTAGCGTTTCTGCGACCAGGTTATCCCAGGAAGCGCCCGCGCCCACCGTGACCTCGTCGCCCATAATATCAATTGACCGGTCACTCGATAAGAGCGCAAGACCCGGTAAATATTCTGGCAACAGGATGTTGCTCCCGCCGCCCATTACAAAACATGGCAAGCTCAGGTTCCGAGCAAACTCAAAAGCGTGTTGCAAATCACTGACGGAATGGAATGCCCCCAAATATTGGCTGACGGATGGGAGCCCAAGCGTGTTACGGGATGATAAATCGACCTCTTTGTAGTGTTCAAATGGCATTGTGAGCCTAGGTTTAACCGTTATTTTATCGAACAGTGTATAATGCTCGCTGTTAATCATAGGGGAATCACATGCAATTAAAAGACAAAACTGCCTTTATCACTGGCGGCGCGTCTGGTTTAGGCCGCGCAACAGCTGAAAATTTCATCAAGGCCGGCGCTAACGTCGTCTTGTTTGATCTCAACGAAGAG
>JABGTE010000053.1 GCA_018647445.1 Gammaproteobacteria bacterium
ATTGAGTACGCCAATCAAGTTCACGTTTACCGTCGCCAAAGTTTTCTCGAAGGGCACTTCGTCTAAAAATCCGAACACGGCGATGCCCGCGTTATTAAATAAAATGTCCAAGCGTTGGCCCGCTGCGGTCCCAAAATCGATCATTACTTGGTCGAATGCGGCCTTGTCGGTGACATCTAAAAAAGCCGTGAAGCAGTCGTTATCGAGATCCCCCTTCAAGACGTCGAGGCCAGCTTGGTCGACATCCGTTGCGCCGACAAACCAGCCGCGCGCATGAAATTGCAACGCCGTCGCGCGACCAATGCCGCTGGCGGCGCCTGTTATGAAAATTGTTTGTCGGGTCATGGGTTTGCTCTCTAAGCTTTTCAGAGCGCTATGCGAACACTTTTTGGATGAGGTAGCAAGTCACGCGCGTTCAAAGAAGCCAGCAGTGCGTGCTGTTCGAAGGCAATACCGAATCAAATAAAGGCTCTGAACTGCCCTCTATTGGAACGAGTTTAAAACTCTCAGACTTGCTGGCTGGAAGCTGAATCTCAGACTGCCGCATTCAACCCGCACGATGAGCGGTCGCGGAAGAAGCCCCCTGTAGCCCGAGGCTTAGGAAAGAACGTATTGTCGGTCTTTGGTCTCAGCGGAGCACCATTTGAAAGACTGTTATACTTAGTGCCGACTTTGCGGCAAAGGCATGAGCCTCTTATTCGTAAGGCGTAATCAATCAAGAGGTAGATGGCGATGAGAATTTTTCTAGTGCTCGGTGTAATGAGTTTGTTGGCGGCCTGCGGTGAGGCCGAGCAAGCATCTGAAACCGCGCAAACTCCAGCTCTGGCGGGCAATAGCCAAGAAGCCTCGGTTTCGGAAGTCAATGTTTTGAGCTCTGAAGCCGTAGAGCTTCAATTTAAGGGTAGGCTGCCGGACACAACAGACCCTGATTGGAAATCAAACGTAGCCGAGCCAGCTATGGCACCGTTTGAAGTGGGACAGGCTTACTTCTGGGAACTCAAAACCAATCACGGCACCATGACCTTTAAACTTTTCCACAAGTCGGCGCCGAGACATGTTAACAGCACGGTTTATTTAACGCAGATTGGATTCTATGACGATGTCCTGTTTCATCGGGTCATTCCTGGCTTTATGGCCCAAGGCGGTGATCCAACTGGTACAGGTCGTGGTGGACCAGGTTACAAATATGATGGCGAGTTTGCCGCTGGGCTGTCTCACACCAAGCCAGGCTTGCTGAGTATGGCAAACGCTGGACCCGGAACCGATGGCAGTCAGTTTTTCATCACCTTCACGGCAACCCCATTCTTGGATGGCAAACATACAATTTTTGGTGAAATGGTGGCCGGAGACGCGGTGCTTGAGGCTCTTGAAGCTCGCGGTAGCAGGCGAGGTACAACCTCCGAAGTGCTGAAGATTGTGAGCGCTAGGATTTTGGTGCAACCTATTTAGGGGGCGCTAGAAGAGGCGCGCCTAGCTGATCGATATGCCGCTTCGGACGCGATCTGGAGTCAGAGGGTAGGGTGCGAGAATCTTGGCTTCAGAAGAGTTCGCTTCTGGTCTTGTTTGACGGCTTGGTCAGTCAAGGGCGCGGAGCCCTCCAGGTCGCGCAACATTGGCTTTTCCTTCGTTTCTTGTTTCACTAGCACAAAGCCTTAGGAGCCCGATAACCATGACACCACCACTTTGGGCCTTAGCTGCGGGCTGCGTACCCGATGCCGCACCTTGGGACATTCCACGCATTGCAGCTGCGGCAGGATTCCGTTCCTCGGGTATGTGGGTGGATCCAAAGACCACTTGGGGGCGTGATGCCCTAGCGAAAACGCAGCAAGCCCTAACCGAGACGGGTATTGCGTTGGTTGATGTAGAGGTCGCCTGGCTCGAGAAGAACAATCGAGCGACCGATACCCAAAAATTAATTGTTGATGTAGGTTTGGCGCTGGGCGCTCGCAACCTTTTGGTTGTATCTAGGCACGAAGACTACAACGCTTCGATCGAACAGTTTCGGGACGTCTGTGATCGTGCGGGCAATGACCTGCGGATTTGTTTGGAGTTTGGTGAGTTCACACAGATTAAATCGTTGCAGGCCGCGAACGCTTTTATCGACGCGGTGGATCATCCGTCTGCGGGAATTCTCATTGATCTGATGCACATCGCCCGGAGTAAGGAGCCGTTGCCCGATTTAACCGGATCGCGTTTTCCGTATCTGCAGGCCTGTGATTTTTTGCAGTCCTCGACATCGATGACGGGTCGGGATTATATCCAAGCGGCGGTCGATGATCGTTATTGCTTAGGGGAAGGCGAGGCAGACGCAACGCGAATGAGTCTTGTGCGTCACGCAAATATAGATGTTAGCCTTGAGATTCGGTCCCGCGCATTGCGCGAGGCGTTTCCGGATCCCATTCAAAGGGCACAAGCAATCTTTAGCCGCTGTGGTCTAGAATAAGCTGTCGAATCCGGCATTCACTTCCATTCGTCAAGTTGCTAGATTCACCAAGGTATCCATTCAAAAAAGGACGCCTTGTGACGAAACCGCTTTGGCAATATAGCGCCGTTGATTTGCAGCGCGGCATCACCGGTCGAGATTTTTCGGCTCGAGAAGTCGTCTCCTCGGTGACAGCACGAATGCAGGCTGAAAATCCGAGCCTGAATGCAGTGATCTTTGATTACACCGATCAAGCGCTGGCCCAAGCAGATTTAGTCGATGAGCGGCTCGCAAAAGGCGCTGCCCCCCGAATGCTAGAAGGCATTCCAGTCACGATTAAGGTCAATGTGGATTTGACCGGCACGCCTACAACCAATGGCCTCCCTGTGTTCGCGAACAACCTTGCGCCAGGCAACTCGCCGATCGTGCAGAACCTTCTCAACGAGGGGGCTATCATCATTGGGAAGACCAATACGCCAGAACTCTCAATGCGGGGTACAACGGATAACCCGCTTCATGGCCTAACGAAGAGCCCTTGGGATGGGCGGGCGTCGCCTGGCGGATCTTCAGGGGGTGCGGGAGCCGCGTGTGCTGCCGGATTTGGACCGATTCATCACGGCAATGATATTGCTGGGTCGCTGCGCTTTCCAGCGTCGTGTTGCGGCGTTGCGACGGTCAAGCCTGGCTTGGGCCGCGTGCCGGCCTTTAACCCGTCCGCGCCAGCTGAGCGCGGTTTGCTGTCGCAACTGATGTCAGTACAGGGCGCGATTGCGCGCGAAGTTAAAGATGTCCGATTGGCAACGCAAGTGATGGCGCAGTCTGATCCACGCGATCCTTGGTGGGCACCGGTGCCGTTTTTCGGTCCAAAACCGGACGGCGCGATACGAGTCGCGTACACCAAAGCGTCACACGGTTACCCGATTCATCCTGAAATTCTTGCACA
>JABGTE010000016.1 GCA_018647445.1 Gammaproteobacteria bacterium
ATTATCGATGAGGTGAACCTGCTTGAAGAGCTTGAGCGAAACCTTGATAAGACTATCGAGGAATTGAGTTTGTCGGGTGAGATTTCAGCGGAAATGATGGATCAGATTTCAACCGAGATCACACCGGACGGTCTAAAGCTAGAGCTTGCCAGTAGCGCGCTTTTTCCGGCTGGCTCAGCGCAGATCCTGCCCGCTATGAAAGAAACTCTGAAACGCCTGAATATCGCAATTTTAAGATTGCCAGCGGGTCAATTCATTATGCGGGTTGAGGGGCATACTGATGACGTGCCGATCAGTACGGCTGAGTTTCGCTCCAATTGGGAGTTGGCATCGGACAGAGCGATTAATGTATTGAATTTGTTTGAAGCCGATGGGTTTCCAAGTAATCAGTTGGCAGCGGTTTCATTTGCAGACACACAGCCAAAAGTGCCGAACCGGACAGCCCAGGGTGAGCCGATTCGAATCAATCAAGCGAAGAACCGCCGGGTTGTGGTTTTCATTAAGCCCGTAACGCAGTAACGAGCAACTTCAAGTTAAGAAGGCTATCTCTACGGATCCTGGGCGCGGTTGTGAAGGGTCTGTTTTCAAGTGCAGACATTTTGTAAGGCGTTTGCTGAGCGACTCACTCAGGTATTGCAGGGTGCCGCCAATGGCGACGGTGAGTGCATCGGTTTGACGTTCGAGTCTTGGGCGTCCTGCTGGCTAACTGCTGCAGGTCTAAATAGCGAACCGTTCCTCCACGCCATCATGGGCCCTCTATCGGCTTGGGTGGTTTCCTGCCTGGTTTGCTCACATCAATAAGGGACATCTCCCATAAAAAAACATTCAGCGGAAGGATCCGCTCAATTTTGGTGCCGCCGAGACAAAACGCTATCGGAAAAATGAAAATACGAACACCCCTTGGTTAACCCGGGATGTCGTTAAAGAGATCCTGGGCGCCAATCTTTTTCATTTTACCGACCTAAAAAGCGTGGGTGCTTTTCTGAGTGAGAGGCGGTAACCAATAGGCCATTGGCGTCTGATGGTTAATAGACGCGGGCTGCATGGGAATACAACATTCAATATGCATTCAAGCTACTGGGGTCATTGAACTGGCGGTAACGGCCGGTGCCTCAACCCCGTTCGGTTGCGCGTCGTAGGCTGCGTTGGGGGCAGAACAGTCTTTAGGAATGGGGCCTGAACGCAAAAGCGCTAGGCCAGATTTAAATAACTGATTGCCAGTATCAAAGCCAAAACGATAAATATAAGGAACTGGCGGCCAGCCCGGCGATGGTTAAGAGCGCGCAGCTGAATGGTTTCGTTTGCAATACCCTTTAACAATATTTCGTTTTTAGGCGATATGAAAGCCATCGGTATTTTCAGCCATTTGGGCGACCCGAGTTGTTCCCAAATTTGGGGCTCAAGTGTTTTGACGGATTGGTAATATTGATACTCTGCAAGCCCTGATCGGAGCATCAGAACGAACCAAATTAGGAGTAGCAGTGGCAGGATTAGCATGGGCGAGAAGGTACAAGAAAGCGCGTAATCTTACAACTGCAATGACGGGACTAAGGGTCTGTCCGGACTTTGGGTCCAGCGCATGCTCAGGATCATGCCCCGGTAAATAGAGGTTGTTTCGTTTCGGTCAGGCTCCAGTATCGTGCGGCTGACCTCAGGAGCGCGTCCTGAATCAAGATGCCCGGTGACGTTTACCCAGGCTACAATTCATTCGGATGACGAACTGCGGGATTAAGTCTCACGTGAGATGCAACGACCCCTCGGGTTTTCATACCGTTTGATACCGCACGGAGCACTGGCCCGCAGAATCTTCGACTTGCCGAGCTTCCGCAGCAAACGTTGCCCCGCTCTCAGGCACTATGTCTTCTGTGCTTGGGTGCAACGGGCGAATCACGGATACCAGTTCGCTCAGGGCTTTTGGCTCTGCTGTGGCCATGAGATGACTGGATCGCTCAGCACTGGTGCTGCTCCGAGGTGGCTCATGTAGCCTATCAAGCACAAGCCCGAATCGGGTAGAAGCCTTATGAGGCTGATGGCGGGTTCGCCCTGCAGTCTTTGAGCATAGATCCGCGCGGCGGCGATGCATGAACTCGCGATGACTCACCGCCAATGGCCGATTGAGCCAGCGGCTTTTTCGGTAAACCAAGAACGATTGAATCTATTTGGCCGTGTTTTGATCCGCCAGTGGCTGGGTTCCTAGGCCGATATTGGCTTGCGATGTTCAAAATGCTTGCGATCGAGTATCGACACTGCGGTTAACAGTTTGCACGGTCGGCAGGTGTCGTCGATCTGCGGTTGTGAGGCGCGCGTGCTGGGCAGTTTGAAAATCAAGCCCCCTCGCCATTGCTAATTTTTAGGCGACGGTTAGGATGCAGATTATGTCCGTAGAATTGTGTTTCGCATTCAGTAGCAAACGGGCGGCAAGGCATGCCGCAGAAGCCTTTGGCGGCGTGTTGTATGAGGATGTTAAGAACCGGCTGCACCATCAGCCTTTTGCTGCGCTGCTCTGCACAAATCATCCGGATTTAACGG
>JABGTE010000014.1 GCA_018647445.1 Gammaproteobacteria bacterium
AATGATGGGCGAAAGGGTTACGACTGCGGTGCCGCCGCAGATCGCGCTACCGGCTGTCACCAAGAGGCCTTGACGTTTTGGTAGGTTCAACAGTCGATAGCCAAGAAGTCCCAAGACCGCAACACAAAGGACGTAGCCCGCCACAACCCAAGTGTAATCACTCGAGATGCGTAGGAGTTGCTCGCCCTGAATCCCCAAACCCAATAAAACGATTCCGGTCTGCAGGCTGTACCGGCCGATCGCGCGGGTATCGACCAAGCCCTGTGCGCCCCCGGTGCTTGCGATGGCGGCGCCGATTAAAAAGGCAATGGCTGGGTTCCCAAACCAAATCAGTAACCCTGCAAGGCCTACAAATATGGCAGACAAGGCAACTGGCATGGTGGTTTTCCGTTAAAAGGTTTGTGAAGAGGGATTATTCCTCATTGTCACCGCTTTATACAGCCCGTGCCGGGAGTAATCCGCGTTGACTGAAAAAGGACAAAAGACTGGGTAATAAAAATAGGCTCAGTAGCAACAGCCAAGCAATCGCGACTGTCAGTAACAGGCCGATTGAGGCAGCGCCCTGATGTGGGCTCAAAATCAGTGAAAAGAAGGTGCCAAGGGTCGTCAGACCACTGATGAGGACCGCGCGACGGGTCGCTTGTTGATGTTTTAGTGCGCCGCCTTTGAAGAATCGGTGGGTTACGTGGATTCCGGAGTCAACGCCAAGCCCGATGATGAGCGGCACGACGAGAATGTTGGCCATGTTAAGACTTAAGGCCAAAAAACTGCTCACAGCAAAGGTGAGGATTAAGGTGAATGCAATCGGCACTAGAACGAGACACGCGGTCAAAAAGTTTCGAAAATATAGGATTAAGCAAATCATGACCCCACATAGCGTCAGGACAATGGCTTCTCGAAAGGCATTGACCACGACCTCACCAATGCCCCATTCAACCGCACTGCGCCCTGCAATTCTCGGCTCGACAGAGCGAATTTCGTTAATAAATCGGTCGGTCTTGGCCTTGTCGGTCAGCGCGACTCGGGGTTGTACAGAAACCAAGTGTTGTCCTTGCGGGCTGATGAGTCGCTCCTGAAACGGTTTGGGGAGCGCGCTGAAGGTAAAGGGCGTCGCCTCAAGGAGGTCCATCAGGTCTTGGTTTGATCGACGTAATTGTTGGGCAAGGGATGCATCAAATAAAGCGAGGTTTGCTGGGTCGGTTTCGAGGGTCTTGGCGAAGGTCGCGATCTGCTGAGCGATTAGAAGGCGTTGGCCTTTTAAACTGGGCATCTGGGCTTCAAGGTATTCACGAGCGCTTGATAACGTGAGTGTCTGCTCATCAAGCTCGGGCGGCGTCCATAAATCACGATAGAGCTCGGCGACAGCCATGATCCGCTGGTACTTATCGGCTTGCGCTGTTGGGATGACATCTGCCGGAATTTGGACGCTGGCAACCGATTCGAGCGCGGTCAGTCGTGTTTTGAGTCGGCTGGCTTCTTTGGCCGTGTCTGCGAGCAAGATGACGCTATAGTCGGTCTGTTGCCCACTCTCCTGTAAACGGGTTAGGGCTTTCATACCTGGGGAGTCAGCATCGCGCATACTGAGCACGCTGTAATTGAATTCCAAATGGCTGGCAAAATACAGTGCGCCAGGCATGACGGCCAGAAGGATAAGGGTTAAAGGCGTTTGATACTTTGGCAGCCACTTGACCGATAAAAAGGTTAAAGGCGGCGGCGTTTTTAAGGACGGCCATAGGGTCAACAAAGCCGGAATCATCAGCAAGGTCAACAGGAGCGCAATGACCATACCTCCGGCCGAGATAATGCCTAACTCGGCCATTCCCGTGTAGGCCGTTGGCGTGAAGGACAAGAAGGCAATGGCGGATGTCAGGGTACAGAGTACGAGCGCTGGCGCCATGTCGTGGATTGCTGTGATCATAGAGTCGGCATTGGTTGCTTGATCGGCTTGAAGGCGCAAGGCAAGGTGGGTTGCAAAATCAACGCCAAGCCCAAAAAACATCACCACGAAGAGCATCGACAGTGTATTAAAGCTGCCGACGGCGAGTGTTGCATACCCGAGTGTCAAGCCGACCCCTGTGAGGAGCACTAAAAAAATTGCGGTGATAATCCTGACATCGCCAATACCGACGAGCAAGATAACGCCCAGAATCAGGATCGATGCCAATCCCGCTATTTCGATGCCGTTGAGAGCGGCGCTGATTTCCTCATGCGCTAAGACGACCTCGCCTGTTAACTCAACCGCAACCGATTCGGGCAAGACTTGTTGATTAATAATCGACTGTAGCGCCCTGACAATCTGCTGGTTTGGTAACGGTTCATTGAGGCTCTGACGGCCATTAACGATAATGAGGTTGAAAACCTCAGTTTGTTCGGAGGGCAGAAGCGGATAAAAGCTCGTAACCTTGGGCTTGCCTTTGAGTAGACCGTCTATCGAGTGTTGCAGGGTTATGGGCATGGGCTGCCCGCTTTGAACCCCCAGCATATCCGCAATAATGAGCAGCGTCGCGGCAAGTGTCGGTTGTTCACTGAGTCGCTGCAGTACGCCGAAATTAAATTCAGTGCCTAACAACCATTTATCGAGGTCCGAGGGCGCAAGAAAATACAGTCTGTGGGTTTGGATAAAAGGCTCAACTGCGGGTGCGAAGACTTGATCAAATGCACCCTGCGCTTCAAATGCCGCTTTGAGCAATTGGGTTGCATTTTCCGCCGCAACCGCATCCCTGCTGCGAATCACCACCACAGCGGTTTGTCGATATATGGGAAAAGCAGCTTCGAAGGCTTTGTTGCTTTGATACCAGTCTTGATCGCCTTTGGGTTGAATGAGCTGGCCAAGATCGGCGTTCAGCCGGCCCTGAAAGAAAAATAAGCTCGCACCGCTAATTCCTAGCATTATGCAAACGAGCACGACCAGTTTAGCGTGGGTTAACGCCGCAGTGAGCCAACGGGTTAAGGGCCCTGTCATGATGCTTGACGGTCGGTGGCAACGCGTGTGCCGTCAACGAAATTCGACTCGCCAAGTAGGGTGTGTCGGTAGAGGTTGGCCAGCTGAACTGCCGAGTCTTCATGACGGCGGGTCAGAGCAAAAGCTTGATTGCGATCAGTCAGAAATTGCCGCGCGTCAGGATTCGATAACAATGCATCTAATTTTTGCGTGAGGATATTGGGCGCCTCATCGGTAAAGGCGCCAAGTGGGTCTTGGATGAGTTCGGATAAGGCACTGGTTTCGGTTCGATTGAGTAACGTTGGACAGCCAGCGGCCATAGCCTCCAGTGCGCTCATACCCTCTAATTCAACGCGGCTACACTGCACAAAGACGTCGGCTGCTGCATAGAGGTCATGAAGTTGGTCGTCCGTTACACGGCCGATTGTGGCCCTGACACCGAGTTTTACTGCGAGAGTTTTGAGGTCCACTTCGGCGGGGCCTGTGCCTGCGAGTGTCACGTGGATTTTGGCTCGATACTGTGACCGGGCCACCGCCTTGAGTAATAACGATTGTTGTTTCTCTTGCGCGAGGCGGCCAACGCTTAATATTTGGAATTGATCAGATCGGACATGGTGGCGGCTGCTGGCAAAAAAATCGGCGGTGACGCCGTTAGAAAGTACATCGATTGGCCGGGATACGCCGTGTTGGGTCAAGAGGGTTTTAGCAAATTCAGAGGGTGCGATGACCCGGTCCGATGCTTGATAAAACTGACTTACAAACAGTCTGTAGAGCCATCGGGTCACAAAGGCTTGATTAAGCCTGAGGTTGCGTTGGATATTTTCAGGCTGAACATGAAAGGAGCTGATGACGGGTTTGCCAAGCAATCGTGCTGTTCTGATGGCTTGGTGTGCTAAAAGAAATGGGTATTGCACATGAATCAGGTCACAATCGGCGATAACGACCTCGAGTAGTCGACGGTTCGGACGCGCCAGTGGGGCTTGCATCTGGTCAATAATCCGATTGGCGCCTGGAATCGATAGCTTTGAAAAATGAAATTCGTTTTGCGCAATTTGCTCTGGCGCATTGCCCATTTTTAGAATCTTGAAGTGAAACTGATTCGAAAGGGCTGCCACAAACCGCCGGGTCGAGACTACCGTGCCATTGAATGGGAAATCCCAAGGATCAATCACCAGCCCTATTGTTGGCTGCATCTTCAAAGCGCTGTGGTGCAACGCGCGGGTACACGGCTGGCCGCTTGATTGCGCCGTACATCCCATCGCCTACCGATGGCTTTTCCATTGGCGGCTGCGGGGCCGTCAGATTTGGGTTTCAACATGTTGCAAAGATCAATTCTTATTTTTATGGAACAGATCATACTGTGATCAAGAAGAAGCTCAATAGGGGACTGATGCGGTATCCCTAGTGAAACATTCCGCTCACGTCCTTTTTTTATGGGCAAGATCCGCCATAATGCGGTTTCAATAAAGTCCCTAGGACGAAAAGTGAAAATAAGCGTTATTTTTACAACCTATAATTCCCCAAAATGGCTTGAGAAAGTGTTGTGGGGATTCGCGAACCAAACCGATTCGAATTTTGAAGTGATCGTGGCGGATGATGGTTCTGGTCCTGAAACGAAGGCCGTCGTGGATGCCGCGCGCGCCCAAGGCCAGGCGAATGTGCGTCATGTCTGGCATGAAGATCACGGCTTTCAAAAGTGCCAAATCCTAAATCGCGCCATTTTGGCAGCGACTGGGGATTATTTGATTTTAACGGATGGAGACTGCGTGCCGCGCAAGGATTTCGTGAGCCAGCATCGGGCGGCCGCTCGGCCAGGATTCTTTTTGAGTGGTGGCTATTTTAAGTTGGCGTTGCCGGTCAGTCTGGCTATCACGCACGAGGATGTGATTGCGCAGCGTTGCTTTGATCCCGCCTGGTTAAAGGCCGAAGGTATGCCGATGCCTTTTAAATCACTAAAATTAAGGGCTCATGGCTTGTTATCAAAGGTTTTGAATCGATTGACGCCCACGAAGGCAACCTGGAATGGGCATAATGCCTCCTGTTGGAAGACTGATGCTTTATTGGTTAATGGCTTTGATGAGCGTCTGCAATATGGCGGCCTAGACCGAGAGTTTGGCGAACGACTTGTTAATGCTGGTATCAAGACAAGGCAAATCCGGTATAGCGCCATAACGGTGCATCTGGACCATCCTAGGAGCTATGAGTCACCCGAGGGCTGGGCGCATAATCAAGGGATTCGAGCGGGCGTGCGTCGCCATAAAATTGTCGTGACGCCGGCTGGGATTGATCAGCTAACCTAATGCTGAGAGCTCATCCTTGCATTATTGCCCGGTAGTGTTCTAGTAAAGCTTGGGCTTCTGTGTCAACCGAATATCGATCAAGGACCGTCCGCCGTCCGTTGGCCGCTAATCGTGACCGAAGATCATTATCGGTAACAAGTCGCTCAAGGGCTGCCTCAGTGCCTGCTACGTCGCCGATATCAACCAGTAAGCCGTCTTCTTCGGGGGTCAGAATATCTGGCCAAGCGCCGGCGCGACTCGCAATCACGGCTTTGGCGCTGCTCATGGCCTCAAGAACGGTTAAGCCAAAGCCTTCGTTTCGGCTGAGAGCGGTAACGATCGACATGCAGGCAAAGAGTCTCGGCAACTCCTCGAAGGGTCGCGGGCCGGTAAACACGACGCGATCCAGCACGCCGGCTCGCTCGGCTTGCTGTTTGAGGTCGTTGACGAAGGGTTGCTCCTCCGGTTTGATCTCGCCAACAATAATTAAGGCCCAATCGGTGTGATGGGCAAGAATGGGCAGTGCTGCCGTGACCAATACATCAACCCCTTTTTGTGCCCGTACCCGCCCAAAGATCCCAATGTAGTGTTGGGCTGGGGCGACTAAGTCAGCAGGCAAGGCAACCGGGCCGATTGCGGGCTGATACCGCACAGTGTCGATGCCATGCGGAATCAGCTTGTCTGGCGGTATTTTGAGGTAGTCGGCGGCGGCTTTACAGGTTGAGATCACGCTGTCCATCTGTCTCATGAGCCAGCGGGTAAACCGCGTGTGGTGTCGCTGGGCAGTGGAGGTGAATAAAAGCCGCACGGTGCAGCGGGCGAAATATTGCAGGATCAGACCCTGAATCATTTCGTTGTTTCGACGTGCGTGAAACACAACGATGCGCCCTTTAGCCTGCTGGCTGCGAAGCTGCCGCAACAAGGTGAAAAATTGTACCCGCCGCACTGCGCTTGGTAAGTGCCAGGCGCCGAGCACTACCAACGATGCTTTGGTTTGTTGGCGTGCGAGCACTTGCAGCATGGTCGAGGTGACCCCAGAAAACCGCCGATTGGCGTTGCCTAAAATGACTTCAGGAAAGGGGTCGCTAGCAGGCGGTGTCATGGCGATTTCGGTTCACGCTGTGTCATTGGGATGCTCTCAGGTACGACCCATTCAAATGATTTTGATTCAAAGCCTTGCTGTGTCGCAAGGCACTTTTGCGATTAATTCAACAGGCTATCGGCCCGCTCAAGGAAATATTGGAGCGTTCGCCTGCAATCTTTTCAGATATCTCGATGATGATAGACTGCAGACCTTAGTCGAAGCAGGAAGCCAGAAGAATGACCGTGTCGCTGACGTTATATTATGCGCCGGGGGCTTGCTCGATTGCTAGTCACATCGCGCTGCAAGAAGCGCAGATCCCGTTCGACGTGAGATCGGTCGCATTGGATGCCGGTGAGCAGCGCTCACCCGATTTTCTGGCTTTGAATCCGAAGGGTCGAATTCCTTTGTTAATGACCCCGTTTGGTCCGCTGACGGAAAATCCCGCGATTCTTGAGTATGTCGCGTCGCTCGCGCCTGAGGGCCAGCTTGCGCCCGTTGAGGACCCTGCTAAGCTTTCGAGAATGCGTGAATTCAACTGCTTCTTATCTGCGACCGTGCACGTGGCGCATGCTCACGGCCCTCGAGGGGGGCGCTGGGCCAAAACCGCAAGCGCTTTGCAAGATATGCGGACGCAAGTGTCGAACAATATGTTGTCTGCATTTGAATTAATCGAACAAACGCTTCAGGAGGGACCTTGGGTTTTGGGGGACGACTTCTCGATTGCAGATGCTTACCTTTATACCTTTGCCCGTTGGCTGGAGATGGACCGGGTGGATACCCGTGGACTGAAGGGCGTGCTTGCGCATCGAGCTCGAATGGAGCAGCGACCTGCGGTACAAGCCGTTTTGGCCGAGGAGGGGATTCCCTATAGCGTTGATCTTAAGCCACGAGGCCATGGCTGAAGAGCTGCGATTAAACCGTAAAAAATGAATCATTCGAGGTGTTTATGAGATTGGCAAAACCCTTTATTGATGTGGGCGTGCAGACCAACCAGCGTGCGTCCATGTTGTCATTCTGGGGTCAAACGGTTGGGCTTGAGTTTGAAGAGTTGTTAAAAGTCGGTGGCGGCACGCATCAGCTTCGGCATCAATGTAATGGCTCGGTGTTTAAACTGAATCATTTGCGTGCGCCACTTCAAGGCCAGCCCAAAACGGGCTACCAAGGACTTATTCTCGCAGAGGATTCTGTGGACGAACCGGTGTCCATGATGGATCCGGATGGTAACCGGGTGACGCTAGTGCCGCAGGGTTACGATGGCATTGATCAAATCGCGATCGAACTAAGCGTTCGATCTCTGGCGGCCCACCACCAGTTTTTGACAGAAGTGCTGGCGCTGGAGCAGATCAGTGATCGCTGTTATCTTTGGGGTGAAACCCGCCTTTATGTATCGGAAAACGAAAGCCAAGGTTACTGTGATGTTATGCAAGGGCTTGGTTATCGATATCTGACGGCGCAAGTGTTTGATGTGGATTATGAGCATGGGCGTGCATTGAGTCTGGGTGCAACGGAAGGCCGAGGGGTTGTGACCTTGGGTGAAACGGCGCGAATTTCTTTTATCCAAGACCCAGATGGCAACTGGATCGAGCTCTCGCAGCGGGCGTCGCTGACCGGGCCGTTGCCCTCATAACTGTATCAGCCTGCTTTGTGCGTCAGAAATGCCTCGATTGAACCAAGCGGTTCAGATCAGGGGGGAGAGAAGACATGAAAATTGATGCCACTATCAGTGCAAACTTGAGCACCGTCGGGCGTGCGGCCAGACACTATGAGGCGTTGGGCTACGACGGATTACGAGTCGCTGAATTGAACCACGATCCGTTTTTGGCATTAACCCTGGCGGCTGAATATACCGATCGGGTGGAACTGATCACGTCCGTGGCCGTGGCCTTCGCGCGGAACCCGATGAGTACCGCTCAGTTGGCGCATGACCTAAACGCCTTCAGCAATGGGCGCTTCATCCTCGGGCTTGGCACGCAAGTCAAAGCGCATATTACCCGGCGGTTTGGTATGCCTTGGCATAATGGGCCCGCTCAAATGCGCGAGTTCATCGAGGCGCTGGATCATATCTTTGATCACTTTTACGATGGTGACCCCCTCAATTTCTTTGGTGAGTACTACCAGCACAGCCTAATGCCAAAGACGTTTAAGCCAGCTGACAGCGAGGCTGGACGGCCACAGATTTTTCTGTCGGCGACCGGCCCGCTCATGACAACGGTTGCAGCTGAAACAGCTGATGGTTTCATCATGCATCCTTTTTCCACGGAATCTTATATTCGCAAGGTTAACTTGCCCTTAATCACGGCAGGATTAGATGCCGTTGAGCTCGAGCGCTCAGATTACACGATTGATTTTTCGCCGTTGATCGCAACGGGAGAATCTGATGAAGCGATTGAGCTTGCTATTGAGCAGGTGAGAGGCCGGATTGCATTCTACGGTTCAACGCCGGGGTACAAGATGGTGCTCGACCACCATGGTTGGGGGGACCTGCAAGAGGCCCTAAACCGATTGATGAAGGCTCGGCGAACCGATGAGATGGCAGCACTGGTTGATGATGAAGTCTTGGCTGAGTTTGCAGTCATCGGTGCGCCCGATGAAATTGGCGCACAGCTTCTTGCGCGTTATGGTGATATTGTGGATCGGCTTTCGATTCAACCCGAAGGCCTGTCAGAGACTGCCTTGGGTGATCTGCTCGGTGATCTTAAGGCAGCGCCAGAGGGCTGACTGAGAGAAACAGTCTCTGACAGAGAAGCGTTCAGCTGAGTCCTCGGGGGCTAGCCGCAGGATGCTTAAAGGGTGGGGCAATCGCCTCAACCACGTGTCGGATCAGTCGGCATGAAGCGGATGGATGAGGGCAGGTTTGGCCGCAGCCTTTCGAAGCATATACTCAGGACAGAAAAGCAATAAGGTTTGTAAATCTAAAACCAAAGCCAAAGCCAAAGCCAAAGCTGAAAACGGCTCAACCTAAAAACAAAAAAAACGAATCAGGAGTCAGCATGAAATCACCCATCTGTGAACAATTGGGCATCGAGTTCCCGCTAATTGCGTTTACCCATTGTCGTGACGTGGTCTGCGCTGTGTCAAAAGCGGGTGGCATGGGGGTGCTAGGTGCGGCGGGTTATAACGCCGAGCAACTCGAAATCGAGCTGGCCTGGATCGATGCCCATATTGACGGTAAGCCCTACGGCGTAGATTTGATTGTCCCCACCACAATGGCCAACAAAGATGAGCAGCTGTCGCCGGGAGAGGTCCAAGCCCTAGTGCCGGAAGACCATAAGGCATTTGCCTCGGGTATCCTCGCTCGACACAACATCGATACCAAAGACCTTTACGACAAAGTCGCCGGGGGCTCGGGTGGCTTTTTGGGAGAAGCTCGGGCTGCCAATATTTTGGATGTTGCGTTTTCACACCCGATTAGCATTATTGTGAATGCGCTTGGTGTGCCGCCGGCTTACATGCTCGCGCTTGGCAAGCAGCACGGAGTGCCGGTGGGCGCTTTGGTCGGGACCAAGCAGCACGCGGTCAAGCAAGCTGAAGCTGGCGTCGACATCTTAATCGTTTCCGGCACAGAGGCCGGTGGTCATTGCGGTGAAGTGTCGACGATGGTGTTGGTGCCTGAGGTTGCCGACGCCGTCGCAAGTTTCAAAGATGTAAGCATCCTTGCCGCGGGTGGCATTGTGACGGGCAGGCAAATGGCCGCTGCCATGGCGATGGGGGCCCATGGCGTTTGGACTGGCTCCGTTTGGTTAACCACCATCGAATCCGAGACGTCACCGGTTATTAAAGAAAAGCTATTGGCCGCTGCTTCGAACCAAACGGTTCGGTCGAAAAGCCGAACGGGTAAATACTCAAGGCAAGTTCGTTCGCCCTGGACCGATGCTTGGGAACATGGTGAAGATGCGCCAGACCCATTGCCGATGCCGTTACAGTCTTTGGTCAGTGAGCCGGCATTGAATAAGGTCAATAAACTTGCCGAGTCGGGTCATGCAGGCGCACGGCAGCTGGCAACCTATTGGGTTGGGCAGGGCGTTGGTCTCATGACCCAGTCGATCTCGGCGAAACAGGTGGTCTTTGATTTTATGGAAGATTTCTTAGGAGCTAAAGATCGACTGCAGGCATTTCTCGATGAAGATGAATGAATCGATTACGACAGCAATGGGTGGGTAGAAATAAGGCTTTGCGGGATCGTCAACAAATGGCCGGCTCGGGCGAGCCGATACCCAAGCCTGCGCACCACTCGGACGACCATCTTTCTGGTTCAGCGGGCGTGGGCCCGATTGTGGTGACCTTTGATGAGGGTTCTGGTGGGCCCATGGGCGACGGCATCGGGTTCAATTCGGTGCCAGGTTAAATGAGTTTGTGCCCAAAGGGTAAATCGAAACGACCATCAATCAAGGGCAAGAATGCCGCGCGATCCTGATTAAGTTAGATGATTCTTGAAGGCCATTCCCGCTGGTATTGAAGCCCGAGAGTTGCTAGCCCAGGGTAAAGGCCTAGACGGCTGAATGGCGTTCGGCTAAAGCGTGTTGAGACAAATTTGGGTTGTATTAATAAAACGTTGTGGTTGATGTAGGGTGGTGTCGGTGGCAACAGTGAATTCTTTAAGGGAGGCGTAGCAATGATGAACACAATAAAAGATGGTGGGGCGCAGGCTTTAAAGGGGCTCGCGCTCCTGCTTTGGTGGGTTATGGCGGTCGGTTGCTCTGAGTCAGGCTCCATCATTAAGACGTCCAGTTCGGACGCTACGATTCCCATCAAAGTTGAGGTTATTGCTACCGGCGCGCAGATTGCTGGCGCCAATGGTATGGCGCTGGGCCCGGACGGATTGCTTTATGTTGCCTCTGTTCTTGGCTCAAATATTACGGTATTGGATCCAGACAGTGGCGAGGTTCAACGTGTCTATGGCGCCTCAGATGGTGTCGTTGGGCCGGATGATGTGGCGTTTTCAAGCGATGGCGCCATGTATTGGACGTCTATTATGACCGGGGAGGTTGCCGGTTTTAATGTCGCGGGCGACAAAGTGATTGCCGCCAAATTAACCGCTGGCGTTAATCCCATTACTTTTTCGGACAGTGATCGATTGTTTGTGGCGCAATGCTTTTTTGGGGTGAATCTCTATGAAATTGATCCGGCAGGTGCAAAGCCCACGCGATTGATCAGCGACACCCTCGGGCCAGGTTGCGGGTTGAATGGCATGGACTGGGGGCCGGACGATCGTTTGTATGGCCCCAGATGGTTTCAAAATGAGGTAGTGAGTTTTGATGTTGATACCAAGTCAATGCGCACGGAAGCTACCGGCTTTAATACGCCCGCCGCGGTGAAGTTCGACTCAAAGGGCCGCCTCCATGTTTTGGACACAGGCACCGGCGAGTTGTTTCGGATGCAAGGCGAGAATGCGGTTTCGGTGGCGCAGTTGTCGCCTGGACTTGATAACTTTGAAATTGATGAGAAGGGACGATACTTTGTTTCGAGCTTTGTTGATGGGTTTGTGAAGCGAGTAAATATTGACGGCACGATCACCGAATTAATGCCCGGCGGTATGGCGCACGCCGGTGGGATTGCCTTTCACGATGGGCTCATGGTTGTAGCTGACTTGCACAGTATTCGAGGATTTGAACTTGATGGTCAGGAGGCCTATACGACCCGAAACGTTTTAGGCACGGGCGTTATGGGCGGTGCGCTCAATATTGCCAGTGATGATGGTCAGCTCATCTTGACCTCATGGGTTGATGGCGACGTTCGGCTTTGGGATCAAGATCAGCAGCGCCAAACATGGCGTAAAGCCGGCTTGGCCGGACCCGTGGCTGCGGTGCGGGTTGGTGCAGAGGTCGTGATCAGTGAGCATGGAGCCGGTCGGGTCGTTGGGTTTGATGCTAACGGTATCGAAGCCGCGGTCTATGCCGAAGGCCTGCCAGCGCCTACTGGGTTGTGGTCAAACGGCGGTGATCTCTTTGTCAGTGATCGTGCGCTGGGGCAGATCCTACAGTTGGCAGAGGCGGGCGCCGTTTTATCGCCTCATCGTGTGGTGGTCTCCGGCCTGACAACCCCTGAGGGATTCGTGGTCAGGGACGAGGCCTTTGTCGTCGTTGAGGCAGACTTGGGTCAGGTGACTCGGATTAATGCAAAGGGTGAACGCTTGGTCCTGGCCGACGTGCCAGCGGGGTCGCAAGCGGCAAGTCTTGACCAGCCGCCGTCACAGGTTTTCAACGGCATAGCCATCGATGACGCGGGCGCGCTGTATGTGCCGGGCGAATCCAATCGAGTGTTGTACAAAATCACCGGCGCTTTTTGAGCATGAATCAACAATGGCGCCTAGCCAGGACGCCGGCCGCGGGTTGGCCGACGGACGGGGACTTTGAATGGATTGAGTTAAGTGCGCCAGAACCCCGGGCCGGTCAGTGTTTGACGGAAACACTCTATCTTTCATTAGACCCTTATCAATGGGGCAGAAGGCGCACTGGCGCGGAACCGCCGGGTAGTGTGTGCCATGGTCGCACGGTGTCTCGGGTGCTGCAGTCGCGCCACCCAGACTACCAAGCTGGCGACTATCTTTTTAATACCAACGGCTGGCAGCGTCTTGGGTTGACGGGTGCCGGGGTAACCGATTTCGGTTATATGCAGCCTCGACGTTTGGATCCAAAGCTTGCGCCTCTATCCTCAGCCTTAGGTGTGATGGGTATGCTTGGGTTAACGGCTTACGCGGGCATGTTGGTGCAGTGTCAGCCGATTGCTGGGGAGACAGTTGTGGTTTCGGCGGCGTCAGGTGGCGTCGGTCAGATTGCGGGTCAATTGGCCAAGCTCGCCGGCGCGCGCGTGGTCGGTATCGCAGGCGATCCCAAAAAAGTCGCATTCTGTAAAACGCGTTTAGGGTTTGATGATTGTGTCTCGCATCTGGACCCAGATTTTCCAGAAGCCCTTCGGGCGGCGTGTCCTGATGGGGTGGATGTGTATTTTGAAAACGTCGGCGGAAAGGTTTTCGAAGGGGTGCTGCCCCGTTTAAATGCCAAGGCAAGAATTACCCTATGCGGCATAATTGCCCAATATGGTGACACCAGTGGGCAATCGCCGAGGGACACCTGGTTGGCGGTGGGGGAACCTGTTTTTAGGGCTCAAAAAATTCAGGTGCATCCTTTGTTTGTGGGGGACTTTGTGCCCAGTCACCAAGCGGAGTTTCTGGCGCTGATGGGTGATTACTTGCAGCAACAAAAGATCGTTTATTTAGAGGACTTTCGGGCGGGACTTGAGGTTGCGCCGACGGCCTTTACTGAGATGTTACGGGGCGGAAATTTTGGTAAGACACTGGTGGTGGTAAAAGACCCTTAGCCGTGTTCTAGGCTCAGGAGGCACAGTTCGCCAGTGGTCGCCGTTATCTTTGGGTGAACCTTATAAAGCCGTTTTTGTGGCAAAAGCAGAAGAATGCCACGGCTGGCTAGGAGCCGCCCAATCGGCTTAGAATGCATTCTAGAAACGACCCAATTCCCAAGGAGCGGTATATGTCCCATGAACAATTAAACCTAACCAATGATGAACTGCTCAGCACCACCCGCGCTGTTCGAAAGCGGCTGGATTTCGACCGGCCAGTACCGATGAGCGTCGTTAAAGAATGTATGGAAATGGCCGTTCAGGCGCCCTCTGGTTCGAACGCTCAGGGTTGGCAGTTTATGTTTATAACAGACCCCGATAAGCGGGCGCAGATTGGAGAGTATTATCGTCAGGCGTTCGAGATCTATAAGGATATGCCAGTTGCAATCCATAAACTGCATGCCGATAGTGCCGACACCAGTTTAACTTCGAGCCAAGTGCGGTCTGCTTCATCGGCAGATTTCCTGGGCGAGAATATGGGACGGGCGCCGGTATTGATGATCCCGTGTATTGCGGGTCGAACCGATAATGAAGCGGGCGCTAATGTGCTGTCGCAAACCGCAACCTTGGGTTCTGTTGTGCCAGCGGCCTGGAGTTTTATGCTAGCAGCGCGTGCTCGGGGACTAGGCACCGCCTGGACCACGTTGCATTTGATGCATGAAAAAGCGATCGCGGATCTGCTCGGAATCCCCTATGACGATTTTATGCAGGTGGCGTTGATTCCGATGGCCTACACCAAAGGCACAGATTTTAAACCTGCTTATCGCCCGCCGGTCGAGACCGTCATGCATGTGGATGCTTGGTAGCCAGGGCCTTTTTTGTAGTCAGACGGTTTTCATGAGGCGCCACCAACCTGGCGCCGCTGCTCCGGTGCTTTTAGTCCGGGGTTTCTAGTAAGCCCGTCTAATTAAGGGCCTTCCAATAAAAGCGCCTTCCAATAAAAGCGCTGCCAATAAAAGTGCCTGCAAATAAAGCCCCTCGATCCCGGTGTCCCGAGTTAGGTGATTCCAATTGTAAGCTTCTAATAAGCGGCCGCTGAGGCACTGGCGACCAATGGCCTAAGTGGGGCTCAGCTCAAGCATCACTCTCGGGCTGGATCCGCAACGCCAAATGCGGATGTGGGCGGCTTTTTCGGTAACCAGCCAGTTGATTAAGGATGCGGGTTGAACCTTGCTGCGTCGACTGACGTCGACCGCCTCTTTTAAAATCGGGGTTACAAGCCTTACGATTTCGCGGGTTTCCCAGTCTGTCAGGATGGTCAACTCAAGCTGCCGAGGGCTGGTTGTTGCAGAGGCGATGGCGCCAGCCATCAGAGCAACGTCGCCAGCCGGGCACAGGAAGTCTTGGGGTGGTTGGATCCTACTAGCATTGAGGTAAAGCGGCGCCAAAAACAAAATGGCCGTGATGAAACGCTGCAGCCAGCTGATAGGGGTTTGGCGCACGGCCCCACCGAAAAAAGGGGGTGGCAGGCTGATAGCGGCCACCCTTGGGTGTAGGTTTATCGCGGTTAGGGCGTTAATGCGCGGTAAGTGCTGCTGAGGTCAAAGGCGCGTGCCACCTGACCGTCAGACAACTCGTACATGCAGCTGTCGTCGGTGTAATCCATAAAGTTGTTAATGGGGTCAAGGCCAGGGTATTGCTCGGTACGCCGTTTGATCCGGGAGCAAGAATCGCGCCCGACTGGGCAGCCATAGGCAGGCGATTGTTCCGCTGGCGTGTCCGTAACGTAATCGCCGGCCGTATTACTGCATCCGCCTTGGAAGGTGTGATACAAACCGAGCCAATGACCAATCTCATGGGTTAGGGTGTCGCCCTCGTTATAAGGCTCCGCTTGGCCTCCGGGCCGCGTCTCGTTCAGGATCACAACCCCGTCGCCAGACGGGTTGCTGGCATACGAGGTAGGGAAGGTAGCCCAGCCCAGAAGGCCGCCGCCTGGACTGCTGGAATAAATGTTTAAGTCGCCCGCGTCCCCTTGTCGAAGAGTGGCTTTCATCTGCGCCTCAGCAGTTGTCCCAGGGCCAGCGGTGTACCAATTGGCATTATCGTTTCTGGTGATCTGGTTTAAGACAAAGGTGTAGGGCGTGGTGTAACTGCCGTTACCGCCATAAGCCGCATTAATAACAGCTATTTGATCGGTAATATCAAAGTCGCTGACGGCGCCATTACCGCCTGACGTGATGACGTGAAAATAAACGTTAACAACAATGGTGCCAGGGCCCGGCACGGTCGGACCTTCACCACCCCCGCCACCGCCGGTATCACCGCCGCCGCCGCCCTTGCCGGGTTTGCCGGAAGGCTTTTTGGCTTGTGCCTTGCGCCATTGGAACTGTGCCTCTAGCGCTTTGGCTTCTCGGGGTGAGGGATGCTCAGTGGCGCAGCGTAAAAATTTTGCGTTCGGATTAGCAACGTCAAAGGCGCGATCGCTGGCGGCGAGGCTGCCTTGGGTCGTAAGAAGTGCCAAGAGCGTAATCAGTAGGGTAGGCAATAGGCGCATGGTGGTAGGTTCCTGTTTTTTTAATTATTAAACGCGACTAAAAATTGAATATATTCATATCTAAAGTAGTAAATCAGAAAATCAAACAATTTTCAAAGCGTCTTGTGGGCGTTGAGAGTCTGTTCAGGATTGCTGTCAATCGAACGGTTCAGCGTGCAGAGCTTCGATGGCTGCTGCGTCAAGCGACGGGCGTCATGTGCGGGTTTTTGAGCCGCATTTAAGGCTGGGGCAGTTTTAATAAGGTGTTTCCGGCGAGCAAAGTCATAATCCAAACGGGGTGCCGATTGAAAGTTCCCGCCAAACAGGTTACCTATAGCAGCTCCGTTCATTCATAGGATCAACCATGCCAAGCCTTGCAATTGAAATGGGTGCTCGAGATCAACCGCTCTTGGCGCAAACCATTGGCGACAACTTGAGGCAAACCGTGGCGCGGGTTCCAAACAACGATGCCATCGTGGCGCTGCATCAAGGTTTGCGTTGGAGCTACCAAGAGTTTTATGCCCGGGTACAACGTCTTGCCAGCGGACTGTTGGCCCAAGGTTTGAAGCCACTTGATCGTCTGGGGCTGTGGAGTCCGAATTATGCCGAATGGACCCTAGTGCAATATGCCACGGCGGAAATTGGCGTTGTGTTGGTCAATATTAATCCAGCCTATCGCACGCATGAACTGGCCTATGCGCTCAATCAATCGGGGTGTCGGTTTCTGATTGCGGCGCCTTCATACTTAAAATCGAACTACCAGGAAATGGTTTCGGCCGTACAAGATCAAACGCAGCTGCTTGAACGGGCGATCTTCTTTTGGTCCCCAGAATGGGAGGTTTTAATTGCGGGCGATGCACAGCACCAATCTGGTGTCGACGATTTGCGTGGACAGCTTTCCCCGGACGATCCGATCAATATTCAATATACGTCTGGCACGACAGGCTTCCCAAAGGGTGCAACGCTCACCCACCGCAATATTCTGAACAATGGCTATTTTGTCGGGGAGTTGCAGCGTCTAACCGAGGAGGATCGAATGTGCATTCCTGTGCCGTTTTATCACTGTTTTGGCATGGTGATGGGTAACCTGGCCTGCACCAGTCATGGCGCGACCATGGTGATTCCGAGTGATGGTTTTAGTGCCGAGCAAACCCTTGAGGCGGTCAGTCAAGAGCGCTGCACGGCGTTATATGGCGTGCCGACAATGTTTATTGCGGAACTGGCATTAGAGAATTTTTCAAATTTTGATTTATCTTCGCTGCGCACCGGGGTGATGGCCGGCGCACCTTGTCCGGTTGAGGTGATGAAACAATGCATTGATCGGATGCGCCTTTTGGAAGTGACCATCTGTTACGGCATGACTGAAACCTCGCCGGTGTCGACCCAAACGCTGCCCGAAGACTCGTTGGCCCATCGTACGGAAACCGTTGGACGAGCGCATCCTCACGTTGATATTCGCATTGCACACCCGGACACTGGTGAGACACTGCCGCGGGGTGAAACGGGCGAGTTTTGTACTCGGGGGTACTCAGTGATGACGGGTTACTGGGATGACCCGGTTAAAACTACCGAAGCGATTGATGCTGCCGGTTGGATGCACACCGGAGATCTTGCGGTTATGGGGCTCGATGGGTATGTTCAGATTGTCGGCCGAATCAAAGATATGGTGATTCGGGGTGGCGAAAACATCTACCCGCGAGAGATCGAAGAGTTTCTATATACCCACCCGGAAGTTGAAGAGGTTCAAGTGATTGGAGTGCCGGACAGGGTTTATGGCGAGCAGTTGATGGCGTGGATAAAACGTAAACCGGACCTAGTCAGCCCTCAGCTTGTTAGTCAGGAAGCCTTAAAAGCCTTTTGCGCCGGGAAGATTGCGCATTACAAAGTGCCGCATTATGTGCAGTTCGTTGAGGACTTCCCGATGACTGTGACCGGCAAGATCCGCAAGGTCGAGATGCGAGCGCTCTCAATTAAGGCCCTCGGTCTCAACCCGTGAGGGTGGCGCAGGATGCGCCAAAATAAAAAGCCCTTTGGTGACAGCGCCCACATGATTCCGGTGAATAATGTCAGTGCACATCGCTTTTTAAAGCCGCGGCAAACACCTAAGATGTCGGATCGGGGTCCTCGTGCGAGGGGTTCTGGGCCATCACTAGGGAATACGCAATGGATGATGTAATAAGCTGGCGGCAAAAACCCATCATGCTACTGACGCTGATGACGATTGCGATGCCTGTTGCTTTTCATATTTGGTCTGCGTTGCTCAACAACTTCGTGGTCGAGCAGGTCGCATTTACTGGGATTGAAATAGGCATCTTGCAAAGTTTGCGGGAGGTCCCTGGGTTTCTCGCGTTCACTGCGGTGTTTGTACTGCTGATCGTCAAAGAACAAACCTTAGCGGTTTTGTCGCTGGCGTTGCTGGGGTTGGGGGTTGCGCTGACCGGGTTCTTCCCGACCGAATATGGTTTGTATTTCACAACGGTTCTCATGAGTATCGGCTTTCATTACTTCGAGGCGGTTAAGCAGTCTTTGAGTTTGCAATGGTTATCGAAAGCAGAAGCACCCCAAGTCTTGGGCCGGTTGATCGCTGTGGGGTCGATAACCTCTTTGGTGGTTTACGGGGTCTTGTGGATCTGCCTCGAATGGTTCACGTTGTCCTACCAAACTAATTTCGCCCTGGCTGGCGGCGTCTGCATGGTGCTCTCGGTTGTGATGTGGCTTGCGTTTCCGCACTTCCCCTCGAAGACTGTACAACATAAAACCTTGATCCTGCGCCAGCGGTATTGGTTGTACTACTTGCTGACCTTTTTATCTGGTGCTCGGCGTCAGATCTTTGTGGTGTTTGCGGCGTTCTTGATGGTCGAGAGATTTGGTTATAGCGCTTCAGAAATAACGGTTCTTTTTTTGATTAACTATGTCTTTAACTGGCTCTTTGCTGAACGGATTGGCGCCATGATCGCACGCTGGGGTGAACGCTGGGCGCTCTCCTTCGAGTACGTGGGACTGATTATTGTCTTTGTGGCCTATGCTTTGGTGGATCATGCGCTGCTTGCGGCAAGCCTGTACGTTATTGATCACATGTTCTTTGCCCTTGCGATCGCAATCAGTACTTATTTCCAAAAAATTGCCGATCCCAAAGATATGGCGAGCTCCGCTGGCGTTTCCTTTACGATCAATCATATCGCAGCGGTTGTGGTGCCGGCTGCGCTGGGCCTGGTTTGGATGTTTTCGCCCTCAATGGTGTTTTTCTTCGGCGCCGGTTTTGCGCTGCTATCACTTATTGCCGCGCAATTGATTCCAAGGCACCCGGTGCAAGGGCATGAAGTGTCGTTTCCAATGTCTGGTTGGTTGTCGAGTGAGGGGCGTGTCTAAAATGTTAAGTTTCCGGTGGGTTGCTTTTGGCCGGGTGGTCAACGGCTTGCGGGAACGCTGCGCGTGATTCACCGCGCGACTGCTTGAATATCGAGTTTAACAAATCGATGCTGACAGATTTTTTTGGCGTTGGCACTGAGTTGAGCGCCTTTTTGGCGTCGAAAAACCCGGCTAGTGTTCAACGCGTCGACCGGATAGAAGTCGCGATCTTGACGATCTTTCCGTTATCGATAACCTTCCGCGACGGGCCGACGCGGTAATTGCCACCAGGCGGCTTCGCACGCAGCCATGAGTTCGTCATCAAATTCAAAACTCACCGCTTCAACATTAGCCTTTAACTGGCTGGGCTTCGAGGCGCCAATAATGGCACTGGTAATGCCAGGTTGCGCCAGAACCCAGGCAACAGCGACGGTGACTAAGGAAATACCTCGCGCATCGGTCAGCGCTTTCAGACGTTGCACAGCATCAAATTGTGCGCTCTGCCAATAGCGATGTTGGTAGCGTTCGGCGGCCGTGCCCAGGGTGAAGCGGGTGCCGGGCTCTGGATCTTGTTCGGGTTGATACTTGCCTGAGAGAAAGCCGCCTGCAATCGGGTTGTAAACAATGACGCCCAACCCTTGGCTTCTGCAAAGGGGCAGCAGTTCGGTTTCAATTTCACGGTAGAGCAAGTTGTATCGGGGTTGCAGACTCATATATCCCGAAAGACCTAGGCGATCGGCTGCGCTCAGGGCGTTAGCCAGGCGCCAGGCAGGATAGTTTGAGCAGCCGATATAGCGCGCCTTGCCTGCGCGCTGAATGTCTTCAAATGCGCGTAAGGTTTCTTCGATTGGGGTATTGGGGTCAAACCCGTGCGCCTGAAACAGATCGACATAGTCGGTTTTGAGTCGCTGCAGACTTTGATCGATGGACTCCATGATGTGTTGTCGTGACAGTCCCCATCCATTCGGGCCCTGGCGCGTTGGTGCAAAGCATTTGGTCGCGATTTGCAGTCTCGACCGGTTGCCTCGTCCGTGCAGCCAGCGGCCAATGATGCGCTCGGTCTCGCCAACCGTTTCAGGGTGCCGCCGAGGGGGTACGCATCCGCGGTATCCAAAAACGTCAGGCCATAGGCTTCGGCTTGGTCAAGGATCTCTTTAGATCCGGCTTCGTCAACTTGAAGTCCAAAGGTCATGGTGCCTAGTGTGAGCACTGGGACCTCTAATCCGTGCTGGCCCATTCTTCGTTTTTGCATGGTGTTGATCCTTCTTCAGGCTTTGCTGGACGGTGCCGCAGTTGATTGAGCGTTCGGATTAAACTATCGGAATTGTCTCCCTCGCGCGAGTTATAGGTCTGGCGCGCGAAACTGCGACTGAATTGCGTACCGATGGGGTCGGCAAGTGGTTGGGAGGCTTGCCAAGTCATAGCCGATCGCGCTTGAATGGAGTCATCGGGTACAACATCAGTTGATGCGCGAAGTTTTGATGGCAAAGGTGACCACTCAGGTGGTGGTTTTCAGTTTAAAGCGGCGACTGGTATACATCGGGTTGTGCGCGACCGTAAGAAGGAGAAGGTAATGTTGAGTTCAGGGTCGATGGAGGATCGTTGGTTAATTCGAGAATTAGTTGAGTCGTATAACGATGCGGTGATGCGGTTTGATGGCGAGGCATGGGCGAGTAATTGGACCGAAGATGCGGTCTGGCATTTGCCTGGTGCGGGAGATGTTCAGGGTCGAGCGACGATCTTAACGGTTTGGCAGGGTGCAATGAGTGCCTTTGGTTATGTTGGCTTTTTTGCTTCGGCGGGCCCGATTCATGTCGAGGGTGATACAGCAACCGGAACTTGGTATCAGCAAGAGTTCTTGCATGGTAAGGATGGCAGCCAGCGCAGTGTAACCGGGCGGTATCAGGATGACTATATCAAACAGGACGGCCGCTGGTATTTCAAACGCCGGGTCTACGAAGTTTTAAATTCAGAAACGAAAGATTAAGGAAGAAGCGTATTATGGCGACGGTATTGATAACGGGAACAAATAAAGGTGTGGGCCTCGAGCTGACTAAAATTTATGCAGGGCGTGGTGACCGGGTTTATGCGGCCTGCCGAGATCTAGTGTCAGCTACTGAATTAAAGGCCGTTGAGGGGGATGTTCATCCGATCGAAGTGGTGGTTGGCGATACCGCCTCGGTGATGCAGATGGCTGAAAAGCTAGCAGGCGTTGCCATTGATATGGTGATCAATAATGCCGGTATGGCTGGTCCAGCCTTTGATCAACAGAATACCTATGCGATGGATTATGATGGCTGGGCGGAAACCTTCAATGTAAACAGCATTGGTCCTGTGAGGGTTCTGCAGGCTTTAATACCCAATCTCCGGCTCGCTGAGGCGGGCAAGGTCATGACGGTCACCTCGCAGATGGGCGCTTTGTCCTTTGAAATGATTGCGGCGCATGCGTATTGCGCCTCGAAAGCGGCGGTGAACAAGTTTATGCGCATGGCAAGCGTCGACTTAAAGAAGGAAGGCATTGCCGTTGGCTTGGTGCATCCTGGATGGGTTCAAACCGATATGGGTGGTCCCCGTGCCGATCTAACACCGCGGGAGAGTGCTGATGGCGTAGCAGCCGTCTCGGATGCCTTAACGATCGATAATACCGGTGGTTTCTGGAAGTGGAATGGTGAAAGCCACGACTGGTAGCAGTGGCTTCACTTTGATCACGATAGAGCCGATGGGTTCTGTCGTGATATCTCAGTTTGTATCAAGGCCGGTGTTGCGCAAGTTAGGGGGCGGGGGAAGGCCGTGAACTACCAACGCCCAGTTTGCCACGAGGCGCTTCACGCGTTCGCGGCGCAAACGCTAAGCTGTTCTGCTGGGCATAGTTTTGATGTCGCAAAGCAGGGCCATGTGAATCTCCTATTGGCGCATCAAAGCCGGAGTCGAGTCCCTGGCGACTCGCCATCGATGTTAGCGAGTCGATCTCGATTTTTCTCAACCAAAGCCTACGACTTTCTGGCAGCAGCGGTCTCCGAGCAGATCGCAATACATCATACCGCTGGCGCGAACCTGCTCGATATTGGTTGTGGTGAGGGTTACTACCTCGAGCACTACCTAAAGGGCGTGCCAGATTTAAACCCAGATGCGCTTTGGGGGTTGGATATCGCGAAAGCCGCTGTTAAGTTGGCGGCGCAGCGCAAGACGGGCGCGCACCTTTGTGTGGCGGCCAGTCGCGCGCTGCCGTTTTTCCCAAAAAGTGTTCATCAGGTGGTGTCGATTTTCGCGCCCTTTGATCTGGCGGAGATTGAGCGGGTGCTCATCCATGGCGGAATATTTCATTTGATCGGTCCCGCGATTGACCACCTGCAGGCGCTTAAGCAGATCATTTATGATCGGGTCGAGCCCCATGCCGGCAATTTTGACTCGGTTGTTGCATCCAGTGCTTGGCAGGAAATTGGCGCTCTGACGGTGCGGCAGGTGGCGCGCCTTGTGCCTCCGGCCATTACCGATCTGTTCGGCATGACGCCGTATTATTGGTCGGCGACGAAGGCGCAGCAACAAGCGATTGAAAGTCAGGCTGAGTTGTCGGTGACCCTCGCCTTTGACATCCGAAGCTTCCGCTTCGACGGCTCGGGGTAGCCACTTATCGCGAACGCGCGTGGGTTCGCTAGTTAAAGGTTGCCTAAAATGGTGCTGACGTGGGAATATGGCCGGAAAATGTCAATAATGTAGTTAAATTACGTTATAAATGTAAAAAAACACTCAAAAGATCTAAAATTGTAGTTTTATTACAAATTGGTCGATCAAAAAACCGTTACTTAACGCACCGCCTTTTCCAGACACAGAGAGTCTAAAATGACCGATCTCAATGCAACCGTTCTTGCCGTCACTCAAGCGATTAGAGATCGGAGCCAACCGCTGCGGGATCTTTACCTGCAACAGATTAGTGATGCCAAGCGCGATCAGCCCCGCCGTGAGCAACTGAGTTGCGGTAACCTCGCCCATGGTTTTGCGGCGTGCGGCGCAGAAGACAAGCAGCGTTTGAAGCTCATGCAAAGCAGTAATATCGCGATGGTAACAGCTTACAACGACATGCTGTCAGCGCATCAGCCTTACGAGACGTATCCAAATCAAATTAAGCAAGCGCTCGCTGAGATCGGCTGTACCGGGCAAATCGCCGCCGGCGTGCCCGCGATGTGTGACGGGGTGACCCAGGGCCGTGCGGGGATGGAGCTCAGCTTGATGAGCCGCGATCTCATCGCGCAGTGCACAGCGATTGGCCTCTCGCACGAAATGTTTGACGGGGTGTTGGCTTTGGGGGTCTGCGACAAAATTGTGCCAGGGCTATTAATGGGCGCGCTAAGCTTTGGTCATCTGCCGACGATTTTTGTGCCCGCGGGTCCCATGCCCTCCGGATTGCCCAATAAGGAAAAACAGCGGATCCGTCAGCAGTTCGCGCGGGGTGAAATCTCGCGGGCCGCGCTATTGGAAGCAGAATCAGCGTCCTATCACAGCGCCGGCACGTGCACCTTCTATGGGACGGCGAACAGTAATCAGGTGATGCTGGAAGCCATGGGGTTACAGCTGCCAGGCAGCTCTTTTATTAATCCTGAAGACCCCTTGCGTGAGAAATTAACCCGCGCGGCAGCGGAACAAGTCACCCGAATTACGGCCCTCGGGTCAGACTACCGTCCGATTGGCAATCTAGTAGATGAGCGCTCGATCGTTAACGCGGTGGTCGCTCTGCTTGCGTCGGGTGGCTCAACGAATCATACGATCCATTTAATCGCCATTGCGCGCGCTGCGGGCTTGATCCTGAACTGGTCCGATTTTGCCGAATTGTCCGCTGTTGCGCCGCTCCTTTGTAACATTTACCCCAATGGCGAGGCGGATGTGAATCACTTCCATGCTGCCGGCGGCACCGGCTGCTTGTTCCGAGCGTTGCTAAATCAGGGCTTGATGCACGCCGATGCCCAAGTGGTTTGGGGCGCGTCCTTTAGCGATTACACCCTTGAGCCTTGCGAGCGCGAGGGCGCGCTCAGTTGGCAGCAGGCGCCCGGGGCTTCGCTGGATGAGAACGTGTTGCGGGGCGGTGATAACCCATTCTCGAGCGAAGGCGGGTTAAAGTTGTTAACGGGCAATCTGGGTCGAAGCGTCATAAAAACCTCGGCTGTCGCGCTCGATCGCCGCGTCATTAGGGCGCCGGCGGTGGTAATTGAGCATCAGGATGAGCTTGATGCGCTGTTTGCGGCAGGAGATTTAAACCACGATTGCGTGGTGGTGGTTCGCGGTCAAGGACCAAAGGCCAATGGCATGCCGGAGTTGCACAAACTAACGCCCTTTTTGGGTGCCTTACAAGATCAAGGTTATCGCGTTGCGCTGGTCACCGATGGTCGTATGAGTGGGGCGTCGGGCAAGGTGCCGGCGGCAATTCATCTGACACCAGAAGCGCTAGATGGCGGTTTAATTGGTCGGATTCGGACGGGCGATATGATTTGTCTAGATTCGGATTCAGGGGCGCTCACTCTGCAGGTCGACGCGGACGAATGCGCCAGCCGCGCGGACTGGCAGCCTAGCAAAAACGTGGCGAGCACCTGTGGCCGTCAGTTGTTTACTTTAAATCGATCACAGCTCAATTGCGCTGAAGCAGGCGCAACCTATCTATTTGAGGCGGTTTAAATGGCCCAGCCCTGGTGGATGATTGCAGATATCGGCGGTACCAATGCCCGGTTTTGGGCGGTGTCGCCTCATTCCGTTGCGCCCTTATGGCAGGGCCATTATTTGGTTGGTGAGTATCCGAATTTTTCCGATGTGCTGGATCAGGTGTTGATTGATCTCAAAGTCGATCAAGCGCTGAGTGACTGGCCGGCCCGAGCGTGTTTTGCGGTTGCATGTCCTACCGATCTGGATCGAATGGTGTTCACCAACAGTCATTGGAATTTCACGCGCTCGGAGTTGGTCACCGCATTGGGGGGTAGCCAGGTGTCAGTGATGAATGATTTTGTCGCTGTGGCACATGGGGTGGCCGCAATGAAGGGTGAAGAATTGCACCAGATTGGTGGCAGTCGGGTGCAAATTGATCGTCCTCGCGTGGTGCTTGGCGCGGGCACCGGACTTGGGGTTGCTGCACTGATCCCAGCGGGGGATGGCTATGTCGTGGTTGAGAGCGAAGGCGGACATGCCGATTATGCGCCAATCGGGGATCTGCAGATCGAAGTCAAACGAAAACTGCGATCGCAATTTAATCGAGTCTGCGTCGAGCGGGTTGTGTCAGGTCCGGGGCTGGTCAATATCGCCAGCGCGCTGTGTGCGCTCAAGTATCGCGCGCCGCGGTTTTCAACGCCGGCCGAAATTGTAGCGGCTGCGCTGGAAGATCAAGATGAGGTTGCCCTTGAAACCTTAGATTTTTTCTGTGAAGTCGCTGGGGCGGTCGCGGGGAACCTAGCGCTGACGTTTGGCGCTAAGGGTGGGGTCTTTATCGCCGGCGGAGTGATCCCTCGGTTTACATCGATCTTGGTAAAAAGCGGTTTTCGGGCAGCCTTTGAGGATAAGGGTCGATTCCGAGATTATTTAAGCGAAATCCCTTGTTATTTGGTGACCCAGCCCGATTTAGGACTTTTTGGCGCCGCGCATTTTCAGAATTTGGAGAGCACAAACCATGCTTGAGGCAATATTTGCGCGTCAAAAGATTATCCCTGTTATTACGCTAGACCGAGTTGAAGATGCTGTGCCCTTGGCGTGTGCGCTATCGAGCGGTGGACTTGATGTGCTTGAGGTGACCTTTCGCACGGAAGCCGCCGCCGCGGCAATTCAAGTGATTCGAGATCAAGTGCCGGCGGTGACGGTTGGTGCCGGCACGGTGACAACCCCTGCGATTTTGCAAGCAGCTGAAACCGCTGGCGCGACGTTTTTTGTGTCCCCAGGGGCAACAGACGCGTTGTTATCGGCAGCGAATCCGAGGACTTTTTTACCCGGGGTCGCAACCTTAAGCGAAATGATGCGTGCGTTTGACGCGGGGTTTCAGATTCAAAAGTTCTTTCCAGCCGAAGCTTTGGGTGGAACGAATTTCCTGAGGTCGGTGTCGGCGCCGCTGCCTCAGCTTCAATTTTGTGCAACCGGTGGGATCCACGCGGGAAACCTGGCAGATTATTTGGCGCTGCCATCTGTCCTAGCCATAGGCGGCTCCTGGATGGTGCCTGCCGGTCTTATTCGTGCGGGTGATTGGGATGAAATTACGCGCTTAGCTCAGTCGGCTTGCAGTTTGGCGGCCGGAGCACTTAGCTCAGAGCTTGATAAGGCGGTCCAATCAAAAGGGAGCTTGTCGCATGAATGAGCAAAACATTGACCTCGTGATTTTCGGAGGATTGGGGGACCTGGCAGGTCGAAAATTACTGCCTGCGCTTTATCAGATTGAACGCAGTGGCCTATTGTCAGACAGCATTCGATTGGCAGTTGTTGCGCGCGATAATATCGAGACGCAGGGGTTCTTAGAATATGCCGAAGCGAGACTAAAGCAAACGTTGGCGCCGGCTGACTGGTCGGACACTACTTGGCGAAAGCTTGCGCGACGCTTTTCTTACCTAAGTTTGGATTTTTCGAATAAAAGGCACTACGAGCGGTTAAAAGCTTGGGTCACGCCGGAACGCGTATTGGTGTACTACCTGGCAACGCCGCCGAGTTTGTTTGGGCCCATTAGTCAGCACCTCAACGATACAGACTGCATTGATGCCTCAGCACGGATTGTTTTGGAAAAGCCGATTGGCCACGACCTTGAAAGTTCCCGAGTCGTCAATGATACCGTGGGCCGCTATTTTCCCGAGCGCAACATCTACCGCATTGATCACTACCTAGGCAAAGAGACCGTACAGAATTTATTAGCGCTGCGGTTTGCGAATCGACTTATTAACTCGCAGTGGGATAATACTTGCATCGACCATGTCCAGATTACCGTTGCTGAAACGGTGGGGATCGAAGGTCGTTGGGGCTATTATGATCAGGTCGGTCAACTCCGAGATATGGTTCAGAATCACTTATTGCAGCTGCTTTGTATGGTTGCGATGGAGCCGCCAAATTCGTTTGCCGCCGATGAAATTCGAGCAGAAAAAGTCAAGATCTTGCGGGCGCTCACCATTATTGATGGCGGCAAGGTTGAAGATCACGCGGTGCGTGGTCAGTATTCGGCGGGTTGGATTGCGGGCGAGCCGGTGGTGGGTTATACCGAGGAGGCTGGCTGCACGAACCCGCACTCCAAGACCGAGACGTTTGTTGCGATTAAGGCTCATATCGATAACTGGCGGTGGTCAGGGGTGCCTTTTTATCTTCGAACTGGCAAAGGCCTGAGCGAAAAAGTGACGCAAGTTGTGATCGCCTATAAGCATCATCCGCACGCGATCTTTCCGGATCGTCAAGATGCGGATATGAATCGTTTGGTGATTCGATTGCAGCCGAATGAAGGCATTCAGCTAGAAATGGCGTCTAAAAAGCAAAGTTTGAAGGATCGGTTGAGCCTTGAAAAACGGATCCTAAATTTGGATTTCTTTGATGCCGCCGGCGAAGAGCGGATTCCGGATGCGTACGAGCGATTATTATTAGAAGTGTTTAAAGGGGATCAATGGCTGTTTGTCAGCCGAGAAGAAATTGAGGCCTCATGGCATTGGTGCGACAGCCTCATTGCGGCCTGGACCGCGGAAGAACTCAAGGTGCATCGCTATAGCGCCGGGTCTTCCGGGCCGGCAAAAGCTGAAATGCTGATTGAACGAGACGATCGAAGTTGGTTCGGCGAATGAGCTTATTGTTGCGCGACTTTGAGCGCGCGGACGCCCTCGATGCGGCGTTGAGCGAGCGGTTGATTGATGGCTTAGTGGCCGCAATTGATGCGCGCGGTGAGGCAATTTTAGCGGTATCGGGTGGTCGCACGCCCGCTGGCCTGTTCAAGTGCTTAAGCGAGGCGCCGCTGGATTTTTCAAAGGTGATGATCACGCTAACCGATGAGCGTTGCGTGCCATTGGATCATCCGGATAGCAATGCCCAAATGGTCGAGCGCTTACTGTTGCAGCGTAACGCCAAACAGTCACGGTTTATCCCGCTGTACGACTCAGCAATGGATCGAGCAGCGCAGTGCCAGTCTTTGAACCTTCAGTTTAATCGTTTGCCAATCTTTGATGCCGTGGTTCTAGGAATGGGTCTGGATGGTCATACAGCCTCGCTATTTCCAGGCGCAACCGGCTTGCCAGCGGCTATGGATCTCAGCAGCGATACCGCTGTGACTCTGATCCAGCCCTTAACCGCGCCCCATGCTCGAATGACGCTCACTGCGGCGCGACTGCTCAAGACCCGCGCCTTAATTTTGCATGTGACCGGCGATGAAAAGTTGAGTCTGCTCAATGAGGTCAGCGCCGGGGCTGATGCGATGCAATATCCGGTGGGTTTATTCTTGGCGCAAAATGCGCCGGCAACCGAGGTGTTTTGGGCGCCATGATGGGAGCCGCCTAAGGCGCGATGATAAAGTGTGGCGTTGATCTGTCGGTTAATAGCGGCGCTCGAGCAGGCTAGCGCCTTGCGCGGATCCGAGATCTGACCGCTTGGTTTTGGCCGCCGCTAGGCGTGCAGGTTTTGATGAGCCGGTAAGTTAAGACCTGAGTTGAAGTCCAAGGCCATTGCGTGATGGCCAGTGGAAGCATTTGCCTCGTTTTAGGCGCCATCAAGATGGACCGCGGATTGCGGCATGGATGCCCGGATACGAAACCATTTGAGACGCTGGCTGTTTAGTGGCTCGCTCGTATGCTGCAAGCAGTTGCCGTGGTGAATTGGAATTCAGGCGTCTTGCTGGGCGCTATCGAATCGCGTCGAGGTTAAGCTTGCCTTAATGCGTGCTAAGTGGGGCCGGTGAGCCTGGCCCTGCCTAAGGGTGACGCCCGTTGCAATAACATCCAAAAGCGTCAACTGCGCCAGCCGAGATGTCATTGGGAGGTATTCATCGGTGTCCTCGCCGACGTCCAGCGTGATCGCAAGGTCGCTTGCGCGGGCGAGGGGCGACGCTGGTGCCGTAATGCTGATGACGGTGGCGAGCGAGTCGCGCGCAAGGCGCGCCGTTTCAACAAGCCCAATGGTGCGCCCGGTGTAAGAGATGATGACAAACAAATCGCCTGGCTTTGAAGCGGCGGCCAGCATACGTTGCATCAGCGGGTCTTGGTGTGCTGAGACGGGTGTGTTGAATCTGAAAAACTTAAACTCAGCATCTTGGGCCACCGGTCCTGAATTACCTTGACCGAAAAAATAAATGCGTTTTGAGGCCACCACTTCATCGATTACGTGATGGATGAGTTTCGGGTCGATGCTGTCTCGGGTTTTTTCAAGGGCATGGATGCTGGCGTTGAAAATTTTAGGGGTAAACGTTGGGGCGGTATCGTCTTCGGCAACCGCGCTGTTAATGAACCGTGCGCCGGACGCCAGGGACAATGCGAGCTTTAGTTTGAAATCTGGAAATCCCGTAGCGCCGAGGCGCTTACAAAATCGATTTACAGAAGGTTCACTGACTCCGGCGGACTGTGCCAAGCGGGCAATGGATGATCGGGTCGTCAGTTCTGGGTTGGCAAGAATCGCATTCGCGACTTTTTGCTCGGCTTTGCTGAAGGCTTGGGTTGGTTGGGCCAAATTGGTTAGCAGGTTTTGGGGTGTTGTCATGGCTGGGCTCAAAAGGAACGGGCTTGAGGTCACGCTGAAACAGATAAAGTCATGTAACCCCGCAACATAATAAGCCAATTAATGCTCATTGAGCGGTGTTTATCGCCTTCAAATCGCAAATATGTAATTTAATTAGGTAATTTTGACTAATTTATTGTAATAATCCCTTATAAATGTATTTTTATTACATTATTTTCGTATGACATTGAGGTGTATGACATTGAGATGTACGACATCGAGTTGCAGTACGAGTTGGTGGTCGATAGGAGTCCTCGACACCGGAAGGTTGGGCAGTCAGTTTTAGGAGTCAGCAAATGACATTAAGAATCGCGATTAATGGTTATGGCCGAATTGGCCGCAATATTGTTAGAGCGCTGTACGAAAATCCGCGTTATGAACGCAGTATTGAGATTGTTGCCATCAACGATTTGGCAAAGTTCGAGGCGATGGCGCACATGACAAGGTTTGACTCGACGCACGGGCGGTTTGACCGCCGGGTTGTTCTGCAGGGCGATAAGCTCTGTATTGGTGAGGCACAAATCCAGTTGTTGTCGATTGCGGACCCGGCGGCATTGCCTTGGCGCGCCCTTGCGGTTGATGTAGTGCTCGAGTGTAGTGGCGCCTTATTAACCCGCGCTCAAGCTCAGCAGCATCTGCAGGCCGGCGCGGCTCGGGTGCTGGTCTCGGCGCCAGGCAAGGATCTGGACGCGACGCTGGTTTATGGTGTGAACGAGCAGATGCTCAAACCCGAGCACCGCTTAATCTCCAATGCGTCGTGTACAACCAATTGTCTTGCGCCACTGTGCCAAACGCTCGACGCAGCATTTGGCATTGAGAGCGGGTTAATGACGACGATCCATGCTTATACCGCGGATCAGCGTTTGAACGATGCATTGCACGATGATCTGTATCGAGCTCGAGCCGCGGCGCAATCCATGATTCCAACCAAGACCGGGGCCGCGGTTGCTATTGGGGAAGTACTGCCGCAATTGCTGGGTCGGTTGGATGGGCTGGCGGTGAGAGTGCCAACATTGAATGTGTCGCTTGTTGATTTAACTTTTACAGCCAAGCGTTCGGTAACGGCGCCGGAAGTCAACGATCTGATGCGGCAAGCCGCGGCGAACGATCGAAAAGGGGTTTTGGCGTACAACGAGCAACCTTTGGTTTCGATTGACTTCAATCACTCACCGTTTTCATGCAACTTTGATGGCAACCACACTCGAGTGATGGGGCATCTGGTCAAGGTGCTTGCTTGGTATGATAACGAGTGGGGATTTTCGAATCGAATGCTCGATCAGGCGTTGTTGATCGGGCAGGCTGAACCGCTGGTGGTTGCGGCCTGATCTGCGCAGCGCCAACAGCTCTGTCGGTGTCGGCCAAGAGGCGGCTGACCAGCTGGGTCATACTTGAGGTGTGCTTGGGGCCTGCGGCGCATAATGCTGGCGCTTTTAAAAGAGCGCCGCTGCTAAAAGAGCCGCTGCTAAAAAAGCGCCGCTGCTAAAAGCGCCGCTGCTAAAAGCGCCGCTGCTAAAAGCGCCGCTGCTAAAAGCGCCGCTGCTAAAAGAGCCGCTGCTAAAAGCGCCGCTGCTAAAAGAGCCGCTGCTAAAAGAGCCGCTGCTAAAAAAGAGCCGCTGCTAAAAGAGCGCCGCTGTCTGAATGGATTTGATGCGCATCGCCGGGCTGTGAGTCGGTGGCATCGAGGCGGCAGCAATGCAATCGGTAGGGCAAGACCGGCCCTTGGCGGAATGTTTGCAGGGTTAACGCAATACACAATTTACCGAAGGGCGACCGAGTTAATGGGTTTAAAGCACTGGGTTCTAGCAGGTCTTATCGGATTGGGCCTCCAAGTTGTCACGTTGATCGTGTTCTCCGGCACGGCAATGGCGGCGGTCGACGGAGTCCTGCCCTCGGCCCTGCAAGGTGTTGTCTCACTTAATGTTGGTGGCAAAGCCTATGTTGCAAGCGACGGGCGTCATTTCAGTCATGATAATTGCGATGACAGGCGGATGCAGCCCAGCCGATGCGCCGATATGGCATCCGTTAAAGGCACGCAGCACAACCCGTTGTATCAAACTTATCGTTTTGGCGAACAGGTGCACGTTTTCGATGTGCCAGACGGCGACTACGCGGTTACGTTGCACTTTGCCGAGCCATTTGATCAAGCCGTTGGGTCGCGTGTATTTGATGTGCTGATTCAAGGTCAGCCTATATTTCAGCAGCTCGATGTGCGCGCAAATCGAGATGGACATCATCAGGCAGCATTATCCCGAACTGTCGATCATATTGCGGTCAGTGATGGTCAGCTAGAGGTTGAGCTCAAAGCGGTGGCGGGTGCGCCGATTCTCAGCGCGATTGAGGCATTTCAAAGGGTTGCCTTGCCCGACACTACAGGCAGACTGATTTGGTCTGATGAATTTGACGACGCGCCCGGACATGGCCGTCAGGCACCGCGTTCAGATCGCTGGGCAATTGACATCTGGCCTGCTCGGAAAGTCAATGATGAAGATCAGGCCTACACGGGGCGCCCTAAAAATGTCCGAGTTGACTCGGGTGTTTTGATTCTTGAGGCGCATCAGGAGGCTTACCAGGACGCGCACTACACCTCCGCACGAGTTCATACCAAAGGCTTATTGGATCTGCAGTATGGGCAGATTGAGGTGCGGGCAAAGTTGCCTCGAGGTCAGGGCACGTGGCCTGCGATCTGGATGCTGCCGTCGAACCCTTTTAAGTTTGCTACGACCTGTGATGCCTCGGTGGCTGAATGGCAGGGCAATGTCGATTGCGATGCTTGGCCAAATAGTGGCGAGATCGACATTATGGAGCATGTGGGGTTTGACCCGGGTGTCGTTCACGGTACAGTCCATACCAAAGCCTATTATTGGGCAAACTGGAATCAACACAAAGGCAGTATTGTTTTGCCTGATTTTGATCAATTTCACCGCTATCAGTTGATTTGGACGGCGGATCAAATCACCTGGTTGGTCGATGATATCCCCTACTTTAATTATGTCCGTGAATCGCAGGACTGGGCGGCGTGGCCGTTTTCAGAGCCGTTTCATTTGATTTTAAACCTGGCGATCGGTGGAAACTGGGGGCGCGCCGGTGGGCCAATCGACAATCAAGCGCTGCCGGCTCGAATGGAAGTGGATTATGTGCGGGTCTATGCGCTCGAGCCGGATGGTTCGAAGCCTTCGGCGCCCGAATGATTTTGGTCTAACTGGGCGCAAATTGCGCGGCTTAACTTGGTCCCCTGGGCAGTAGATTGGCGCCGGCTAAAATTAAGGAATTCCGCCCTAAAAGCGCATGCCCGCGGCCAAGGATGCGCAGGGTTTTTCGATACAGGTGCGCTGTTTTCTGGGTCATGTAGGCGAATTTTGCATTTCCGAGCTCGGCTTTCCGTCTCACCGCATATATCTCCCTATTCACCGTTTTAGGCTGGAGGTGGTGCATCCTGCCAAAGAGAATAAAGGTGCAAGAAATTTAAAGGGCAAAGTGTGCCCGCCGCAAACGTTAAGGTAGGGGAACTCATGTATCAGCAACAAAGACAAAATCTGTGGGGAGGTTTATCTCACCTTTGGGAAAATAATGGCCTGGTTGCTGCTTTATCTTTAGTGGGTGTGCTGACACTGTCGGCGTGTGGTGGTAGCAGTAATACAGTCACAGAGAATGATCTTTCTGACTCTGGATTGGACGGCGTCGCGCCGACGTTAACCGAGGTTGCGATTTACAACGGCGCTGATTTATCCGACTCGGTGGCACTTGGAGAGAAGGTTCTCGTTGCCTTCACCGCGAGCGAAGCCTTAATGAAGCCTAGCGTCAGCATTAATGGCGTGGCCGCAGATGTGGAAGATTTCACGGATACCGGAACAAATAATCTGAAATTTAGCGCCTCACGAGCCATGACAGCAGAAGATGCAGAAGGGATTGTCACGTTTTCAATTACCTTCACGGATAGAAGTGGCGAAGCAGGTGCTCCGGTTTCATCCACGACAGATGAAACGTCCGTTACATATTGCATAGAAGGATGTGCCGCCAGCTGCGAAGCACCAGAGGCGACAGTATTCGATTTTGAAGACCTGGATACGCCAAGGGTGTTTACAGATTTTGGCCCGGATGGCGCGGGTCGAACCGCGGCACTTTCGTCAGTCGTGCCCGATCCAACCGATGGATCAAACAGTGTTGTTGCATCAGAAAAAGATGCTGCTGCCGAGGTATGGGGTGGTTCTTGGGTCGTAGAAGGTACGGAAGCGGCACCTTTGAAAGCGCTGAAACTCACGGAAGCGGATCCGCTGGTATCAGTTCGGTTCTGGAGCCCAGCCGCTGGTAAGACTGTACGCATGAAGCTCGAAGTCGCTGATAACGGTACTGTCGCTGTGGAAGCGGATGCGGTGACAACGGTCGCTGGTGCTTGGGAAACGCTGACCTTCGACTTTGCGAATCCAGCTGTTGGTGGTATTGATCCCTTCGCCGAGTACGGCAAGATAGTCATTTTTTACGATTTTGGTACGGCGGGTGTGGGTGAGTCAGTCGCATTTTATTGGGATGATGTAACTCAGGGCGGCGTTGGCTTTGACCCAGACAATTGCGGGAACGAAGTTGAGCAGTCTGTTCTAGATTTCGATGACGCAACGGCAACATTCGTTTTCGCAGATTTTGGTCCTGATGCCGGTGGTGGTCGAGGCGCGGCAGGATCAATGGTGGTGGCTGATCCAGAAGATGCAACCAATTCAGTTATTGCGTCCCAAAAGGATGCGGCAGCAGAGGTTTGGGGTGGTTCCTGGGTCGTGGCGGGCAGCGAAGCAGCGCCAGAGTTTACCCTAAGCCTGACGCCAGCAGACTCGATCGTGTCATTGCGATTTTGGAGCCCTGCGGCGGGCAAACCCGTAAGAATGAAGCTAGAGGTTGCAGATAACGGCAATATCGCAGTTGAAGCGGAAGCGACGACAACGGCGGCCGGGG
>JABGTE010000023.1 GCA_018647445.1 Gammaproteobacteria bacterium
ATTTCGAAATAAAGACTGTCGAGCCTCGGCGCCTCGATGGCACTCGGCGCCAGCACAGTGCGCTGCATCACGACGCGCAGTAAAGTCCAAGACGCGAGCACTGCAATAAAACTGGTTATTAAAAGCATCATACTGCCCGAATTCTCCGCTGAGGATACAGACTATCGTTAAACGAGATTGATGGGAATGCCTTCGGCTGGATGCTGCGGGCTGACACAGATGCTACACTTTGACAGCTCAAGAAGGTGTCCTCATGCTTAAAAATTTAACGGTTCAAATCCTAATTGCCGCCGTAGTCGCGGCCTTCAGCGCCCGGCTTTTTGGCGACAGCAGCTGGCTGACAGCGCCCACGACTTTTTACGACGCAATCTTAATGATCAAGGTTGCGTTTCTGGCCGCTTTAAAAATGCTCATCGCGCCGATGATTTTTTTCTCGCTCATTAGCGGCATCAGCAACATCGGCAACGTTATTCGTCTACGCCGTCTTGGCGGCGTTACCGTGTTGTACTACCTTGGCACGACCGGTCTTGCCATTGTGCTTGGGCTCATCGCCGTTTTCTGGATACATCCTTGGGAGGCTTATCCGCCAGCGCTTGAGAGCAGCCTCGTTTTTTCTGAATCCAGGATGATCGACCCTGGCAGCGACTCCCTGATTGCCATTTTAAAGCAAATTCTTGTTATGGCATTTGCGAATCCCTTCCATGCGTTGGTCAACCTCAACATTATTGGCATCGTTACCAGTGCGATCTTACTTGGCCTCGCGATGGTCATCACCTTAAAGCCCGACAGCCCAGTGTTCGGCACCGTCCGTGACCTGAATCAAATTATCATGACCGTTTTGAGCTGGATTATCCGCCTCCTGCCCATCGGCATCTTCGCCATCATTTTTGATTTTTCGCTGCGTCTGAGCATCAGTGACGAATTCAGCCAAGATTTTCTCACGCAACTTTTACAGTTTTCCATTCTGGTGACCGCCTTGACGTTATTTCACGGCTTCGTGGTCTTGCCGCTAGTCGCGTGGCTTACAACCGGCCAACACCCGGTGCGCCTGGTGCGGTCCATCGCACAACCCTTGCTCGTCGCTTTCTCGACCTCATCGAGCGCCGCGACCTTGCCGGTCTCTATGAAAGCGGCGCAGGAAAAACTAGACGTCTCTCAAAGTGTTAGCAGCTTTGTACTCCCCTTGGGCGCCACCATGAACATGGACGGCACGGCGTTATTCGAGGCGGTGGCGGCGATTTTCTTGGCCTATCTTTATGGGATCGAGCTCAGCACCCTGATGGTGATCACTGTGTTCTTGATGGCCATGATTTCATCGATCGGCGCGCCCGGGATGCCAACGGCGTCCATGTCCGGTATGCAAATCGTTTTACTCGCCGTCGGCATACCGCTCGAGGCCATCGCGATCCTACTGATCATCGAGCGACCTTTGGATACCTTTCGCACCACTGTTAATGTCCAAGGTGATTTGATTGGCACCCTCGTGGTCCAGCATTATCTGAATCGTCGGGACAAGCGAGCGCCGCAATCAAATTAGGTCTTTAACTGTTTCTGGAGGAATGGTCCGATCTAATTCAGACCGTGCCCAGCATCGATCGGGGAAATAGCACCGCTAGCCTTTGGGCTCGACCTCACGCTGCAGGATCAACCTGGCAAAATAAAATAAGAATTCACGATGATGTTGGCTGGTCTGCAAGCGGCTCATGCTGTCGGCGCCTTTCTTACTGACCAAGAATTCAAAGGTCGACATCAAAGTTTCGTCAGCGCCGACCACTCGACTGAGTTCCTCATTTAAAAAATCATGCAAAACCGGCAGGTCGTCTTCGATAATCCCGGAGCGATCCGGCTCAAGCACCGCATTCCCCCAAATCGTTGCGATCATCATCCGAAATTTCTCTTTATCAACGAATTCATCGACCAGTCGACACTGATCAAGAATTTCCTCTACCGCCGGGATAAATCGTACTCGGGCTTCTTCAATCTTCATAATAGGGCACGCGACGCAATGGGTGACAACACGGCAAAAATGATAACAGTTCGGTTACGGCTTGTTGAGCGAATCCCATCAGTTTCATCAAACAAGCCCCTGACCTGCGTGAGCCCAGAGTCTCCTTTTAAAAGCCAACACCTGCACCACTCAGGGAAGCTGCCCTTTACCTGCTTGGCTATTCGCAATTCCAGTAATCCTCGTTAGACTCGTGGCAAAGAACCAATTCATAAGCTGTCAATGGACGACAATACTCAGCAAGACTCAGGGGAGGAAGTTACTCGAAAATTCATCCATGTCGATATGGATTGTTTTTATGCTGCGGTTGAAATGCGCGATGACCCTACGCTCACCCATTTGCCGCTTGCCATTGGCGGCCGCCCAGATCAGCGCGGGGTGGTCGCGACCTGCAACTACCCTGCCCGGACCTTCGGCATTCATTCCGCCATGGCAACCGCTTATGCCCGTCGTTTGTGCCCCGACCTGGTTGTTCTACCCCCACGTATGGCGTACTACCAGGCCATATCCCGAGAGATCCGCGCGATCTTTCAGCGCTTCACGCACCTGATTGAACCCATCAGCTTGGATGAAGCGTATTTGGATGTCACCGATTCCGAGCATTGCCAAGGCAGCGCGACCCGAATTGCAGCTGAAATTCGGCAAGTGATCTTTGCTGAAACGGGCCTCACCGCTTCTGCTGGTATCGCACCGATCAAGTTTCTTGCAAAAATTTGCAGTGATGAAAACAAGCCCAATGGCCAATTTGTGCTCACGCCTGCCACCATGGACGACTTTGTGCGCTCGTTACCCCTTAAAAAAATTCCAGGCGTCGGGAAAGTAACCCAAGCGAAGCTTGGCAAGCTTGGCCTCATAACCTGTCAAGACATCCGAGAATTCGGTGAAGCCGCGCTCTCTCAGCACTTTGGCAGCTTTGCAAACCACCTCTTTCAGCGCGCTTGGGGACGCGACCCGAGGCGTTTGACAACCGAATGGATCAGAAAATCAGTCAGTGTTGAGCGTACCTTTGCCGAAGATCTGACAGAGCAAGCCGACGCCGCGCCCATTATTGAAACGCTTACCACGGAACTCAAAAAGCGCTTAGCGCCCTATGCCAATCGGCGGATCAAGAATCAGCAAATTAAACTGAAATTCAGCGATTTCACGCAAACCACCGTCGAGCGTCAAAGCGACAGCCTCGATCCTGCGCTGACGCAAACCTTACTCGAAAGTGCATGGGACCGTGGCGCCGGCAAAGGCGTGCGCTTGATTGGCCTCGGGGTTCATTTTTATGACCCTGAGCCCGAGCAAAGCCAACAACTCGCCCTATTCAACGCGGCCGAACTACAAGGCGCGCCCTAAATCCTGTAACATTCGCCGCTTTTCAAGCAAGGCCTCGTCATGCGAAAAACCAAGATTATCTGCACCATCGGTCCTAAAACCGAATCATTCGATCAACTTGAGAAACTTGCATTGGCTGGGATGAACGTGGTCCGCTTGAATATGTCTCATGCCACGCATTCAGGCGCCGCCCGCATTATTCGCGCAATTAAAACGCTTAACCGTAAACTGCCGGATCCCGTCGCCATTTTGTTAGACACCCAAGGGCCCGAGATCCGCACGGGTGATATCACGGGCGAGCTCGCCCTGACGACCGGCGATGAGATCACCATAAGCGTCCGCGATGGTGGCGATGTTGAGGCATCAAGCATTCGCATTCATTACGACGATTTGGTCAGTGCTCTCAAAATTGGCGACCGCATCACAGTCGACAACGGCATTATTAATCTGCAGGTCCTAACCAAGAATGACAATGGCACTCTCGGCTGTAAAATCATCGATGGCGGTATTTTGAAAAGTAAACGCCATGTCAACTTGCCGGGCATCCGGGTTAATTTGCCCGCCATTACCAACAAGGATCGGTCTGATATTGCTTTTGGCATCGAGCAGGAGGTCGACTTCATTGCCCTGTCATTTGTTCGAGAAGCCGAAGACGTGCGCGAACTCAAAGCCCTTCTCGGCAAGAAAGCCGGCAAGATCAAAATCATAGGCAAGATCGAAGACCAATCTGGCGTTGCGAACTTGGATGAGATTTTACAGGAAGTTGACGGCATCATGGTTGCCCGCGGGGACCTCGGGGTTGAAATAAATCTGGCAGAACTGCCCAACGTACAACGCCAGATTGTGCGGCGCTGCGCAGAGGAAGGCAAACGGGTTATCGTTGCCACCCACCTTCTAGAATCAATGATCGAAAACCCGATTCCGACGCGCGCTGAAGTCACTGATGTGGCCAATGCCATCTATGAAGAGGTGGATGCTGTCATGTTGTCCGGTGAAACCACCATCGGAAAATACCCGATTCGATGCGTCGAACAATTGGTCGACATAGCACGCGCCTCAGAACGCGTCCCAGGCCTGAGCTTCGTTCAAAAACTGACGCCCGATTCTGACAAGCAGCAAATTGCCCACTTTGCAGTGCAGCTGGCCGAGAGCATTAGCGCGAAAGGCACCGTTGTCATCACCCGCCGTGGCTACATGGCAGACTTTGTGACCAACTGCCATCCCAAAAAAAGCCGCATCTATGCTTTCACTAACGATTCTCAAACACGACGGCGACTGGTTTTGAACCGGAATGTTTCACCCTATCGGATTGCTTTTAGCCAAGATCCCGAAAAAACCCTCACATCAGCCTTTAAGTTATTGAAAGGCAAAGCAGGCTTAGAAAGTGGCGACAAAGTGGTCGTGATTTCGGACATGCTGTCGGGTCAAGGCATCGAAGCCATCCAGGTCCGAAAACTACCCTAGACGCTCGCGTTTTCCGAGCAGCACCTCGGCTGCAGCTAGACTGCCTCTGACGGCCCGAGTTGTGAGTTTCGATAAAGCTCGGACCCTGGTTAAAGGGAATCTTTGGGACGAACACTGCTCAAGCCGCCGTTTCTTGAACCGCTTAAGGAATGACACTAGGCAAAAATCTTACCTGGATTCAAGATATCCTTTGGGTCCAGGGTTTTCTTAAGAGCCTACATCACCAGAATTTCGTCGGCGCTGCGCGACATCCCAAGGTACTGCTTTTTCTGGATCCCAATGCCGTGCTCGGCGCTCACTGAACCCCCGCGTTTGGGAAGACCTTCGTACACGACCGCTTCCACCGCTGCCTTGGCAGATTTGTCCCCAACCCATACGACAATATGCAGATTGCCATCGCCCAAATGACCAAACACCGACAGATGATTCCCCGGCCAGGTAATATTCAAAGCCTGCCGAAGCTCCACGACATAGCTGTCCATCTTGCTGAGCGGCACACTAATATCAAAGGAAAACACGGGTCGGTGCTGCCTGACTTGACCAACATCATCTCGAATTGCCCACATGGCGTCCCGTTCAGACTGACTCTGGGCAATCGCGCCATCGGCGACGACCCCTTCTTCCATGGCATCCGATAAAACCTCTAGGAACCGGCCTGCATCCCGGCCGTCGTCCCCGCCCAGCGCTTCAACCAAGATGTAGTAAGCATAATCGTGGGCTAACGGCGGCTTTCCGCACGCCGATGCAGAATCTGCTGAAACACAATGCCGACAATAATCGTGATGAGACCCGCGTAGGTCGTCCAGTGAATGACCTCTCCCAGGACGAAGTGAATCAACTGCAACGATAAAAAGGGAGACAGGAAAATGAGGTTACTGATTGTTGCGGCATTATCGGTTGACTTCAACGCAAGGGACCAACAGACAAACGCAAGAGACATCTCGAACAAACCAATGTAGATGCCGCCCGCAATCCCCTCGAGTGGCGGCAATGCACCGTCAACCATCCACCAGACGATGAGCACCACCGGCGCCGCGATCACAAAGTTCAAACACATCCCAATAAGAGGTTCACGCTGATCGCGAATATTGAGCGTCCAATAACCTGCCCAAATGAGGGTTGAAATGATGGCCAATCCGACACCAATCCAATCGGCTTGCAGCAACCGGGTGAGATCCCCCTGACTTACAATCACCAGGACCCCGGTATAACTGATCAAGGCGGCTGCATAGTCAAATCCTCGAATTCGCTGTTTTAAAAAAAAACCAGCCATCAAGGACAGCACAATGGTCCAGGTAAGGTTTATGGGTTGCGCCAGTTGGGCCGGCAATCGATCGTAAGCCTCAAACAGAATGAGGTAATAGATTACCGGGTTGAGCAATCCAGCCAGCAGCGTGAACCGCCAATTATCGAAAAAAACGCCCGCAAGCACTGCGCCCTTCCCGCTGAGCGTGACCAAGATCAAAAGCACCAGACTGGACACCACGCTTGCAATCGCTAAAGTCTGCAGCACGCTGGCATAGGCCAATGTCAGCTTGAACGCTGTCGCAACCGTTGACCACATAAGCAATGTGATCAAGGCAAACCCTATGGCGCGTGGCTGATTAGCCATTTCGACTCTGAACGCGCCGTCCGGGCTTAGAGCGACTCGCCTGAAGACTTCGGTGCTTCTGAATTGATGGTTTTCATAGCGGTCGTGACTGTCGCAACAAAAGAGCCAATATTACCGACATCCGCCGGCAGAATTAAGGTATTCGTTTCCTTCGCAAGATTGCCGAATTCCTTCACATACTGTTCGGCAACCCGCAGGTTCACCGCTTCCATACCACCGGGCGAGTTAATCGCACTGGCAATCGTGCGGATGCCTTCGGCGGTGGCTTCCGCTAACAACTCGATTTCTTTGGCCTTACCTTGTGCCTCATTCACCTGCTTCAGCTTCTCGGCTTCCGAAACGTTAATCATTTCTTGCTGTTGGCCTTGTGAAACGTTAATTCTTGCTTCTCGCTCGCCTTCGGACTCTGCCACAACTGCGCGTCGTTCTCGTTCAGCGCGCATTTGTTTCTCGAGTGCGTCCCGCACCGTTGCTGGCGGATTGATGTCTTTAATTTCATAACGTAAGACCTTGACGCCCCAAGGATTTGAAGCCATGTCTACCGCTTCTACCACCTGGGAATTGATGGTGGTGCGTTCTTCAAACGTACGATCCAGCTCAATCTTACCGATCTCAGAACGCAACGTGGTTTGCGCTAATTGGGACGTTGCATAATGATAATCCTGTATCCCATAACTCGCGAGATACGGATCCTGAACCTGAAGATAAAGGATGCCATCGATCTCGACTGCGATATTGTCAGCCGTAATACAGCTTTGTGACGGCACATCAATCGTCTGCTCTTTCAAAGTGTGCTTATAGGCTACCTTTTGCACAAACGGAATCAAAATATGGAAGCCCGCACTTAGGGTTTTTTGGTATTTACCCAAATTTTCGACCACAAACTGCTCTCGCTGCGGCACGATTCGCACCGTTTGAAAGAAGATCCATAGGATCAAACCCACTCCGATCGCGTAAATGAAAAAATCACCCATGAGTTATCTCCTTTATCCAAAGCGTATTTGATTTAAATTTTACAATTTCAAGCTGAGCCTCAGCGGAAACCGTTGCTGCCTCACTCCGAGCTTGCCAGTTCGAGCCTCTAAACTGCACAAGCCCTTCGCCCGGCTGCTCTGGTGTGAACCCTGACACATATTGCACCCGTTGGCCAAGTAAACCCGCATCTAGCTCAGAATCGCCCTCCGCAAATTCATCTCCGACGAAATATTGCTTGAACCGCGCTCGCGTCCCAAATAACAACAGAACCGATGAACCTAGAAAAACAGACCATACAGGCCAACCGCTGGCTGGCAGTCCAAGTGTCAGCGCGAGAGCCGTGACTAATGCACCCAGACCAAAAAACAGCGAAATAAAGCTGGTGAGCAACAATTCTAGAACAATGAGTGCAATCCCAAACAACAACCAGATCGTCGGCCACGAAAACGCCTCGAAAGGCGTACTTTCTTTAGGCTCTAAATCCGCCGTTTCAAGCACGATCTCGCGCTCACCCATCTGGATCCGGCGCCCCTGTAGTTGCTTCAGCAAATCGTTTTGGTTAACAGCAATCAAATCAACGACGCCGAGGGCAAGCGCCTCTTCTGCAGTGATGTTTTTTGCCGCTACAACCGATTGCTCAAGCCATTCTGCGTTGCGATTACGGAGCTGCGCTAAAGCCCGCATTTGGGCGGAGGCATCGTTGGTTGCTTTGAGCTTTGAGTCCTCATCAATCTCGCCGAAACCAATGAATACGGGTTTAGCAGAACCGACATTCGTCGCAGGGGCCATCACAGCAACATGCGTTGCAGCCAAAATATAGGTCCCTGCGCTGCTGGCCCGAGCCCCCGCTGGCGTGACATAGCCGACAATCGGTACCGGTGAGTCAAGGATAGCCTGTATGAGCACGCGCGTGGGCACCAACATACCGCCAGGTGTATCAATCCGCAAAATCACGAGTTCCGCGCCCGCCCGCTCCGCTGCTGCTAAATCCGCTACAAGGCTTTCAACCTGACCACTACTGACTTCTGCATTTAGATCAGTAAGCCAGACCATATTCGCCGAGACCATTGATGCAAAGCCCAAAAGAAACACGGCGCACAACGCGCTTGGCAACAAAATCTTAGTTCTAATAGCCTTTTTCACCTCTAGCTCCTCAATACCCGCTTTACGATTCTGACAACGATCACAGTTTGAAACCGCATTTCTTATCGAATCAAACTACCCGTAAGCCTAAGGCGCCTTGTCCCAAAAAGCCAATATTCCAAATCCACTAGACACTCTTGGAGGTGTTCGCTTGAACTTCCGGCTCAAACAAGTTCGCTACCAAGCGCCATCTGGTCAGCGTTTCACGACTACGCCGGCGGCGAGCCGACTTGCCAGATTCGCTCAGAACGCGAAAGGTCCCTGCCGCGGATGGCTGAGCGAGCGCGGTCGTTGCAACGTCCTGTGGCCCTAAGCCCGGCACCACATTTTGAACTGCGACATAAAGCCTGATGACGCCGAGAGGTTTAACCAACCTTCAAGCCAGCAAAATGGCCCAAGCAAGACATTGCCTTGAGATCAGCAGCGAGCACACCGCTCCTCTGCACAGCCATCATGACCCGTTTTGTGATTGCTTTAAGCCTTAAGTCTGCTTCAAGACACTGTCGAATTAGATGTCGCTGAGGGCAGCAGCCCAAAGCGCTGCAATTGAGGAAAAACGCTCGCTGCGTTAGCGGACCAATATCGAACCATCGTTGCGTGCAGCAGCCGTTTTTGGAAATCTGCTTGCAAGCATCTCGAAAAATTGAACCTGGGGACGCTTTAACTTATTCAAAACAAGAGGAAAAAATATGTTTCAACGACTTATAAGCTGTATAGCCTTGTTTGGCCTTGCTGCAATCGCACAGGCTGATAATCACACTAAAACCTGGCGTGGCGTTAATCTTGACCAACAGTTTGGTATTCAATTCGAAGTCTGCCAGCTCAACCCTGGTAAAACCTTAGACGACATGGCGAAGCTGAACGGCGAAGTCCGGCGATTATTTGCTGAAACCGGTCTAGCGCTCTCATTGATGCGCCTGACGCCGATGTACAGTCACAGCATGCCAGGCGAACCGGCAACCAGCTATATTGACGTGACTATGGGCACCATAGAAGCATTTGGAACCGGATGGGACAATTGGCTCGCGTCGAAAGATGCGCTCAAACTGATGGCGGCATCGAACAAAGTCGCTACCTGTACCTTCAAATTCGCTCGAGCAATCAATCGAGTCGCCCAGGTTGAAGCCCTCGACTCAACCGATGATCGGTTAATCTCCATGGATTGGTGCTCAAAGCGAGATAACGTTTCTTGGGATCAGCTCAAAACGAAACATGACGCCTGGCAGGCAGCCTACGAAACTGATAGCAGCAGCATGGCCTGGAACGTTGTATTACCAAGACTTGGCGCGGGTAATGCACAGGGTCGTTTCATGCACATGGTCTCTTACGCAAACGCCCAAAAACTGATGGCAAACGAGAACTGGGTCGCAAACGGCGGTGGTAGTCGTGCCCTTGGGGACTACTATTCTGCCTATGCGGCTTGTGATGGTGAATCGGTCTGGAATGCTTCCTATCTCTACAAAAACGAAGGCTAGCTCTAGAAAATGATCGATCGGGAGGTGCCCAGCACGCTGGCCCTCCCGTCAACTCGACCCCGATACGTCTTTGAGCATCGACCCTGAGCGACCTTAAAAGCCCGGTCTTTGAGACGATCACCTTAAACCCTCTGGATCGGAGCAGCCGTCCGCTCTATTGCTTCAGGCAGGACCTTGATTGCGACTCAGCGCCCCCTATAAAGCCTTTATGCCGGCAATCTAACGCAATGGCTCAACCGTGCGCCGAGAAGCTTGATCAAGACGGTTCTCACTCGGGGGCGGCCTACAGTAAGATTAATCGATGCTTTAGGAAGAAAGCATCATTTTATATTTGAAGTTTTTACACAATTTAATGCGCCGTGCGCCTCAAAACACCATCCCCCAAGCGGTCAAAATAAGCCCCACCTGAGAAGGCTCCTTTCTTTGAGAGCATGATTCAAGAACGTGATTCGATCCGGCCGTAACCGCTGTTAACTAATTAGCCTATTGGCCGCGGGCGCAAGTCTCCCAGGCCGATTTATCTAAAACAAGAAGACCAAAACGATCATTGAATCGCGCTCGGGGTTTTATAATTTAGGGTCATGACGCTAATCTCGGTCAAATGAGCCAATTCAGTCCTAACGATTTAGGACAACCAAGGTGCCAGGACCGCGCTGTAGGATAATGCTTTTCAGGACGATGCAGAGCTGTCCCTTCCGGCACGCCGGCGAATCTCCGTAGCAACCAACCACAATCGATCTTGCCCCCAGACCTCAAGATCTGGCTCGCCATCAAGGCCTGTTAGTCGATAACTCGGCACGCCCCACAACCCCATGCCTTCGACCATTTCGGTTTGGTACTGCTCAACAAGCGATTTCCAGTTGTCACTCCCCAGATGTTTTTTGGCCGCTTGCCAGTCTAAGCCTGCAGCTTCTACCCCAAGCTGCAGATTTTTCTCAAGGTGTAGGGCTTTGCCCTCTGAAAAGGCAAGCCTAAGCAGCGTGCTCATAAGCGCAGCATCCTTATTCAAAGACTTTGCCCAAGGCAATAACGAATAAGCACGCCGAGTTGGCGACCCGATTGGCGTCACATGATGACCAAACGGCACGCCAAAGTAATCGGCTTCGCGCTTTGTATCGAAAAATATATAACGCCCCTTGGCTGTCGTTGCCGCCACGCCGCGCATAATCATTGGCAATACCGGTTTGTGATGAAACCTGATGCCACAAGCCTTGGCTAAGGCAACCGTCCGATCAAAAATAATCGCGGTATAGGGGCTATTGAGGGAAGGATAAAAGTGCAGTGTCAGCTGCGACGCATCAGCGCCCGTAACATCCACCTCAGGACGCGGCACCAAGTAGGGCTCCGAAGGCCGATGGCAGGCACCCAAATCGCGAAGCCGCTGCTCAAGATGGAATAGTCGGTCAACCCCCCAATACCATTCGCCGCCATAATAAAGACTCGCGCCGGAATAATGCTTGAGTTCTAACAAGCGCGCGGAGCCCGCATCTAATGCAGCACTCGCCGCGGCGTCGGTCGCGACGTCCCCATCAGACATTGCCTTAAGATCCCCAGCACCAGACCATAGGGCCTGACTGATGCTTTTGATCTTCGCGATAAAAGCCGCTGGATCGTAGTTCGCAAGCGCCCGGGTTGCACGGTGCAGCGACTCAAGTTCGGGCGTTATACCAGCGGTATCTGGGAACGTTAATCCGTAATGCGGCGCAATCAACGCCGCATCCCGGCGCGCCCAAACTGCCAGTTTCTTATCCTCTGGCTGATGCTTGCCGCCCGTTGCCCGAATCAATCTCGGCACAACCTTGATGTCGTAAGACTCAGCCAGCTGTGCAAGGACCTGCGCCATTAAATGCGAATAGGGATCATCCAATTGGTGAAAGTATTCAACCGTATGCGCCTGCTTCTGAGCGACCCGCTGGGCCTCGAAATCGCGCCGTTTTTTGGCGATGTGATCGGTACTGGCCACACGGCCCATGACTTTTGACATCAACCACCTGAGGATTGGCGGAGGGTCTACCATCCATTTTGAATTTGAGTTCTGAACAGGTTCCAGCATGCCGACAAGTCCTTAGATAATACCTTTGATGACAATCACTCAGGGTCTCCCTAGACCCTTTCCACAATTCAGTGCAAGACCCGCTTTTAGCGTCATTCTCACTCAGCGCTTACGCTTCATTCTCAGGTAGACCCCAAACGGGAGCAGAACCAGCAGCGTTAGCAAGCCCAGCAAAACAGCGGGGCCAACACGCTCTCGCAATGAGTTTAATATCATCTGCGCGCTTCTAGA
>JABGTE010000013.1 GCA_018647445.1 Gammaproteobacteria bacterium
CACATCGACGTCATTGCGCTCGCCCCAGGTTTTGAGCTGCTCAACCGCGGCCGCTCGAAACGTGTCCCCGGCGGCCAATAGCACAGAGCGGTTTTGTTGCTTAAAATGGTGGGCTAACTTGCCAGCCGTTGTTGTCTTACCCGCACCATTTACGCCCACCATCAAAATTACCTGGGTACCTGACCCGTCAAGCGTCAAATCTGATGCCGTGTTCTGTAATAACGCTAGCAAATGGACTCGAAGAGCATTTTTCAAAGCCATTGCATCGGCTAAGTCTTTACGCTCGACCTGTTGTGTCAACCGTGCAATCACGTCCTGGGTGACCGAGATCCCAAAATCAGACGTGATCAGCAACGTTTCGATCGAATCAAGCAACGCTTGATCAATGACCTTAGCACCCAAAAAGAGCGCCGCCACTTGCTCGGAGAAGCCGCGACGTGTTTTAGCCAGGCCCTGTTTCAGGCGCGCAAACAATCCCGGCTTGCCTTGGTTGGCTTGATCTGCAACATTGTCCATCATTCATTAACTCACTTATGGTCTAGCCGTTTGCCAAACCCTTCTCAAACTTCGACCCTTCGAATTATCGGCGGTAATTGGCGCGGCCGCAAAGTTTCATTTACACCGAGCCCAGGGCTGCGGCCCACGCCAGACCGGGTTCGAGAGACTTTGTTTAACTGGCTCCAGGGTAAGGTCAGTGGGCGTCGTAGTCTCGAGTTGTTTGCCGGGAGCGGTATTTTAAGTCTCGAGGCACTCTCCCGCGGCGCCGAATCTTCCACCGTGGTTGATACCGCCAAGACGCAGACCCAACACTTTCAAACAATCTGTGCAACATTTCAGATCGAACCCGGACATTGTCAGGTCCACGTTCAAGATGCCTTCAAGCTGATCCAAACCAAACCTATAAAACCTTATCATCTGATCTTTGTTGACCCACCATTTAACACTGATCGCTATTTAGATATTGTACCTGCCTTACTCAAGAATGACTTTCTTGCGCACGATGGCTTTCTCTATTTAGAGGCTCCCTCAGCCGACGTGATTGCAAACGTCGCTCAACAGGGGCTAACACTCTACCGGCAAAAACGAGCTGGGCAGGTTCATTATGCGCTTCTCACACGTTGATCACTGATTTAATCCCGCTCTCGGGTGCGGTATTATTTCAGTCTGTAACAGGAGATACGCTATGAGCACGGTTCTATACCCAGGGACGTTCAACCCCATTCACAATGGTCATGCTGATTTAGTTCAACGGGCATCGGTTCTTTTTGATCGTGTCGTATTGGGCATTGCAACCAGTCCTCAGAAAGACCCGAGTGTGCTCGAGCTCAGAGTTGAGCTTGCGGAAAAAGCGCTTGCACATTTGAGTAATGTTGAAGTCCGAGGCTTTAACACCTTGACTGTTGATTTCGCCAAAGAGGTCGGCGCGGGCGTAATTTTAAAAGGGATTCGAACGGTAACCGATTTCGAATACGAATTTCAGATGCTGAATATGAATCGGGTACTCGCACCTGGCCTTGAAACCATTTTTTTAGCGCCCTCAGAAGAGTATTCCTACATTTCCTCGACCTTGGTGCGCCAAATAGCCTCTTATCGAGGCGATGTCAGCAGCTTTGTCCATCCTGCTGTTGCTGAAGCCATCGCAGAGGGGCTTATCGGTTAACGCTGACAGACCGGGCAATAGACGGTGGCTCGACCGGTAATGCGCAGTGATTTCAGGGCACTACCGCAACCCTCACAGCATGCGCCCTCTCGACCATAAACTTTGAGCTCATGGCGAAAGTAGCCTGGGGTCCCGTCTTCTTTTAAGAAATCGCGAAGACTGGTGCCGCCGGCTTGGATCGCCTTGGTTAAAACAGTCTGAATCGCTGCCGCCAAACGCTCAAAGCGAGCCTTGGACATCCTGCCCGAGATCGCCGTCGGCTTGATCCCAGAAAGGTACAACGCTTCATTGGCATAAATATTACCCACTCCCACCACGACCTTCGCATCCATAATCAAGGTTTTTACGTTTCTGGTTTTACCCCGGGATGCCCGGTACAGCGTTAAACCACTGAATTCTGGCCCTAGTGGTTCCGGCCCAAGGTCATTTAGCAGCCTATGATTCAGATCATTCAACCAAAAGACCGAGCCGAATCGTCTCGGGTCGCGGTAGCGCAGTAACACGCCGGAATCAAAAACCAAATCAACATGGTCATGTTTCTGAGGTGCGGTTGATACCGGCAGAATTCGTAAGCTCCCCGACATCCCCAGATGAAGCATCAGATACCCATTCGCCAATTTTATTAAAAGGTACTTGGCGCGGCGCTCAACGGCCAGCACCTTTTGTCCCGTCGCCATTTGCGCCAACTCTTCTGAAACCGGCCACCGCAATCTAGACTCGCGAACGATGACAGTTTGGATCAGAACCCCTTCAAGATGGGGCGCAATGCCCGCACGGGTCGTTTCAACTTCTGGTAGTTCTGGCATAGGCCTAGGTATCCGTTAGCTCGCCTTCAAACGTCATCTGCACTCAAAGACGTGTGACGCTCAAGGGTTTCTGCTACATTTTGATTTTCCATGATTATCGCACAGCTCATGAGTGAACATTTGTTGGGGATCGACACCGGCGGGACTTTCACCGATTTTGCCTACCTGCACAATGGTGACCTAACCACTCATAAAAGGCTCTCAACGCCGGACGCGCCCGAGCAAGCAATCTTTGAGGGCCTCGCAGCTTTGGGGCTCGATGCGCTTTGCGCCGCCGGTCAATTAACCATCATTCACGGCACAACGGTTGCGACCAATGCGGCCCTTGAGGGTCGCGGCGCTAAAACCGCTTATGTGTGTAACCAAGGCCTGGGCGACCTCTTATCGATAGGTCGACAAAACCGCGCGGACCTTTATAGTCTGACGCCCACTAAAAAAACCCTAACCATTGATCAAAGCGCGATCTTTGAACTACCCGTTCGACGCAATGCCAAGGGCGAACTCATAACAGTCCTAGACCCGGAGGCGATCAACGTCCTTGAAGCCGCCTTGGCAGACGATCCACCCGACGCGCTAGCGATTAATCTTTTATTCTCCTTTATCGACGACACCGAGGAGCAGATGCTGAAAGCCCGATTCGGATCCCAATACTTTATGAGTTTGTCATCCCAAGTCTTGCCAGAAATAGGGGAATATGAGCGCGGCGTCGCCACTTTTTTAAATGCTTCCCTCGGACCGATCATTGCGCGCTACTTAGATCAACTGCAATCCAAAATAACACCCAGCCGGCTCGCGGTGATGCAATCATCTGGGCTCACCCTGGCTGCCGAACAGGCTTCAGCACAAGCAGTACGTTTACTGCTTTCCGGTCCGGCAGGTGGTTTGATCGCAGCGCAAGCACTCCTTGCGAGCGAACACCTGATGACCTTCGACATGGGCGGGACCTCGACCGATGTTTCCCTGATCCACCGCGACCTTGCAATCTCGAAAAACATGCACCTCA
>JABGTE010000018.1 GCA_018647445.1 Gammaproteobacteria bacterium
CAACAACATCAGCTGAAAACTAATTAACCGGTGCAATCGAGATTGCAGCACCCAAGCAACCACCGGATTAATCATTCTGAAAAACACCTTCACAGCCAGCCCTTTCTTTTAGATTTACTTGTTTTAAATGTCGCGCCCATCGATCGGGTACAGTTGTCTGATATACGGCGCCAATGCCTGATGAGATGCCTAAGGACAAGACCACCCTAAAGGGGTCAGGCCACTCAGCCAAGCGCATCGGCCTCACGATGTAAACCAGGCCTCGCATTGCGAGACGCTTAACGCGCCTTTGGAAACTCACTAAGGCTGGATTCCCGGCAACGCGTTGAGCTGCTATGGTTCAACAAAGTGCTGTCAGCGAGTTTAGTTTGCATTTCCTAAATGCCAAGCCGCCAAGCTATACGATTCTTCCCCGAGGCGTCATTCTCGCCTACGCCGTCCCGCGAATTGCCTTCGGCATTATGGGGACATTATTTGTGGTGTACTTCATGAAGTTCGCCACCGACGTTTTGCTGATAGCGCCTGCCATCATCGGTACGATCCTCGCCATCGGTCGCTTGTGGGACGGCATTACGGATCCCATAATCGGATTTTTATCTGACCGGACACGCTCGCGCATCGGTCGGCGACGGCTCTGGTTATTTTGCGCGGCGGTGCCCATGGCCTTATCGCTGATTGGGATCTGGTCGCCACCCGAGTTTCTCAGCGGCGCCACACTCATCATTTGGATGACCCTATGCTTGTTGCTGTACGAAACAGCGCAGACCGCATTTTTTGTTCCCCACGGCGCCCTCTCGATTGAGCTATCCCAAGATTATCACGAGCGCACCCGACTGTATGGCCTTAGCCATATGATCGGTATCTTCGGCGTGGCTGCAGGACTCTTATCATTGCACTTTATGCAACAGGCTGAGGACAAACGGCTCTTTGCCTTTCAGTTGTCAATGTTTGCCGCGGCAGCCATTGCGCTACTGGTAATTTGGACCACTTACCTTCTTCCGGAACGCGCTGATCATCAAGGCCGGGCGTTTAAAAATCCCTTTCAAACCTTTCTCGACATCCTAAGAAACCCACACGCCAGACTATTACTCATCGTCTATGGCATTGAAACCTTTGGCGGCGCAACGCTCGGCATCCTTGCTGCCTATGCCGCCGAATACGTTGTTAAAATGGATTCCCTGGTCATCATTTTGGTTGTTTATCAGATCCCGCAATTCCTATTTGCCCCGCTTTGGATTCGTTTTTCAAAACGCACCGGCAAGCGCAACCTGTGGATTATCGGGACCCTCATCTCAGCGGTATCCTACGGCAGCCTATTCTTTGCTGGCGCGGGGAACGACCTATACGTTTACACCTCCTGTTTTTTTGCCGGCGTTGGCGCCGGCGCCGGCGCCGTGCTGCCGCCCTCGATTCAAGCCGACATTGTCGACTACGATGAATTCATGACCGGTGAACGCAAAGAGGGTGCTTATCTTGCGGTCTGGAATTTAGTCCGCAAAATCGCCAGTTCAATCACCGCTTTTGTCATTGGCCTTGCGCTGCAATTTTCAGGGTTTGAACCCAATGTCGAGCAAACCCAGGTGACTCAAGACACCATCCGCTATCTTTTGGCGCTCATGCCTTGCGCCTGCTATATTGTTGGCGCGCTGCTGCTCATGCGATTTTCTTTTAATGAGCCCGAGCATCGAGCGGTGCGCGTGGCCCTAGATGCGCGACAACCGCAACCAGTCGTTAACGAAAAGTAATAACCGTTACGCAGTCTTGGTGCCAAGGCGATCGACACCTGTATAAGCAGGACGCTCAAGGCCTTTACCGACAAGGTCGGTTTTACCGCCGACGCGTTTAGTTTTAAGGATACGGAAGGCACCAATCACACCTCGGCATTAACCCATAATAAGGAAATCTATGAATCAGCTTGGTGCACTATGGCCTGTTAGCAACTATACCCTTGGTGGCGGCGGTATCGGTCAAGTTTGGGGATCAACCGATCAGGCAGAAGCCATTGCGACGACACGAACAGCCGTGGATCACGGCGTAACCTTGCTGGACCTTGCGCCAATGTACGGTCGCGGGGAGGCTGAGCGCGTGGTCGGCGCGGCCTTTGACGGCAATCTCCCCGACGGCATCCGGGTGACTTCCAAGTGTTTACTTCCAACCGATACAACAAAGGGAATTGCAGATCGCTTAGAAAAGTCCATCCTCCGCAGCTTAGAAAGTCTAAAGGCCGACCATATTGATTTGTTCTTCTTACACTCTCAGATAATTTTAGACGACTACCAGTTCCCTGCACCTTTAAATGAAACTCAACAGCAATGGTCGGTTACTAAACGATGTTTCGACGAGGCTGTGAGACCGGCATTTGAAGCGCTGATCAAGCGCGGTTTGATTGGCGCCTGGGGCATCACGGGCACGGGCCACCCAGATGCCATCGAACAAATTTTAGCCAGTGACAAACCACCGCAAGCGGTGCAACTGATTAGCAATCTATTAGACAGCCCTGGCGGCATCAAGCGCTATCCGGAAGCGGCTCGACCGAGAGACCTCATGGCGCAAGCTGCGGCACGCGGGATCGGCGTGATGGGAATTCGCGCAGTCCAAGCCGGCGCATTGTGCACCGAATTTGACCGCCCTATTGCAGCGGATCATCCAGAAATGCTGGATTACGAGCGTGCCGCGCCCTTTCGCGCGCTCTGTCAAACGTGGGCCATGGATCCGGCAATCGTCGCGCATCGTTATGCGCTTGCTATGCAGGGGGTATCAACGGTTGTCCTCGGCGTTAAAAATCGACAAGAACTCATGGCCTGCCTCGATGGCGGCGGGCCTTTATCAATCGAACAAATCGCGTCGATCGATGCGCTTGGCTTGCAAATTCCGTAACAGGTCGTGATGCACGCAACATCAGTATTCTCTGATTATTCGGATGCTTGGATCGGCTGAGCTGAAGGTTTTATGCGATGTATCAACCCTGCTTTTAACGTTTTGGGCGTTATACTACCCCTTCAAAATCATGACCCCGTAATGACTAGGATACGCTATGACTCGCCTTGTTAAACTCGTCCAACTCGGATGCTTTGCACTCTTCAGCCTGACCCTTATAACCGGCTGCACGACAAGCCCGACGTCCGAACCTTTGATCAACACGGCCGTAACCAATGAGGTTGTTAAAAGCCCCAACGATCAAAGGGATTATGCCCACGTCACCCTCGAAAACGGCATGCGCGTACTGCTCATATCAGATCCTGCTGCGGATAAGTCAGCGGCCGCGCTGGTTGCCTTTCGAGGCAGCTTTCACGATCCAGAGGATCGACCCGGACTGGCTCACTTTCTTGAGCACATGTTGTTCATTGGAACCGAAAAATACCCTGAACCCGACGGTTATTTTGCGTTTGTTCAAAAACATGGCGGCGGCTCGAATGCTTACACCGCACCGGATCACACCAATTACTTTTTTGATATCCAGCCAGAGTATTTCACCGAAGGCTTAGATCGTTTTGCACAGTTTTTTATCTCGCCGCTCCTCGATAAAGCGTACGTTGACCGGGAGAAAAATGCGGTGCATTCAGAGTACCAGATGCAAATCAAAGAGGATGGCTGGCGCGGTTTTATGGTCCAGAAGGTCGCGATGAACCCTGATCACCCGATGTCCAAATTCAGCATCGGCACGCTTGATACGCTGGACGGCGATGCCTACAGCGCGTTGATCACTTTTTTTGAAGGCCATTATTCTGCTAACCAGATGGGGGCGGTGATCCTACATAACGAGCCCATTACAACGCTTATGCCTTGGGTCACCGAACTCCTAGGGCAGGTGCCTAACCGAGATTTACCCGATCTGAACCTAACGACCCCCCTAACCGCACCGGGACAATTGCCAGCAACCTTACGGCATCAAACCTTGAAGTCAGATCGATCCGTCTCCTTTGCATTCCCGATTCCAGCCATTGACCCTTATTACCAAACAAAACCGACCGGTTATATCGGATCACTCATCGGCCATGAAGGGCAAGGCAGCCTACATCAACTGCTTACGCAAAAAGGCTGGATTACCGGGCTAGGTGCCGGTAGCGAAAATATCGATCAAGCCAACGCGATGTTTGAGATCACCGTTCAGCTCACCGAAGCTGGCATGGATCAAGTGCCCGCCATCACAGACCTCGTTTTCAACTACATTAACCTGTTACGCACGGAGAAAGCTCAAGCGTGGCTGTATCGCGAGGCAGCAACCGTTGCGACCTTAGGATTTCGCTTCCGCGAGCAGATCCCCTCCATTTCCACAGTACAAAGCCTCGCTCCCAATCTTATGAAGTTTCCTGCAAAGGACCTTTTGGTTGCCCCTTACTTATTGGAAAACTTTGATGCCGAGCTTATCGACAATTACTTAGGCTACCTGCGTCCAGACAATGTTCTGGTTACGGTTGCAGGCCCTGAGGTTGAAGGCGATAAGACAGAGCAATGGTTTAACGTTGCCTATTCCTTGGAGAATGGCATCGCGCGAAACGAAACGATTGCCAGTACTCTAACGCTACCGGCACCGAACCCATTTTTACCCGAAGATTTAACCCTAATTGAATCAGCTAACAGTGCACCAGAGGCACTGCCTGACACCGGGCCAATGGCGTTTTATCTTGCCGCCGACACCGAATTTGGTGTGCCCCGCGCAACGCTGCACGTTAGCCTGAGACGACCCAACGGCCTGATCTCTGTTTCAGATACTGTCCGCGCACGCTTATACCGAAACTTAGTTGAAGATGATTTGAACGCCCTATCCTACCCCGCGCTTCTGGCCGGCGTTAGCTACGGTATCTCGACACCAGACCGGGGTTTTCGGATTAGCCTCGGCGGCTACCAGGACAAACAAAGCGCGCTCCTGCAGGTGGTCTTAAACCAGTTAACCGGTCTCGTTATTAACCCCGACCGGTTTTTCGTTTTGAAGACAGAACTAGAAAATAGCTTACAGGACTCCTTTAAAAACCGACCCTTCCAGCAAGGCTTTGATCGCTTAAGACAAAATCTACTGTCCTCGAGCTGGCCCGCAGAAGCTCAGTTGGCTGAATTGGTGACGGTTACCCCGGAGGATCTGACACTTTGGCGAGACGCTTATTTCAAGCAGGTTGGTGTCGAAGCGCTGGCGGTTGGTAATCTAGATATGAGCGCAGCGCAGCGGATCCAAAGTCAATTGGCCAACAGCTTAGCCATTGCGCCGGTCGCCGCCGCGGCCCCGACCGTGACTCAAATCGACGGGCCAGTGACCGAGATCATGACCATTGATCACAACGATGCGTCCCTCGTGTTTTACCTTCAAAACAATGATGATGCTCTGCTAGAGACGGCTAAAAGCAAGCTCTTGGGCCACATCATCGCGCCTGAATATTTTTCTTCACTCCGCACAGAGCAACAACTGGGTTACGTGGTGTCGGCCTTTAGCCCGGAATTTGAGCAACAAGGCGGTCTCGGTTTTGTCATTCAATCGCCTTCAGCGCCCGCTGCCGCGTTACACCGGAAAACCCTCGAATTTCTCTCAGGCCAGGTTACCCGGCTAACTGATATGACGCCTGAAGACTATGCACAGAATCAAGAAGGCTTGATCGCGCAGGTGCTCGAGAAAGACAAAAACCTAGGAGACCGTGCTTGGCGGTATTGGTCTGATCTAGATGAGGGTTATCAGGGCTTTGATGGCGACCAGCAATTAGCTGATGCCATCTTAAGCATCGACCAAGAAAGCTTAAAAAGGTATCTCGATAGCATGCTCAAGAAAGCCGAAAGCCAATACTTACTGATCCTCAGTGAGGGACGATTTAAAGAATCTGATTCAGCATCGGACGAGGCGTCCTAAAATCTGCAACCACGGCAGCGAATCACATCATTCGCTGCCGGCTATTGCGGTCCCAACCGGCATCAAGGACTCTTTGCGAACCCATTGAACCCTCTACTCACGCTTACAAACGCGATGCGCCTGAACAGGGCCTGCCCCTCACGTAACACCAAAATGCCGATTGAAGCCAAAAGCCCGCCTGATCACTTTAGCCACATTATGGCTTAACCCATCAAAGCGTTAACAGCTGTTTGCCAAAATTGGCACCGTCAAACACTCGTTTCAGGGTCGCCGGTATTTGCTCAAAACCAGACTGAACATCCTCTTTATAGAGCAGCTGCCCTTGTTCCAACCAGTCGGCCAAGCGCGCTCGAGCTGCCGGAAACTCACTCGCATAATCGGTAACCAAAAAGCCGGACATGGTTGAGCGCTGGAAAACCAAATTAAAGTAGTTTGCTGGCCCAGCTGGCAGGACCGCCTGCTCATAACGCGAGATACCACCGCAAATAACCACCCGCGCATTGAGCGCAATGCAAGCCAGGGCATCATTCAAAATGGTGCCACCAACATTGTCGAAAAACACATTCACGCCACCAGGACAGGCAGCCCGGATAGCGGCTTTGACTCGGTCGTTCTTATAATCAATCGCCTCATCAAACCCCAATTCATTGACCAACCAAGCGCATTTTTCGGCCCCGCCTGCGATGCCCACAACACGACAACCGGCAAGTTTCGCCAATTGGCCAACGATCGAACCCGTGGCACCAGCCGCGCCTGACACCAACACGGTATCGCCCGCAATCGGGCGGCCGACTCGAAACAAACCGAAATAGGCGGTAAGACCCGTTCCACCGAGGGGGCCGAGGTGCGCTGCAATCGGCGCATCACCGGTTATCACGTCGAGTTTTTGCGCTGGCATCACCGCATAGCGCTGCCAACCGAGGGGGCCCATCACTTTTGTGCCAATCGGTAATCGATCAACATTGGACTCGATGACTTCTCCCACGCCTGTGGCATTCATCACCTGCCCAAATTCCGTTTCCGCGGCATAACCGACGTTCTCCATTTGCCCTTTCTGGGAGGGGTCAAAGCTCAACATCTCAACTTTAACCAGAACTTCACCTTCCGTCAGAGCCGGCAATACCATGGTATGTCGTTTAAAGTCTGATGTTTCCAAGGCCCGTCCTTTCGGACTACCGTTGATTAACCATTGATCATTTTCCACACGCACTCCTTAATTGTTACGCCAACGAGATTGACTCGCGAGTTCGCTCAACGACCAGCCCGCGCTATCCGAAAAGCTCATAAAACCCTACTGAATCATGTCACCAATACGAATAATTTTAAGCGTATTCGTGCCACCATGAACATTCACAAAATCGCCTTTTGTCATAATCACCAGGTCTCCCGGCTCAAGATGCGCTATTTTGCGCACCGCCTCCACCGCCAAATGATTGATCATTGAGGGTTTCATTGCCGAGGCTTCAAAATAAACCGGAATAACGCCCTTATAAAGCGCCGTGATGGCACTCGTCCCTACTTGTTCTGCCAAGGCAAAAATCGGCAAGGACGATTGCATGCGCGACATCCAGCGCGGAGTTTTGCCAGTTTCAGTTAAACAAATGACGGCTTTAAGGCCAGACAACTGGTTTGCGGCATACATTGCAGACAGCGCAACGGCTTGATCAATCTCAGCAAAGAGGGGTGTTGATTGATGCTGAGCGCGCTCAAGAGTGGGATGCTGCTCCGCGCCAACGATGACTCGGGCCATCGCTTGAACCGTTTCAACCGGATAGCGACCGACCGCTGTTTCTGCCGACAGCATGACAGCATCAGTGCCATCCAGAACGGCATTGGCGACATCAAACACCTCCGCTCGGGTCGGGGTCGGCGCATCAATCATCGATTCCATCATTTGGGTTGCGGTAATGGTCACTTTATTGGCAGAAATCGCGCGGCTAATGAGTTCCTTCTGAGCGGCGATCAGATTCTCATCTCCAATTTCAACACCCAAATCACCGCGCGCAACCATGATCCCATCCGCCGCCGCAATAATCTCTGAAAGCCAAGGCTCAGCGATGGCCTCGGCGCGCTCCATCTTGGCGATAATGTGCGCCTGACTGCCAGCGCTCGATAAATGCTGGCGCGCCAAATGAACATCTTCAGCCGATTTCACAAAAGACACCGCGAGATAATCTGTTTTGAGTTCAGCAGCAACTTTTAAGTCCGAAAAATCTTTTTCAGTGAGCGCGGGTGCGGATAAGCCCCCGCCAAACTTGTTCACGCCCTTGAGACCCGAAATGATTCCTCCACGGCGAACAACACAGTCTGCCCCAGTGGTATCAAGGCTTTGTACTTCAAGCTCAAGGCGACCGTCATCGATCAGCAATCGATCTTTTGGCGCAAGGTCGGTGAGCACCCAAGATTCTAAATAAACTACCTTGTTTGATCCTGCCAGCGGGTCAATCCGCGTTGATAACTTAAAGTGATCACCGACGTGTAAATGTGGTTTTTCGTTCGCTACAAACTGTCCGATTCTGATTTTCGGCCCCTGTAGATCACACAGGACCGCAACCGGTTGGTCTAAGCGTTGGCTGATCGCGCGCACATGCCCCGCAGTCACAACGTGATGTTCGGCAAGGCCATGGGAGAAGTTCAGCCGAAAAACGTTTACGCCCGCTTGGATCAACGCCTCGATGGTATCAGGATCGTCACTCCCAGGGCCCAAAGTTGCGACGATCTTCGTCCGCCGCCATAAATCGCTCACAAATAGACTCCCTCATTTTATTTCTACGCGCTGACCAAAACGCTCGAAGAATGCTGTTACTGAAATCCGTGGCCTGAAATAACGCAAAATCCGATCTTCGATTCATTCGACTAAGGTAAGACCTTGCGTCAATTCTGCCCCGCCCGCCACTCGCCGCATCTATCGTCAATCAGCTGCTCGGCAACGCGCAAAATTCATAGCTTACAAAACCGATCAATCCCATCGCCAACGAGGACTGGGAAGGTTCAACCCACGCGGGGTAATCCTAAGCGCAACCCAGGCTGGCCTTCTATATTACGACGATTGAGTCAACCACCGACAAGCGACTTTCGCCGTCTTGAGCCAGCCTGCTAGTGCTCGGGGTGAAGATCTGGAAGCGCTGGTTGGTTAAACTGCAGTTTAACCATTTCACGATACAAAGGTTCATGCTCCATAAGCCATTGGTGCTGGCCAATATTGATCACCTTCCCATCAACCATCACCAGGATTCGATCTGCGTTCATAACGGTTGCCAACCGATGCGCTATGACGAGCGTCGTGCGCTGCTGGCGGAGCTGATCGAGCGCCGCCTGAACCAATCGCTCGCTTTCAGCATCGAGCGCATTGGTCGCCTCATCCAAAAGCAAGATGGTCGGATTCTTAAGCACGGCTCTCGCAATGGCAATGCGTTGCCGCTGACCGCCTGATAAGCGCGCGCCCTTTTCGCCAAGGTCGGTGTCATAGCCTTCGGGCAATGCGGCTAAAAAGTCATGCGCATGCGCGATCTTTGCCGCTTGGACAACCGCCGCATCCGTCGCCTGCGGCGCGCCAAATCGGATATTGTCTTTCGCGCTGACACCAAAAATAACGGTCTCCTGCGGAACAATACCTATAAATTGTCGCAGCGTTTTCAGCGACAACTGCTGCAGGCCAATACCATCAATTTTGATCTGCCCTGACTGAGGGTCATACATTCGCAGCAGCAACTGAAACACCGTCGACTTGCCGGCGCCCGATGGCCCAACAACCGCAATCTGCTCACCCGGCTCGATGGTCAAACTTAAGTCTTTTATCGCTCGCGACTCTGGTCTTGATGGGTAGCTGAAGCTAACAGTTGCCAGCTCTAACCGCCCTGGGCTTTTTTCAACCAGGGTTTCTGGCGCCTCGGGGCTGACCACTTCCGGACGCAATAGCAAGAGCTGACCCAGGCGCTCCATCGCGCCCGCAGCACGCTGAAGCTCTCCCCAAAATTCGATAAGCGCGCCGCCAGACGCCCCGATCAGCACGGCATAGATCACAAACTGACCCAGTTCCCCACCGGTAATTTCTTGGGCCAACACCGCCCGCGCGCCGACCCACAGCACCACAATAAAGGCGCCGAACAGGCCCGTCATCGCAACCGTTGTCAGTAATGCCCGGGCCTTGATTCTCGCAACCGCGGTGGTGAAACTGCTCTCAACCGCTGCTTCAAACCTTGCAACCTCGACGGGCTCTGCGGTAAACATTTGCACCGTTTGCACCGCATTAAGCATCTCGCCCGCTTGACCGCTCGCATCGGCTATGCGGTCTTGCGAGTCTCGAGACAACCTCCGAACCCAACGGCCAATAATCATGACCGGCGCAATGACCGCCGGCAATAAAACGAGCAACATGAGCGTCAGTTTTAGATTGGTAAATCCCAAAAGCACCAGGGCGCCCAAAAACTGAATGCTCGACCTTAAGACTATCGATAAACCCACTCCAGAAATGGATTGAATTAACGTCGTGTCGGTTGTCAATCGAGAGAGTACCTCACCGACCTTCGTGGACTCAAAGAACTTCATATCCATAGCCAGAACTTGACTAAAAACCTGATTGCGAAGATCTGCAACGACGCGCTCGCCGAGCCAATTGACGAAATAGGCACGGGCTGCGCCAAACACCCCAATCAAGACTGCAAACCCCATCAGCACAAAAAAGTACTGATCAATTTGGGAGGCTGCTTCTGATGAAAAACCGTGATCAATCACATCCCGTACCGCCATCGGCATCAGCAGAACCGCCGCTGAAGACAATAAAAGCGCCACGAGCGCAAGGACCAACGTGCGCCAATAGGGTGTAATAAACGGCACGAGCATTAGCAGAGGCCGAATGGACTTGCTGATGGGGCGGTCTTCTAATGCTGCATCGGTCATAGGATTCCTAAACACAACCGGCGTAGATCGCGGGTTGCGTTGCGCATTAGACCACATTCAACAAACCCAGCGAACAGCTGACGCTTTGGGCATCCCGAGCAGCGCCTAATCAAGCTCAAAAAGCATCCTGCCAAGGACTAAATTGAAAAGCCGCGCCGTCTACTTGTCGACATAGGGCTGTCTATAAAACGCTCAGGGCTGTTCATCAAAAGCGCTCAGGGCTGTTCATAAAAAACGCTCAGGGTTGTCTATAAAAGCGCTCAGGGCTGTTTATAAAAGCGCTCAGGGCTGTTCATCAAAAACGTCATCGAGCATCACTGTCGAGGCGGATCAGGTCACCGGCGCTGTTGAACGGTCGTCGGTCACCACAAACAACATGGCGCCACCTACGGCAATCAACACAACCAGCGACGCAAAACCTGCTCGCTGCGAATCAAACCACTGGGTTGAGGTGGCGACCAACAAAGGCGCTAAAAAAGCCGTCACCGAACCTGACAGCCCATAAAGTCCAAAAAACTGAGTCGCTTTTTCCGGTGGACAAATTTTCGCCATGAGCGTTCTTGAGGCGGACAATGCGGTCACGAAGAATAGAGCAAAAACTTGATTGGTTCCGAAATAAACCACTTCGGCAATGGTTGTGAAATAAGGAAATTCCCAAACGGGCTGCGTTGACACCGTAAACCAAAAGCCAATCTGATCGGTTTGAATCGAAACCAGTGCCAACAGTATCAAACACGTCATAAAAACCGAGACCTTTAGGGTAACCAAGGACCCCAATCGATCATCGATACGGCCCCCTAAATAAGCACCAATCATGGCAGACACGCTGGTGCACAACCCAAATATCAGAAGCGAGATGGTATCCCAGTCAAAGGTACCGGCGGCATAGACGCCGCCGAAAACCAACACACCGACCATGCCGTCATTGAACAGCATTCGCGCTAAGAGATAACGCGCGATATTGGCGTAATGTTTGAGTTGAGAGACCGTCGCAAGGACATCTTGAATCCCAGACTTTGCCGCTTGCATGAGCGTCAATCCGGACTTGGGTGTATCTGGCGTAAAAATGAGCAGCGGTAAGGTAAACACCAGCATCCAAATCCCGGCGATGGGCCCAACAATACGATCCTGTTCGTGCGCGGACTGATCAAGACCCCACCAGGCCACCTCCGGTAAAAACCACCAAGTCTGTGCGCCGGGCAAAGCAAAGGCGTACAGCACAAACAACATCAGAGATAACCCACCCAAATTACCCAATGAGAATGCCAGACCCGACACCAAGCCGGCTCGATTAGCGGGCGTGATCGCCGGTAGCATGGCGTTATGGAATACTTCTGAGTAAGCGAATGCAATATTAATGAGTAGCAGCAGCCCAAACCCCAACCAGAGCGTTGCGCCAGCCGCATTGGGCGTGATGAACCAAAGTAAACAGGCGCCAAGACCCATAAAAATAACCGTGCCCGCAATCCAGGGCTTACGGCGGCCTTGTTTGTCGGCGATCGCGCCCAAAAAGGGAATGGTCAATGCCAAAAAAGCGCCCGCGGCCGCATTCAAGTAGCCGATTAACGTTTGGCCGTAGACCGGATCGCCAACCACAACACTACTGAAATAAGGGAAGAAAATGTAAATGACCACCAGAATGTAATACGGGTCTCGTCCCAATTGACCACTGGTCCAACTGAAATACCCCAAGGGGGAGGCCGCTTGCGTTCCGGCGATAGAAAGTATTGGTGTTGCCATCGAGCCTCCTTAAACCCTCCCGGCGCCTTCTGGCGACGAAACTCCGCGTTACCCAATTGCCCCCTCTTGGGCCCATTCAATCAATGTGTCCATGCTGTATCCTAAGCTCATTAGGACTGCCGCGGTATGCTCCCCGACATCGGGGGATGGTTGGTTTGCACCATGGCGGGTAGCGCCAAACCGGGCCGGTGCTCGGGGTTGGATCATTGCCCCTGCTCTTGGGTGCTGAAACCGCTCGAGGGTTTCGGCGGCCTGAATTTGAGGGTCATTTATCAGATCATCACGCCGATTGACGCGTCCGACCGGGATTTCATTTGCGGCAAAAAGGTCGATCAGTTCTTCTGTGGAATAGGTGCTGCAATCCCCGTTTAATGGATGCGACACAATCGCGCCATCGCGGGTAGCACTGACTTCGTATAGATCCGCAAGGTCTCCCGCAAGCGCTGCGCCCTCGCCTTCAAAACTTTGATTCCACATCAGATCCGCCCAATTAAAATAGACCGCCGTGTCGAGCATCGACAAAGCGATATGTTGCCCCCCTGCACCACGCTCGCGCGCGAAAAGTGCAGCCGTCATAGCTTGAGCTGCCGTTAACGCCGTGACCTTATCAAAGATAATAGTGCGGACCATCGCGTAGGGATCTTGCACGCCTTGCGCCTCGAGAAGACCGCTCATACCCTGGATCACATAGTCATATACTTTCTGGCCAGAGTAAGGCCCAACTTCTCCCATGCCAGAAATCGACAGATAAATCAGTTCGGGAAACCGAGCTTTTAAAGTTTCGTAATCAAGGCCCAATCGCTTCATTTTACCCGGCCGATAATTCTGCAAAACAACATCAGCCGTGCCGATCAATTCCTCCGCGAGCTGCCGACCTTGGGGATGCTTTAAATTGAGGCCGACGGACTTCTTATTGCGATTGATCAACGTAAAGATCGCGCTGACCCCATTGCGGCTCGCCCCCAAACCACGCACCCCATCGCCCCAGCCCGGCGGCTCGATTTTGATGACCTCGGCACCCTGATCGGCCAGCATCACCGCGGCCATAGGGCCAGAAACCACAGCCGATAGATCGATGATGCGCACGCCCGCAAGCGGGCCGTTAGATGCGGGAAACGTTGAGATGGACTCTTCAGACATGCCTGCATTGGATCTCGGCAATCAGAGCGAGTCAACGCTTAATTGCCAAGATCAATCGCGACGGTCCGTTACCACCCCGGGCCCAGCGCAGAACCTCATGCGACCCGGCACGGATCCAGCGATTTATATAAGTACATTTCGGAATATATTAGTTTTAATCTATTCTTTTTTACGATTGGACCGACCTTGCTATTTTGAATCTATCGATCTTATTCAACCGGCCAGCACACATCCGGAGAAAACTCCCATGGCGCAATCCCAAATAGCAGTCTCGGTTAATGAATCAAACAACCTAGATCAGCCTGAGACCAAACGCTGTCTACGAAACACGCGCGCTGACATCGAACTCTCAGAGTGGGATCGGGCACGGCAAACCAGCAAGACCTGGCCCATGGAACAGGATTAGGGCCCGAAGGCCAATAAAAGCGGAATTTTGCCAGCTGAGGGCAGGTAGGCGGCAATCGCTGTAATGTCTACCAATGCGTGCCCCACACGACCCCTGAACCTTATTTCACAGCACTGGATTGCAAGACATGAAGCTCCCCTATTTTCTGATCGACGCCTTTACCGACCAAGCCTTTACGGGCAACCCAGCGGCAGTGTATGTCCTGAATGCACCAATACCCGATGACCTCATGCAAAAGATTGCGACGGAGATGAATCTTTCCGAAACGGCTTTTGTGCTGCAGGGCCAAAGTGCAACCACTCTGCGCTGGTTTACGCCCACAACTGAAGTTGATCTCTGCGGTCATGCAACACTGGCCAGCGCCCACGCGCTGTTCACGGCGATCGATCTACCCCACAGCGGCGTCATTACCTTTGACTCCGCCAGTGGCGCGTTAATCTGTGAGCAAACGCCAGACGGCATTCGTTTGAATTTCCCCGCCACCCCACCGAGCCCTACCCCCCCTGATCCGATCATTTGCGAGCAGCTCGGCGTCACCGACCCAATATACTTCGGGCGATCTAAGTTCGACTATCTGATTCACCTCTCGCACGAAGAGGACGTGCTGACGCTCGCCCCCAACTTCTCGGCCTTGGCAGCCATTGCGACGCGAGGTTTTATTGTGACCGCTAAGGCTAAGGCGGCAGAACTGGATTTCGTCTCACGATTTTTCGCACCGGCTACCGGGGTTGATGAAGACCCAGTGACGGGATCGGCTCACTGCTGCCTGGGTCCCTACTGGGCAACGCAGCTAAACAAGCCTACTTTACACGCCGCCCAACGATCCCAACGCGGCGGCAGCTTGACGGTTGAAGTTGTTGCCAGCCGGGTTTTACTCACGGGCCACGCTGTATTGGTTGGCCGCGGCGAGCTACTGCTTTAAAAATCAGGGCCCGCGCTGGCGCCAACCCTGAGTCAGCACGAGTAAAAAAAGCCCCGCAGATACTGGGGGTTTTTAAATAAAGGTAACACCCATTAATTCAGATTAAACCCATTTGGATTGATCCGAGAGACCATTTCAACGCACCCACTGCATTCTTTTCGGTCACTCGTGAGCCTTACTAGCTCAGGGCCCTAAGCACTCGGCCTGGCAGCCAATCATCGTGCCAACCACCGGCAAAACCAAAGGGTTCAAACCCATATAGTCCAGCACCACGACATCCAATAAAATCATTAAATCATCCCAAGCCAAACTAGCGCCGTACTTGTTTTGGATTGGCCAAAGCCGCCGCCACGTCTTATCTAAATTGCTGCTCTCGGGCCAACTGTTCGAAGGATCAAATCGCTTTTTCCACCGCCTCAACCGTCCAGCGTGCGATCGGCCCTCGCGCTGTGCCAAGTCAATCGAAGGAAGTACGAACCATAACTCCCAAACTCTGCTGGGCACCCGCCTGCGAGGTCGTTAACTCATCACCCATATCCGCTTTAACCGCATTCAGGTCTGCCTGACGCGCCAATATTGTGATCGATGGGTTATCACGAGGCAGAGGCGCGCCCTTGGGTTTTATGCTTTACTCTGGATTCAAATTGACGATTCAACCTTACATGACCGACGATTTAGACATCGCTGCCACATTAAATTTTGATCCCGATACCCTACGACAGAAATATCGTTTGGAGCGGGACAAACGGGTTCGGGTGGATGGTAACCAGCAATACCGCGGGGTCGACGGCGACTTCTCAAATTACATTGACGACCCCTATAGCGCCACCATCGAAACCAGAGAACCACTGACCGATACAGTCGACGTCGTGATTATTGGCGGCGGTTTTGGCGGCCTGATCTCCGGCGCTCGGTTAAAAGAAGCTGGTGTTAACAGCGTGCGTATCATCGAAAAAGGCAGCGACTTTGGCGGCACTTGGTATTGGAACCGCTATCCTGGCGCAGCCTGTGACACTGAATCCTATGTTTACCTGCCCTTGTGTGACGAATTGGGCATTGTACCAACGGAGAAATATGCCCAAGGGCCGGAAATTTTTGCCCACAGCCAGCACATCGCCCGACACTATGATTTATACCAAAACGCTTGCCTGCAAACCCAGGTCACGCACCTGCAATGGGACGAGCGCTCGCAACAGTGGCACATCATGACCGATCGCGGCGACGCGATGCACGCCCGCTTCGTCATTATGTCGAACGGGCCCTTGAACCGTCCCAAGCTGCCCGGCATACCCAATATCGAGCAGTTTAAAGGTCACACCTTTCATACCAGTCGGTGGGACTATGACTACACGGGCGGCACCTCAAACGGCAATCTTAAAAAGCTTCGTAATCAACGTGTTGGCATTATTGGCACCGGTGCCACCGCTGTTCAGTGCATTCCTCATTTGGGCGAAGCAGCCAAGGCGCTCTATGTTTTTCAACGGACCCCCTCGTCGATCGATGTTCGTGCGAACCGTCCAACGGATCCAGACTGGGAAAAAACGCTGACCAAAGGCTGGCAAAAGGCGAGGATGGAAAATTTCAATGCCCTGACGTCCGGGCGGATCGTTGAAGAAGATCTGGTCATGGACGGCTGGACCGAAATCATTCGGAATCTGATCTCTATGGCGAATTATCGCGGCAAAGATATCAACCCAGCGGACATTCCTCGGTTGATGGAACTGGCGGATTTTCAAAAAATGGAGCAGATCCGCGCCCGGGTTGATGCCCTAGTCAAGGACCCGATCACTGCTGAATCCCTTAAGCCATATTACCGCCAATTCTGTAAGCGCCCCTGCTTTCACGACAGCTACCTGCAAACGTTTAATCGTCCAAACGTGACCCTCGTTGACACCCAAGGCATTGGCGTTGAAGCGATGACCGAAACTGGGGTCGTGGCACTCGGGAAAACCTACGAGCTTGACTGCGTTATTTTTGCTACTGGGTTTGAAGTTGGCACGGCCTACACCCAACGGGCAGGATGTGATCCGATCGGCGCTGCAGGCCTCGCGCTCAGCAAAAAATGGGCGCAAGGCATCCGAACGCTGCACGGTCTACACAGCCGCGGATTTCCAAATATATTTTTTATGAGCACGGCGCAAAGCGGCTTTACGACCAGCTTTCCACACGCAATGGATGAAGCTGCTCAGCATATCGCCTACATTATAGATCGCTGTTTAACGGACGGTATTGGCGCCATTGAGCCAAGCCAAAAAGCAGAGGATGAATGGGTCGCAGAAATCATTCAGCTCTCTCGCATCAGCGCTTCGTTTCAAGCCGAGTGTACGCCTGGATACTACAACAACGAGGGCCAACCCAATCCTCGGAGCACGCAAAACAGCAGCTATGGAAAGGGGCCAATCCCCTTCTTTAGCCGCATGAAAACTTGGCGGGCTGACGGCGCCCTTGCTGGCCTGGATTGCCGTTCTGAGCAAGCCAAATCTTCTTAACAGACTATTACCCGCAACTTTTTCAGGGTTGATTCAAGACAGCGGTTGACCACTTACCCGCTTCCGGATTAAATGCCGCCCCACGCGACCTGGAGACCCCCGCCGTGCTAAATATATTTATCGAAAATTTTATTCTGATCTTCGTCGCCGTCGACCCAGTGGGGTTGCTGCCTATCTTTGCGCCCTTTACGAAGGGCTTAACGAAATCCGAGGTCATGCAGTTGACACTGCGCAGTGGCTTCACTGCTTTTTTCGTTCTGTTGGCATTCTGGTGCTTTGGTAGCACGATTTTGTACTACATGGGCATCAGCATTAATTCTTTCAAAATTATTGGCGGTTTATTTTTGATTGTGATCGCGTATCAAATGCTGTTTGAACAACGCCAAGATCAACGCCAGGACACGATGGATAAAGCGATGCGCGACAAAGCACTGAGCTCTTTGGCAACCTTCCCGATCGCCATCCCGCTCATCTCGGGCCCGGGCGCCATCGCGCTTACCATGTTGATGCAGGAGAAAATTGATGCATCGCTGGAGCAGCAAATCGTTGGATTTACGCCGATCGTCATCGTGTTGGTGATGGCCGCTGCGTCACTTTGGCTCTCCTCGAAAGTTGCGAAAGCGCTGCCGGCCTCGGTGATCGGCGCAATTCAAAGGGTTTTCGGTTTACTCCTCGGTGCCTTGGCGATCGAGTTCGTAATCGACGGCATCAAAACCACCTTTGGTTTGGGCTGATCAAGCCCGGTTACCGGTACTCTCGCCGTGATAACGCTCAACGACCGCGAAACAAAAAGTCTTTGATTTCAGATCGGGCGGCTTGAATATCGGTCGCCTTAACGCGATCGGTGTCGCCGACTTCTTCCGGAACATAAAAATGGATTGGATCGCTATTGTGATAGGCCGCCCAAACCGCATCCGCTATGGCTGAGGCAGGCATCAGCCGATAAGCACCAGTGGTGGGCAGGCGATCCAGCATTGATAACTCAAAGGGCCGTCCGGAACCTTTCGCGGTTTCAGTTCGCAACATGGGCGTATCGATACAACCCGGTAACACGTCCGCCGTTCGAATATCGTATTGCTCAAGCTCTAAGGACAAGGCTTCGGTCAGTCCCTTGACCGCAAATTTACTCGCTGTGTACACCGCGCGCATAGCGTGACCAAAGGTTGCGACCGAGCTTGATGTACTAATGCACAGAGCGTTGTCGGTGCATTTTAAAAGGGGCAATGCAGCCCGAATCCCATTGATCACGCCGAAGACATTGACGTCAATCACGGCTCGAATAGTGGCGTCAGACATATCCTCGAGCAACCCTCCAGGCGCGATCCCCGCGTTATTGAATAAGACATCCATACGGTCGCCGCTCCAAGCCGAAAACTGCCGCACCGCCTCAGAAAAAGCGTCAGAATCGGTAACGTCTAAAACCCCCGTCATCACTGCCTCAGAACCAATTGCCGCTTTCGCCGCAGCGAGTGCTGCGGCGTCCAGATCGAACAAGCCCACGCGCCAGCCAGCCTCAGCAAATCGCTGCCCCGTCGCAAGCCCCATGCCGCCGCCGCCCCCGGTAATAAAAATCGCTTTTGTGTCCATTGCTTTGCGTCCTGTCATTGCTGTTTAGTCAAAATTCTTTCCGGTATTGTCATCATCATGATCCAAACCAAGCCCCCTACCTGAGGTGCAATGTAGACCACGCATCAGGACCTTGGGCAACCCTTGCTGGGTACGCCTTAACCATCGGCTGGAATGATTTAAGCCTCACCTTGCAGGCAACACCGCATTCCAGCGATCTCGCCCCGCTAATGGGCACCCATTGCCTGGCCGCTTCGCGCGGCTGGCACGTCATTGAAGTAACCCGCCGAGACACCCGAAATCAATCCGGCAAGCCCAACACCCGCTTGGCAATGATATTGAGCTGCACTTCTTTGGTGCCGCCCGCGATGGTTAAGGATTTCTGGTAAAGCCATTTCTGGAGCGCAGCGAGCTCTTCAGCATCAGCCGTTTCAGGATCCCATCGCAAGCCTTGCGACCCCATCGCAGCAACCAGCAGCTCATCCCCATCTTGTATGTTAAGAGCATTCGTGAGTTTTACGGCAGAGGAAGTAAAGCCCGGCGCCCGGGAACTGAGCTCCTCAATCGCCCGACGTTGCGTGATC
>JABGTE010000012.1 GCA_018647445.1 Gammaproteobacteria bacterium
ATAGTCGTGGGCAGATAAGCCTGTTGTCCTGCGCAGGATCGTTTCAAACAGCTGTGAGTTCGCATTAGAGTAGGCAAATTCTGATCCGGGCGCGCGTACCAAAGGGCGATCAATGGCATAAGCGGTTTGATCTGTTTCGAAAAAAACGTTGTCAAAGGCTGAGTAGCCGGATCGCATCTGTAACATGTGCTTTAGCGTGATATTTGCCTTTAAGGTGCCTTGCCACTCCGTGATGATCTCGCTGGCCTTTTGGTCGACCGATGTGATGAGGCCATCTCCAATAGCAACGCCAATGGCGGCGCTGTAGAAGCTCTTGGCTACCGACCAACTGGTCCCGAGTGAGTTCGCGTTATACCCCTGGCTGTAGCGTTCTCCGATCAGATAACCATCTTTGGTTACCAGAGCGGCTTGCACAGCCGTATCCGTGAAAATGTGGTCAAGCACCCCATTGACAGCTGTCTGGTTGGTGCCCACTTGCTCAGCGAATGCGGGAGTAAAATCCCAGGCTGGCTCAAGCGCCGCGGGTGCATCATTTTGTGTTTCGGGCAGATGCGATTGTATGAAATCGGCGATTGCGGCGGCGTCAGGACGTTGCGCATTGCTGCTGATCGCGCCGGTGACCAGGGCTGATTCTTCAAAGCCAAAGAGAAAGCGTAGCAGCAAGAGCCCATCGGTTAGCGGTTCCGCTCGGCCATCAGCGTCAACATCGAGCCGGCCTTCATGCGCTTTTAAATATTCGGTAATGGCTTCGCTCGACCGCCTTGTTGCATTGCCCGCGAGTGCACCGCTGAGCAGCGCGGCGTCCGTAAATCCGAAAAGGTACCTTAAAATGATGAGGCCATCGGTCAGAGGCTCGGCTTTACCGCTGGCGTCAACGTCCCATGAAAAGCAGTCTAGGCAGGTTTCTGAGGCGGGATTTTCGGTTGTTTGGATCGTCGGTGCTACTGATTTTAAGTGCTGCAGTGACGTGGTTCCTGCAGCGTTCTCATAAAGGCTTAGGCTTGCTTCGCCAAAGCTGCTCGAATTCATGAATAGCTGTAAGAAAATGAAGCTAATGCACTGAAATAAAATAGGTTTTAAACGATTCATATGATAAATGGCCGATGGAAAGACAATTGTTTTGCGGTAAATTTAGAGTCTCTTTTGGGCATGCGTCAGGCTTCCGCAACCAGCTCGCAACCCACTAAGCATAACGGTAAAGGTCGTTTGATGAAAATACGCGCGCAGTGGATAGATAGTGATTCGGATTTTCTCGTTTTCCTAACCGTTCTTTTAGCAATTGATGCGTTGAGTGAATGATGCCCCCGATTGCCGCATTATCACCCATTGTGGTGGATTCTCGCTTTGCGTGATGCATCGAGACAAGCTGATCGGCGAAAAGTCTCGTAAGCTTGGGTATGAAACAAATGCCGAAAAAATTTGAAAACCGCGAGGCACTCACCGCGCTGATTGCTGAGACTTTCGAGTCAGTGCTGATTGAAGGCCATCGCCAGCCCAGTCCAATACAAGGCAAGGTGATGAGCGCGGCTGAGCTTGCTGAATGCATTCAGCCCGCGGCGTATGCGCGCACTCGCAACTTCTATGACGGGGCTGTGAGTCGATTGTCACCGTTTGTTCGGCACGGCGTTGTGGACCGCAAGACCCTCGCGCGCATCGCTTTGGCGGGTGGTGACAAGCCAGCAGAGAAATTCATCCAAGAACTGATATGGGGCGAATTTTGGCAGCACATCGCCGAGGGCGATCCAAGGGGTCTGTGGCAGGACGCTGAGCCCTACAAAACTGGGTTTTCGGCACGTGACTACGCCTCAGAGCTGCCGCAGGATATCGTAACTGGCACAACGCCAAATGCCTGTCTCAACCATTTTATAAGAGACTTGCATGGCACCGGCTATGTCCACAACCACGCCCGGATGTATCTTGCGGCTTATGTCGTGCACTACCGGCGAATCCAATGGCAGGCGGGCGCGGCTTGGTTTTTAGCACACTTGTTGGATGGCGATGCAGCCGCCAACAATTTTTCTTGGCAGTGGGTTGCCAGTACCTTTGGGCGTAAACCCTATATCTTTAATTTGGAAAATGTCGCGAAATATTGTGGCAATCAGGTGGACTGCCGGCCCGAAACCAATCCGGAGCTGGACGCCAGTTACGAGGTACTCAGCGCGCGGTTGTTCCCGGAGCACGCGTTATGAGCCCTCAACTTTTCTGGTTACACGAGGAGGTTCTCAGTGAGAGTTTGATGCAGAAGCAATACGCTGAGGGCTGCAGGTTCCTATTCGTGTTCGATACGGTCTGGTTGACTCAGCGCCCGGTCTCGTTAAAGCGAGTGCAATTTATCTACGAAGCGCTGTTGGCAATGCCGTTTGAGATCGAAATTGTTTATGGCGATGCTGCAGAAGTTCTGAAGCAACAGGTCCGGCAACATCCAGGCTTGATGGGCAAGGTTATCGCGCCGAAAGATCTCGAACTTGCTGTGAGAGTAGAAGGTGTGGCAAGTGAGGTTGGGGTCTCGGTGTTGGAAAGGCCCCGCTGGTTCGCGTCGTCAGAGAAGAAGTTTTCTCGTTTTTTCAAGTTTTACAATTCCGTTCGCTCCGAGGCCCTTCAGGCGGCTCGGAGCCACAAGGGTGAACTGTGAAAAGCGTAACGCTTCTTGGTGTCGGTTGTTTGTGGTTGTTGGCGACCGGGTGCGCGGTGAATAGTGCAACAAGTAGCGGCGG
>JABGTE010000049.1 GCA_018647445.1 Gammaproteobacteria bacterium
CCCTTGTAGTTGCGGGGTGGAGCAGTCTGGTAGCTCGACGGGCTCATAACCCGTAGGTCGCGGGTTCAAATCCTGCCCCCGCTACCACTTTTAGGAAAGCCCCATTTTGGGGCTTTTTGTTTCAGGTCTCCTGGGTTTTTCCCAGAGGATTGAAACCGACATGTAGCCGCCTTTGGTGCGGCAAACAAAGTGGGCGAGTAGGCCCATTTTTTTTAGGGGAAATGGACCATCATGGGTGAGACGGGCTTAAGCAAGTTGATCGAGCCGCTGGTCGAGGAGTTGGGGTGTGAGCTCTGGGGCATTGAAAAATTGCAACAGGGTCGGCAGGTGGTTTTAAAGATCTATATCGAGTCTGCCGAAGGTATTAATGTTGATGACTGTGCTCGCGTCAGTCGCCAGGTGAGTGCGATATTGGACGTTGAAGATCCAATTCCGGGTGAGTATATGTTGGAGGTGTCATCACCTGGAGTGGAACGGCGGTTGTTTAAGCCCGAGCATTTCAATGTGTGTAAGGGGGAGAAGGTTCAAATAACCCTGCGGCAGGCCTTTGACGGTCGGCGCAAGTTCAAGGGGTTGTTGTGTGGGCTTGAAGACGAAGAGGTTGTGATCCGGGTTGATGATGCGCAAGAAATCGTGCTGCCGATGGACAGCATAGAGCGAGCGCGAGTATTGATATAAGTATAATAGCGAGAGTCTCGCATGAAGATGAGATCGATTCATGAGTAAAGAAATCCTGTTAGTGGTTGAGTCCGTTTCGAATGAAAAGGGCGTTCCAGAAGAGATAATCTTCGATGCGCTGGAAGTTGCACTAGCCACCGCGACCAAAAAACGCTATTCCGAAGAAGCCGATGTCCGCGTTGCGATTGATCGAGAAACCGGTCTTTATGACTCGTTCAGGCGCTGGACTGTGATGGCGGATGATGAGCCGGTCGAGTTTGAAGACGCACAATTAACCGTTGAGCAAGCAGATGAGTTGCAGCCGGGGTTAGCTGCGGGCGATATCTATGAGATTGCGATCGACTCTGTGGAATTCGGGCGTATTGCTGCTCAAGCTGCTAAACAGGTCATCGTGCAGAAGGTCCGTGAAGCCGAGCGGGCTCAGGTGGTTGAAGCCTATCGCCACCGGATTGGAGAACTCCTTAATGGTCAAGTCAAAAAAGTGACGAGAGAAGCTGTGATCATTGATCTCGGTAACAATGCTGAGGCAATTTTACCTCGCGAAGAGTGGGTTCCAAGAGAAACTTTCAGAATTGGTGACCGACTCCGAGCTCTTCTAAAAGAGGTTCGGCCAGAAGCACGTGGACCGCAGCTCGCAATGACGAGAACCTCCGCTGAAGTTTTAACCGAGCTGTTCAAAATAGAAGTACCGGAAGTGGCCGATGGCATTATTGAGATTCTTGGCGCGGCTCGCGATCCGGGTTCTCGAGCTAAAATTGCCGTTAAAACGAACGACGGCCGCATTGATCCTGTGGGCGCTTGTGTGGGCATGCGCGGGTCGAGAGTTCAGGCAGTATCGGGCGAGCTTGGCAATGAGCGGATTGATATCGTGCTATGGGATGACAATATTGCGCAGCTGGCCATCAATGCGATGGCGCCCGCTGAGGTGGTTTCGATTGTTGTCGATGAAGAGACGCACAGCATGGATATTGCGGTATCTGAAGATAACCTAGCCCAAGCGATCGGGCGGGGTGGCCAAAATGTTAAATTAGCAAGCGAATTAACCGGCTGGTCTTTAAATATTATGACCGAAGCTGAGGCTGCTGAGAAACAAGAGCAAGAGGCCGGCTCCGTTGTCACCAATTTCATGGAGCAGCTGGATGTTGATGAAGATGTCGCGATCGTTCTGCTTGAAGAGGGCTTTACCTCTTTAGAGGAAATAGCGTACGTCCCCATCGATGAGATGGTGGCCATTGAAGGGTTTGATATCGACATCGTAGAGGAACTTCGGACGAGGGCTAGAAACACCATCACCAATCGTGAGTTGGCTGATGAATCAAGCCGGAGTTCGCAAGAGCCCGCAGAAGACCTGTTAACAATGGATGGAATGACTACAAAGTTAGCCTATGATCTGGCGGCGATGGGCATTATCACGATGGAAGACCTCGCAGAACAAGCGGTCGATGACATTATGGAAATAGAGTCGATGACCGAAGCGATGGCAGGTGAAATTATTATGACGGCTCGTGCGCCGTGGTTCGAGTAACGAACGCCCAGCACCAGCAACAAGGGGAATAAAGTATGGCTGAGACAACGGTAAAGCAGCTGGCGGAAGCAGTGGGAACGCCTGTTGACCGTTTGCTGCAGCAAATGAAAGACGCGGGCTTGCCTCAAGCCGCTGAAACAGATGTTGTGGCAGAAGCGCAGAAAGAATCGTTGCTTGCATACCTCAAGCGAAGTCATGGTGAAGAGACAGATGGTCCTAAAAAAATCACGCTCAAACGCCGTACTTTAAGCACGATCAAAGCGGGCGGTAGTGCAGGGCGCGGTCGAACAGTTAACGTTGAGGTTCGTAAAAAGCGAACCTATGTGCGTCGGGACGATGCTGATGTTGCTGCGGAGGTAACCCCTGAGGTTGTTGCCGAGGTCGTCGCAGAGGTTGCGCCGGTTATTGTTGAAGAAGAAGTGATTGTTGCGCCCGTTGTCGAGGTGGTTCAGCCGGTTGAAGTTCAAGAGGAACCTGAAGTCGATGTGCCACCCAAGCCTATGGACCCTGAGGCAATTCGTCGAGCCGCTTTTATCGCTTCTGAAAAAGAAGCTGAAGCACGCAAAAATGTCCTAAAAGAACGCGAAGAGAAGGCCGCGGCAGAAGCGGCAGCGGCAGCAGAAAAAGCGAAGCAAGCTGAAGTCCTCAAAGCAAAATCGAGCAAGCCCGATGCCACCAAAGACTCCGACGATAAGGCCGGTTCTCGTAAGGACAAGCGCGATCGAAAAGAGATCGATATTGATGAGATTCAGCAAAAGAAAGCCAAGCACGGTAATCGTAAAAAGCGCGTAGAAGAGCTCCAGGTTGAAGAGGTCGATGACATTTTGATCGCGCCGGGCGCTGAGCTTGAGGATGACTTGACGCCGACAACGCTCGGGCTGACGGGGGTTGCACGATCTAAGCGAGCCGCAGCACCGAAGGCTGGACCACGGCATCAGTTTAACGCGCCGACGCAAGACCAAGTAAGAGAGGTCGAAGTAGGCGAGTCCATTACCATCTCGCAGCTATCGCAACGGATGTCGATTAAAGCACGCGATGTGATTAAGTACTTAATGGGGTTAGGGGTCATGGCGGATATGAATGCCGCAATCGATCAAGAAACGGCTATTTTGGTGGTGGAAGAGTTTGGCCACAAAGTAAAATTGTTGGATGCAAATGAGGTTGAAACGTCTTTGTTAGAAGCCCTGGTTTACGATTCTGAAGCCGAAGCCCGATCGCCTGTTGTTACCGTTATGGGGCATGTTGATCATGGTAAAACCTCACTCTTAGATTATATTCGAAGCGCTGAAGTCGCAGGCGGTGAAGCCGGCGGCATTACCCAGCATATCGGGGCGTATCGAGTTAAGACCAAGCTGGGTGAGATTTGCTTTATTGACACACCTGGACACGCCGCGTTTTCCGCAATGCGTGCCCGGGGCGCAAGTGCAACCGATATCATTATCTTGGTCGTTGCAGCCGATGACGGCGTGATGCCGCAAACTGAAGAAGCCATTAACCATGCCAAGAGTGCAGGAGTGCCTTTGGTGGTCGCGATTAACAAAATGGACAAAGAAGGGGCCGACATCGATCGCGTAAAGAACGAATTGGCTGCTAAGAATGTGATTCCTGAAGACTGGGGAGGGGATACGCAATTCCTGCCGGTTTCAGCGTTAACGGGCGATGGGGTCGATGCCTTGCTTGAAGCGGTACTGTTACAGGCTGAATTATTAGAACTGACGGCAGTGAAAGAAGGCCCGGCCCAAGGCGTTGTGATCGAGTCTCGGCTTGATAAAGGAAAAGGCTCAGTTGCAACATTATTGGTACAAAACGGTACTTTGTCCCGCGGTGATATTGTGGTTGCGGGTGAGAATTTTGGACGCGTTCGTGCGATAACCGATGAAAATGGACAAACGCTAACGTCTGCCGGTCCTGCAACGCCAGTTTCTATTCAGGGTTTAAACGGTACACCTGGGGCGGGCGATCCGTTTACCGTCACGAAAGACGAAAAGGCTGCAAGAGAAGTTGCAGAATTTCGTCGTGAAAAACAAAAGTCCGAACGACTCGCAACGCCCGTGGTTTCTCTGGACAACTTGTTGGAGAATTTCGGCGCCCAGGCGGTGCAATCACTCAATATCGTTGTCAAAGCCGATGTGCGTGGTTCGCTCGAAGCCATTGTTTCTGCGCTGCATGACCTTGGCAATGAAGAAGTAAAAGTCAATGTAATCTCCTCCGGCGTGGGTGGTATCTCCGAGAATGATGTGAATTACGCGTTGACCGCGCAAGCGGTTATTTTTGGCTTTAATGTTCGAGCTGAGTCCTCAGCAAAGCGTTTGGTTGACGCAGAAAGCTTAGATCTTCGATATTACAAAGTGATTTATGATCTTGTGGATGATGTTAGAGATGCTCTGAGCGGGATGTTAGCGCCAGAGATTAGAGAAGATATCGTGGGAATCGCTGAGGTCAAGGATGTCTTTGATAGTAAGAAGTTCGGTTCAATCGCGGGCTGCATGGTGATCGAAGGCACGGTTCATCGACGCAAGAAGATTCGTGTGTTGCGGGATAATGTTGTGATCTATGAAGGGGAGCTTGAAAGCCTCAGGCACTTTAAGGATGAAGTGGAATCTATTCGTAGTGGTACCGAGTGCGGTATTGGTGTGAAGAACTATAACGATGTTCGCGTTAAAGATCAGATCGAAGTGTTTGACACCCGAGAGGTCGCACGGCAGTTGTAATACTGCTGATAAAATCGAAATGGACGCACATTTTAAGCGCACTGATAGAGTTGCTGAGCAAATCCAAAAGATCTTAGCGGTTTTGATCCACAAGGAGCTGAAAGATCCTCGGCTTGGTATGGTGACGATCAATGATGTTCGGGTCTCTAAAGACCTTGCGTATGCAGAGGTCTTTTTTACGGTCTTTCCTGATGAGCGTGCCGATGAAGCTGGACAATTGCTTGGTAACGCCAGCAGTTTTTTGAGGAAGCTCCTAGCGCGGCAGTTAACCACTCGCATTACGCCAAAACTACGCTTTAGCTATGATGCGAGTTTGGTTCAGGGTGAAAAAATAACCCGAGCATTAATGGCCGATCGCAAGGCTCGATCGCCCCAAGAGGAAGAAGATTTTGGGTCGTAGTCGTCGGAAGGGCCGCGTCATTGACGGCATATTGTTGCTGGACAAACCAGCTGGAATAACGTCAAATGGCGCGCTCCAAAGAGTTAAGCATCTCTTTGGCGCAGCAAAAGCGGGGCATACCGGCAGCCTAGACCCCATTGCAACTGGCGTCCTCCCTATTTGTTTTGGGGAAGCAACTAAGTTCTCTCAGTTTCTATTGGATGCCGATAAGGGCTACATCGCGACGATCCAGTTA
>JABGTE010000011.1 GCA_018647445.1 Gammaproteobacteria bacterium
TCCATGGCACCAGAGCCCGCGCCGCCGATGGGCATCCAGCCCTCGCAATAATCTGCAACCCGATCGAACACCCATTTCGAATTTGCACCCAACCAAATCGGTGGCCCACCCGGTTGAACCGGTTTTGGCCAGGACCAAATTGGATCGAAATTGACATGCTTGCCATGGAACTCGGCCGCATCCTCCGTCCAGATGGCTTTCATCGCCAAAACCTTCTCTCGAACAATCGCCCAACGATGTTCGAAGGAGGCGCCGTGATTCGCCATCTCCTCTACGTTCCAGCCAGCGCCGATGCCTAGGATCAAACGCCCGCCGGAAATCATATCCAGCGAGGCACATTCTTTTGCCAGAACAATCGGGTCGCGCTCGATGACCAAACAAATACCGGTTCCTAATTTAATGCGTGAGGTCACGGCCGCCGCAGCCGCCAATGCAACAAACGGGTCATGGGTCCGCCAATACTGCTCCGGCAGGTCTGTGCCGCCTGGAAACGGCGTCTTACGAGAGGCTGGAATGTGGGTGTGCTCTGGAAAAAATAACGAATCCAGTCCGCGTTCCTCGACCGCTTTTGCAAGCGCAATCGGCTGAATAGTTTGATCCGTCGGGAAAATTTGTACGCCAAACGCAGCCATTACACCGTCTCCTTATTGGAAGATATCGATGACGCCTCGACGCCATCTAGCAACTCGACCGTTGGCGGGCCGGCCAAGCAATCTTTCAAAGGGACATTGGCCGTCTTAAAGGCTTCATATTTGCCATGCAGGGCAAAGGCCGCTTCATCGTCATATTGCTCGAGCACAACGTAGGTGTTTTCGGCGGCTCTAGATCGATGCAAAGCATACAATCGACAACCAGGCTCCTCTTTTAAAACAACCTCAGCCAACTTCAGAAAATGGGTTTCAAAATGACTGATCTGGTCTGGTTTAATTTGCAACGTCGCAACAATCCCTAATGCCATTGAATAGAACTCCTTATGTTTAACCAAAGGCTGTACAACAACCTTGGCTGCTTGGTTACCTGCTATTGCAGACTGTTTCTTGCCCTACCGCGAATCCCGTGAGATCAAACTCATGCCGACGCTAAAAGACGCCTTGATCCTACTCTGTTATGGATCGAGCATGCAAAAGCAAAGCAGCGACCCCGCTTGCGCCAACAAGTGCCCGTAGGGTCGGCCAGGCTTTAACCCGAACTATGCAACCATCAGGCAAGAGCCAACAACCAACACCAAATTAATATCCGCAACAGGCCATCACCCGGCTTCTTCGCCCTGCTGATACTGAAAAATCGACTTGTACCCTTTTGACCAGTCTGGCGGCATCAGGACCGGCCTCGGATCAAAACGGGCCCACCTGGAACGTTCACCCCGAATAACGACTTCAGCATGCTGGCTCCCCGCGGTCAGTGTCGTGATCGGCATCGCATCGCTCGCGGAATAAGCGCACAACAAGAGCGGCCTGGGGCTCGCACTATTATTCGGGGGAGAGCCATGGACCGCTCGGCAATTGTGCACCGTAATCGTACCGGCCGGACCCATCAGATATTCAGCGCGATCCACATCGAGCGAAGGCAAATCCTCATCCCGAATGTGGCCGGTCCAGCGCCCCTGCTGATCGTAGAGATCAAGCAGTTCACGGTCATGACTTCCGGGAATGACCCCCATTGGCGCCATTTCCATTGTGACGTCGCTTAAGTAAACCCCAATGGTCAAAACATCATAATTAGTATGGGGCCAAAACTGGATATCCTGGTGCCACTTCACCGACTCACCACCACCACTCCATTTAAAATTGAGTTTTGAGTGATGGAATTTCACATTCGGGCCCAAAAGGTCTTCTGCAATATCGGCAAAGGGTCCAGTTGACGCAAACTCCCAATACGTCTTGTGTTGGTCAACCGGGGCATTGAGCCGTCTGAGTCGCGGCGCAGCGGCGGTATGATCTGGTTCAAGATCAAATCGCGTATTGGATGCCGTTACGCCACGACTTTCATCGATAAAGTCATGGGTAACGGCGTTGAGCTTAGCAAGCCAGTTGCTGTCAACGAGTCCCTCCGCCGAGCAATAACCTTTTTCATGATAGCGGGCGCTTTGATCACTGGTCAGTATTTTCAAGCTTGATATTCCTGAAGAAAAATTAGTGTGGCCGAGTATCTTCAGCGCTGTAATAACGAGTGTGAGATCACCGGGACACAACCTGCGCCTAGGTCCTTCACTGAAAGTTATAGCCAGCCCAACCACTTTGGTCAAGCGGGCCAAACCACCCGCTTCGCTCTGAGACCCCGCTGCCTTCAATTTTCATCTCGAGCTGTTATAGTCGAGTGACGATTCCACAAAAGAGTAGAGCCATGATTGATTTTGAAATCCCCGAAGATGCCCGTTTGGTGCGTGACAAGGTGCGCGCCTTTGTCCAAAGCGAATGCCATCCGGCGGAAGAGGTTTGCACCGCTGATAACTTCGAGACAGTACTCAGCGAACTCCGCGTCAAAGCGCGCAGCCAAGGCCTATGGTGCCCGTTTGTTCCGGAAGAACATGGCGGCATGGGCTTACGGCCACTGGCCAATGCTCTTGTCCAAATGGAACTTGGCGAAAGCTTTCTCGGGGCACTGTCGATGAATACCCAAGGGCCCGATGACGCCACCATGCTGACCTTGCTCGAACACGGGACTGACCATCAGAAAGAAAAGTTTCTAAAACCACTTCTCAATGGCGAGAAGCGTATTTGTTATTCCATGACGGAGAAAGCCGCGGGCGCTGATGCAACCGGAATGCAAACAACCGCAGTTTTAGACGGAGATGAATGGGTCCTCAATGGCGAGAAATGGTTTTCCTCCTCAGCGAGCGTTGCCGACATTGCCCTGGTTATGGCTAAGACCGACCCAGACGCACCTCGGCATGAACAATACAGCACTTTTCTTGTCGAACTCCCCAACCCAGGGTATGAAATTCTGCGCAACATCGAGACCATGCAACCGCACACTGATCTGGGCTTAAAGCTCGGCGGCAGCCACTCGGAAATCAAAATTGAAAACCTGCGCCTGCCCAGAGAAAACATTTTAGGGGGCCGTGGTCAGGGTTTTAACATGGGCCAGCATCGACTGGCCTATGGGCGACTTCGCCATGGCATGCACAATGTTGCGATGGCCCAGCGTGCGCTAGATCTGGCGGCCAAGCATGTTATCGATCGCAGCACCTTTGGTGAGCGCCTGGCTGACCGACAAGGCGTGCGTTGGATGCTGGCAGACTGCGCGTCCGAAATTTACAAGGCGCGACTCATGCTCTTACACATTGCTTACAAAGCAGAAA
>JABGTE010000010.1 GCA_018647445.1 Gammaproteobacteria bacterium
GGTTTTGGCAACGCTCAGCGATGCGGGCATTGAGCCGCTCATGGCGGTTGATCACGACTGGTGTCAGAGTCTTTACTACCTCGACCCGAACGGCATCATGGTCGAGTTTTGTGAAGATACACCGGGCATCGTGCCGGATCGTGCTAAGGCCTTGGCATTGCTTACAGCCTAGGTTGTTTGAGTGAGCGGGTTGATTGCCGATTACTGATTAGGCTGAAGCCTTGAGTCACCAGGCCGGTCTGTTGACAGGACGCTTCCCGGCTCGTACGGCGTGCAGAATCAAATAAAAAAACGCCGCAGCACGGGAGGATCTAACAACCTCTCTGGTCCGGACGCGCTGGCGGTCCGGTACCGGTATCACGTCGGTCGTTGCCCTCAGTGCGATCAACGGCCCCTGGGGGGCAAGATTGCAAGAAGCGCGCTGGGTCATAGCAGATTGAGGTTGGCGTCAATTATTGGTGGTCAGTACACAACAATATTGGTTTTAAGTTCTTGATTGACCGGCTCGAAACGGCGGGGTTAAGCTGATGGTTAATTTTCTTTCTGATGGTTAGTTTAGTGGCAGATCTAAAAAAACGATTAGTACTATGGTGGAATAATTTGTAAGGTGTAAAAAGAAGGTAGGCCGAAAATAACAAAAACTTAAATGAGGTGGCAGCATGGGTTTAATAAAAAAGACGCAATTCCTAACAGTTTTGGTCACGGGTGCTGGTTTAGGACTTACAGCACCACTGTATGCTGAAGAGGGTCAGCGCCGTATCGAAGAGGTGGTAGTTACGGCCGAGAAGATCGAGTCAACCGTCTCGGATACATCCATTTCCATCACGGCCTTTTCAGAAGAGGCAATCGAAGATTTTGGGATTCAGGGCGCCGATGAGCTGGTCAACTATCTCCCTGCGACTACTCGAGATGCTTACGATATCCGCATCCGGGGTGTTGGACGGAACTTCAGAGCTCTCGGCGGCGACCCGGGGGTTGCGACCTATTACAACGGTATCTATTCGCCAGACTTTGGGATCGCAGCATCCGAGAATGGTTTGTACGATTTAGCACGGGTCGAGGTGCTTCGGGGGCCGCAGGGCACCCTTTATGGTCGTAACTCAATTGGCGGCGCCTTAAATTATGTGACCAACTCCGCCGCTTACGAGCCGGCAGGCGAGGTTCGGGTGCAGATGGGGGCTTACGACACAAAAGAATTCTACGGCATGGTCAACGGCACGATATTGGATGAGGTGTTGGCGGGTAGAATCACCGCGACCAAGCGTGATCGCGATGGTCATCAACAAGGCCTCAATGACTCGCCCGATCTGGATTCAACGCATGATCGCAATGTCGCTGTCTCTCTGTTAATCGATGTTCGCCCAAACCTCTCAATAAAGGTGCGCGCCAATGATCGCATCTCAGATCGAGCGATTGGTCAATACGGGTTTATCGATCAGGGGCCTGCGGGCTTTCGAGGCGCGGGCACGGATTATGCGGCTTACGGCTTACGGCAAGTGCCGAATGGCACGCCAGGCTCTGTGAGCTACACCAACCCGGGTAACGGGGCGATTATATCCGGGATGCCTGTGCGACCTGGGATGGATCCAGCGTCAACACACATGCCAAATGCTGCGTTTGGCCGAACAGATGTGCAGGGGCTTTATAGCTCAGCTGATTCGGATAATATGCGGAACCTCGTGAACGATTCTGGTGGTGACTGCCAATGGCCCTACGCCAATACCGAGTGTAATCATTCTAAATTCGATCATATGTCGAGCAGCTTCGAGCTAAGCTGGGATATCAATGACGATATGGCATTGACCTATCTCTTCGGCACCAACGATTTTGAATACACGTTTAATATTGATATCGATGGGTACGACAGCGACTTCTCTAAATACCGACAAACCGTTTTAGAGGATGTCTGGAACTATTCTCACGAACTGAGGCTGCAAGCCAATTTTGGGGATCGCATTTCGGTGACGTCCGGGCTTTTTAGTTTTTCAGAGTCTCGGAAGCAGAATTACACGCTGACCAATAACACCCTTCGATACACCGAAGCCGCGGATTATGGCGACTTGGCGTTGCCGACGCCCGCCGCCTTTGGCTTGGGTGGTGCAAGCATTCTCCAAGTTTACGGTGGCTTCGGTTTAACCCAAGCGCCGGTCACCATGGATACACCGCTAGATGGTGAGCAGGTCGCTGGCCTTCATGGCGGCAGTGAAGATGCTTATCGTCACCGCAATCGCTCTTTTAACGAACAGGTCGCTTTTTATACGCAGGCCACGTTTGAGCTGAATGATCAATTTGCGATTGTCGCGGGTATTCGTTATGCCAAGGATGATAAGGAAGCGTTGGAGCGTCGAGTGGCTTATGCCGAGATTGCTTTGGCGAGCGCGTTTTCCCCTATATTGGTGGGCCTGAGCACGATTCCTTCGGCGGCTTATCCGACGAATATGGCCGTCAGTGCGGAGGGCTTCCAGATTCCCGGTGTTGGCCAAAACACGTTGGCTTACTACGCCACGCCGGTTGCAGCCGGTGGTTTGGGTGCAATTTCTGACTTGGCATTAACCAACATTGCAGCCGGTAGAGCCGTGTTTAATGGTAATCCTGCCAACCCAATCACGCCCGTTTGCGCGATCACTGATGCAAGTTGTTCGCAGACATTATTGCTCCAAGGCATTCCTTACAGCTTCGCATGGCGAACCTCTGATTCTGATTCTTGGTCAGACACGAATTTTCGAATTAACCTAGATTGGACGCCCAACGACGACACGTTGATGTACTTTTCGGTGACCACGGGCTATCGAGCGGGTGGTTTTGCGCTCGGCGTCTTGGATGCTCGAGCTCAGTCGGGAGATGCGGGTTGTCTCAACCTAGGATTCTATGTGAATTGTTTAAAGCCAGTATCTTATGATGCGGAGACCGTGACCGCCTTTGAGATCGGTTATAAAGGCACCTGGCTTGACGGCCGGGCTCAGGTTAATGCGTCGATCTACCGATACAACTATGAAAATTACCAAGATCAGATCGATTCCTACGACAGTGCCCGCGGCGCTTCGGTGGATACGGTTGTCAACGCGGGTGATGCGACTAACCAAGGGTTTGAGGTAGAAGCCACTTGGCTGGTTGGCGATTACTTCACTTTGGGGGGCAATTATAGTTATACCGATACCGAGTATAATGAAAGCTACTTGGTGACAGAGCGTAATGATCTGAATCTGCCCAATTCACTCTTTCAATTTGCGTTGGATGAGAACGGGGATCGAATTCAGAATGAGGTGGGTCAGAATGAATTCAACCTCGATGCCTACGTAAGAGATGTTCAGGGTAATCCCTTGAAGCGCATTCCAAAACACAAAGCGACTGTCTATGGCAGCTACGAAATCCCAACGGCTAGTGGGATGTGGGCTCTAAATGCAACCTACAGCTATACCGGCGAATACGCGTCATCAGCCTTTAAACGGGTTACCGATCTCGTACCCTCGCGTAAGCGGGTCGATATTAGCGTTAGTTGGAAAGATAACGCGGATCGTTGGGTGGCGAGGTTGTTTGTTGACAATGTCACAGATGAAAGGTCGTTCCGTGGGATTGGAATTTCGACAGAATCTTCAAACTATCGAACTACTGGCGAGCGTCTCTACCCGCGGTACTGGGGTTTTGATGTCACGCGTCGATTTGGCGGCTAGGAAGCTGCTTTGTAAAAAAAGGGCGCTTAGCGCCCTTTTTTTTGGATATTTTTAGAAGGCGACGCTTTATGAAAATCAGGTCACTTGGGTTGACCAGGAACGGCTTATCTTGGGCCCTTGTCGTTTCAATTATGGGTGCGCCTTTCGTGTCAGCTGAACTGACGTCGGTCGAGTCCCGCTTGGCTAAAATCGCCAGGCAACAAAAAGCGCCTGCGATAGCGCTCCTCGAGCAGGTGGTCAATATTAATAGCGGTACGATGAATCATTCTGGAATCAAACAAGTTGCCGATGTGTTCGATCAAGAGTTGAAAGCCTTGGGCTTTGAGACCACTTGGCATGACATGAGCGCAGTTGATCGAGCGGGTCATCTGTTTGCGGACAATGGTGGGCCTGGGGTATGCCAATTGCTCATTGGCCACCTGGATACTGTCTTTGAGGCCAGTAGTCCTTTCCAAACCTTCGTGAGGCAGGGCGATAAGGCCACTGGGCCGGGCGTGAGCGATATGAAGGGCGGTGATGTGGTCATTCTGTATGCGCTCAAGGCTTTAAAAGCCGCAGGCGTCTTGGATGAGGGCCGCTATATTGTTGCGCTCATTGGCGATGAGGAAAAGTCCGGCGTGCCAAAGTCAATCAGCCGCGCTCATTTAATTGATGCGGCAAAATCTTGCGATGTTGGTTTGGGATTTGAATATGCCACCAGTCTGAATGCGGCAACGGTTGCGCGTCGCGGCTCCAGCGGTTGGCGGTTAGTCGTGACAGGAGAACGCGCGCATTCATCGATGATCTTTAGCGAGACGGTTGGCAGTGGTGCGATTTTTGAGGCGGCAAGGATCTTAACCGGCTTTCACGAGCAGTTA
>JABGTE010000112.1 GCA_018647445.1 Gammaproteobacteria bacterium
CTAAAAAGGTGTTCATCGTTGCCTCATGTTCAATTTAGCGACCCTCATTCTCATGCCGCAGGCTGCGTAAAATAGACGCCGTCATCAAGTCGCAAAGCGGTTAAGTGTCTGCCCCAGACCGCACCTGTGTCGAGCCCGGCCAGCCCTTCCCGGCGCACGCCGCCTAGGGCGGCCCAATGCCCAAAGATCACCGTGTAGTCGGCAAGGCTGGTGTGCCGGGCATTGAACCAAGGAGTGAAGCCCTCAGGCGCAGTCTCTGTTTTATGGGTCAGCTCGAGCTCACCCGTGGATTTGTAAAAGCGTAAGCGCGTAAAAAAATTGGTTGCCAGACGCAATCGATCTGGCCCAGTTAGAGTATCCGACCAGATTGCGGGCGTATCGCCGTACATGTTGCTTAAAAAAGTGTCAACTGATGCGCCGCGGAGCTGTTCTTCGATCTCATGCGCAAGGCTTTTGACTTGATCCAATGACCAAATATCAGGGAGGCCAGCGTGAACCATTAACCGCTGATTAACATCATCACAGATGAGCAAGTGTTGCTTTTGTAGCCACGCAACGAACAGCTCTCGATCAGGATGATTTAGTAAATCCCCAATCGTGTCACTACGGGTGGGTGTTTTGATGCCTTTGGCGAGCGCTAAAAAGTGCAGGTCATGATTGCCTAAGGCCACTTTTAGGTTTGGTAGGGACATTAAATATTGCAAGGTCTCAACGTTCTTGTGCCCTCGGTTAATTAGGTCTCCTGCGCACCAGAGCGTGTCGGTCTCCGGCTTAAAATGCACTTGCATCAAGAGCGCCATCAAGGTGTCAAAGCAGCCTTGTATATCGCCTACGGCATAGGTGCTCATGATGGCTTCTGGCTCAAAAGGTTGGCGCATCGAACGTAATCGGCAACAGTCAAAGACTCGGCTCTTTCACTTGGGTCAATGCCCAGTTTTTTTAGTTGATCAGTTGTTAGTAGGCTCGATAAAGAATTCCGCAGGGTTTTTCGGCGTTGGCCGAAGGCGGCAACCAGAACGTCAGACAGGGTCTTCAAGTCGGTTGCTGGGTGGGGTGGTTGCGAGTGCGGCCGCAATTGAACCACCGCAGAGGTGACCCTCGGCGCGGGTTTAAAAGCGGTAGGCGGAACATCGAATAATTTTTCAATCTCGCAGTGATACTGCGCCATCACCGAAAGGCGGCCATAAGCTTTGGTGTTGGGGACTGCGCCCATTCGGTCGACGACTTCTTTTTGGAGCATAAAGGTCATGGTTGCAACCCGTGTGCCCAGTTCAAAAAGGCGAAAAAGCAGCGGCGTTGAAATGTTATAGGGCAGGTTGCCAACAATCATTAGCGGCGCGTCGAAGTCATTAAAGTCAACGGTTAAAACATCTGCTTCGATGATGTTGACCGTGCTAGGCAGTAGGCGCCGAAGATTTGGAATCAAGTCTCGGTCGAGCTCAATAATGGTCATGTCGGGCGTTTTTTGAACCAATCGTTCGGTTAATATGCCATGCCCCGGCCCGATCTCAATGAGCGACTGGCCTGGCTTGTGGCGAACGCTGGCACAAATCTGATCGATGATCAGATCATCTTGAAGGAAATTTTGGCCAAAACGTTTTTTTGCGCGCATCATCATTTTAGGTTCTGACCATGCGATCTGCGAGTTGAATTGCTGCCAAGAGACTGCCTGGATCGGCACGACCGGTACCGGCAAGATCGAGGGCCGTTCCATGGTCGACCGAGGTTCGAACGATTGGCAATCCTAATGTGACGTTAACAGCATGCCCGAAACCACTGTGCTTGAGCACGGGCAAGCCTTGATCGTGATACATGGCGATCACTGCGTCGACATTCTGCAGAGACTGTTGGGTGAAAGCTGTGTCAGCGGGCAATGGGCCTTGAACTAAATGGCCGTTGCTTTGAAAATCTTTAATAACGGGTGTGATGATGTCAATTTCCTCTCGACCGAGATAACCGGCCTCGCCAGCATGGGGGTTCAGGCCGCAGACGCTAATGTGCGGCTTGGCAATGCCAAAGTCTTCACTAAGGGATTTTAAGGTTTGCGCGATGGTTGCTCGAACGGCGTCAGGGGTGATGGCGCAAGGGACCTCGGATAAGGGCAAATGAGTTGTAACCAGAGCGACTCTGAGCTCACCATCGGCCAACATCATGACCACCTTATCAGTCTGCGTGCGCTCGGCCAGCCATTCTGTATGTCCGCTGAAAGCAATACCACTTTGATTGACCACTGATTTTTGAATCGGGCCCGTCACGAGGGCGGTTCTAGAGTCTGCTTCCCATAGTGAAATCGCTGTTTCTAAACATTGCACAACATAAGGGCCAGAGCGCGTGTCGATCTTGCCGGCCTGGACCGTGTAACCAAGGTCACACGGTATTACATTGAGTTTGCCAGGCGCATAGTCTTTTGGAGTGGCTAGAACTCGGGGTGAGCATTTTATTCCGAGTAAGTCAGCCCGTGCTACGAGGGCCTCAGGGTCTGCTAAATAAATTCTTTTGAGTGCTTCGGGCAACAGTGAATCGCTTGCCAAGCAAACATCCATACCAATGCCAGCCGGCTCTCCCGGAGTGATGACAATCGTATGGTCAGATTCTGATTTCGACAAACGCGTCTTCCCTGATTTCACGAACCCAATTATCAACTTCCTCATCGAAGGATTGATTCCTGAGATAGTTGCCCACTTGGTTGCGTTTAAACGTCTGACTGAAATCCTCGATTCGGCGTCCCGTCACCTCCAGAAAATGGAAACCAAACTCGCTTCTAAAAACCGGGCTTATTTCATCAATTTGGGTTTCAGAGATGGCTTTCTCAAAGGGGCCGACAAATTCATCACCGCTACTCCAACCAAGGTCGCCGCCATTCAAGGCCGAGCCTGGATCTTCAGAGTAGCGCCGTGCGACTTCTTCGAAGGCGCGTCCGCCGATTACTTCTTCTCGCAAGCTCTCGGCCAAGGCTTCGGCCTCCTCGAGCGATCGGATCTCGTTGGGGTTGATCAAAACATGACGGACACGCGTTTGATCGATCATGCCTTGTGCTGCTGCGCCGCGTTTTTGCAGTAACTTAATAATATGGAAGCCGGAACCACTTTGAATTGGTCCTTTGACTTCGTCGATTGTAAGCTCGGTCACAAGGTCTGAGAACAATGTGGGGAGCGCGCCGGGTTTCCGCCAACCTAGATCGCCGCCCTCAAGGGCATTTTTGCCTGCTGACTTGGCCATTGCCATGGCTTGAAATTCAGCGCCCGCATTTAACTCAGAGACTAAAGTCTCGGCTTGCTTTCGGATGCTTTGGATCGCGACTTGGGACATATCTGTTTGAGTTGCCAGTAGGATATGGCCGACCCGATACTCGTCGGCAGTGAGTTCTCTGCCGGCATCTGAATTGAGGAAATCGTCGATCGCTTGGTCGCTGATTTCAATCCGGCTGTTCATGACGCCTTGCTGAACTCGACCAATCATGATTTCTCGTTCGATTTGCTGACGCATCCCTCGGTAGGAGATGCCATCGGCCGTGAGGGCTTGTCTAAACTGCTCGAGGCTCAACTTATTTTGGCCGGCAATTCTCGCCATGGCTTCGTTTAACTCTGTATCGCTAACCCGCACCCCAGCCCGGCGGGCCATCTGGAGTTGGAGGCTCTCAACAATAAGGCGTTCAATAATTTGCTCGGTGAGAATGTCATCGCTCGGCAGGCTGCTTGGATTGGCAGCTTGCGCCCGTATCGCTTTGGCCCGCTCGGCGACTTCCGAGCGCGTGATGATGTCTTCGTCAACAATCGCAGCGATCTGATCGAGTACGATCGGGAGGCCTGACGCGGGCAGGCTGATGACACTCAAACAAAGAAGAATAAATGACATTTTGTACATGTTCGTAACCTTGATTCTGTTGGTTTTAGGCAGGTTGCTTGGCGTCATCGGGTTGCGGCGGTAAACCCAGGAACGCTTCGCTCAAAAACTCGGGTCATATCACTGCCAATTTGCATCAACCCTTTGAGCTCAAATGAGAAGAAGATGCCGGTCCGGGTTTGGGCGTCTACCCCGTATTGGCCATCCTTCCATATGAGCTTTGGGTCAAAGGACTTTCTATAAGCCGCGTCAACCGACCAGCAGCAGCCATTGTATGACACACCGAGGACGGACTCTATCTCTTTACTTGCTCGATTATTCCGGCCCCACAGCCCCCTGATCTGAAAACCTTTGCCGATTTGGGCTTGCAAGGCGATCTGTGAAACACTCGATTCTGGTGCTATCGCACCTTGCCCAAACAAGCGCTCCTTAGTTCGATATCGATGCTGAAGGCTGATCAAGGTTGATCCTGCCGGCCGATAAGAAAGGCTGACGAATCCAGAGGCTATCGCCTTCTGTTGGTGTCGATACGAAAGATCAATTCGCCCTGTGATCGCGCCGGGGGTCGTCAGTTCCGCTTGAAAGTCGGTGCGATGCCCGCGATGACTCTCTGGCACGTTGTGGTCTGCGGTTGCTTGATACGATTGACCCACACTGACGCGGCCAAGTTGCTGGCCGCTGGAGTGGTTAAGCCAGCGGTGGTCAAAACCGAGCGCAATGGTATGACCTGTTACACCCGAATCGGCGCCGACAGCGGTATAGGGACTGAACCTGGATCGATAGTTGGGTTCGAGCCAAGCGGTATCGATGCCGAATTGCGGTTGATCTCGATCTTTATGGCCAAGGGTGATCGACATCTTAGGTTCAAGAATGCGATTCGTCGATTTGCCGGTGCTTTGATGAGTGAGTCGAGTCCCGGCGATAACGTGTAGGAAAGGGTTGTTGAATGTGGGGCCAACTCCGGTCTCTCGAGTTGCCCTATAACGTCGAAGCTTTGCACCAACCGTGCTTTCGATATAGCCGAGCGCGTTCTCGTAAGGCCAAGTCATTTGTGCGTCTAATACCTGCCGTTGACCCTGAAAGAGGTCTGAGTCTGGATCCTGCAGGCGTGATTCCGTGAGACGCAGGCGGGTCGTCCCGCGCAAACGTCCCCAAGAACGGTTGTATTGAATATCCAGTTCCGGTCGCTTTTCAACTTGTTGGCTCAGTTGTGGCACGAGCATCTGAAACCCTTGGTAGGATAAATCAGCCTTAAAATGCGTTCTTTCATATTGAACAGAGATCCGTTGATTCAAAGCCGGTAAAATTCTCCCATATTGCGGATTGGCTGGACGAAGCCCCCCCAGGTGCCCGCTGTGAGGGGCAAGTTCACTGTCGAAATCACGCAAGAAGTTTAGGTCTGAGGCTTCGCTAAAATTGATTTGGGTTGTCAAGCCGGCAAATTTAAAGTCATAAGATAGACTCATAACGTTGCGATCATACCGGTCTTGATTTTGACTCGGTGCGACTGGGTTTAAATCCTCGAGGCGGTCCTCTGGTAGAAACGCGCCATTAAATTGTCCTTGATGGTTTGCGCCAAGGCTTCTGGCTTCAGCCTCAAAAAGCTGACCTCGCCGATGAAGGTGCCGTACACCAACGGTTGCATCCAGGTCGGAACGCAAATTGAAATAGTATTTCAAATGGGTCTCAACGCCATTGCGGCTATTCTGAGATAAGCCGATGGGCAAAAATCCGCTTTGGCGTTCGGTCGACACCGGTATTTTTAAATAAGGTAGGTACAAAATTGGAACGTGTTTAATCCGAAGCACCATGTCCTTAACGGTCAAGGTACTTTGAGCTTGGTCGGCGACGAGTGAGCGACTCGAAATTTGCCAGAAATCAGCATCGCCGGGACAGCGGGTGACGACGCCTTGAGACAGTTCAAAACGCTGGCGGCCGCTGAGTTTGATTTCGGCGGCACTGCCGCGAAGATTCGATTGCGGTTGTAAGAACTGAGCCTGCTCAACCGATCCCTGGCCCACTAAGAAGTTACCGGAGGCCCGCGTGCCTTTGATACATAGATTTGTATCCATGATGGAGACGTTTTTATTCAAGGCGATTCGATTGTCGGTAAAACTCAATTGCGCGCTGTCCGCCCGAAGGCGCACATCTTTATTGTAAATCAGAACGTCACCAAAAATTTCTGCGAAGGCATCAGGCCGAACATTGGCACGCAGCGCGGAAATCTGTGTGCTGCTGACTATGTCACTAGCGGTTGCAAGGTCGGGGTTACGGCACTGCTCTGTATTCAGGCCGATTGATTCGGCGGCGAGCAGGGGTAACCCTGCACAGAGCACGAGCAGGGCAAGCACTGGTCTTATTTCGAATCGGAGGAACCGATGAGGCATAGTAAACATCTAGGTTTTCGCCGAGGTCCAAGAATAAGCCATAATGGGTAAGATCAACAGAGAACCCGGAGTCGATTGATGGATACCCGATTGAGAAAACTCAGTCATTGGGCCAGTGCTCAATTCGTTCCAGTTGGTCAAACGACACTTTCGGCCGCTGATTTTGTCTCGGTTTCGGATGATGCTAGTTTTCGGCGCTATTTTCGCTGCCCTAAGCTGGACCAATCGATTGTATTCATGGATGCGCCACCTGATAAAGAGCCGCTTCAAGACTTTCTGGCGATTGGCAACGCGTTGTTTGTGGCGGGTGTGCCTACGCCCGAGTTTATTGCCGTAGATATTGAAGCTGGGTTTTTAGCGCTGTCCGATTTTGGGGACCGACAGTTACTCGGTCTAGTTCAAGATGAGCCTGAAGCCGTGATGTCGACGTTGTCCGAGGTGATTGGTTTGCTGCAAAACATCGCAAGGGTTGATTGCGTGCTGCCGGACTATAGTGAGGCGATGTTGCGGAGCGAGATGGACTTGTTCCCAACGTGGTATTTGACGCGCCTATTGGGTTTAACGCTAACGGATGAGTTTTGGCGCCTGTGGCAAGGCCTTTGTGATCGTTTGGTTGCGTCTGCACTGGCTGAACCTCAGGTCTTTGTTCATCGTGATTTTCACAGTCGCAATATTATGGTGCCCTCAAAGGGCGCCTTGGGGTTGCTGGATTTTCAGGATGCGGTTCGGGGCCCGTTGAGTTATGACCTAGTGTCGTTATTAAGAGATTGCTACGTCGAATATGAGCCTGCGATGCAACAAGCGCTTGTTGAAGGCTATCGACAAATTTGGCTGTCTGATCCGCGCGTGCAGGCCATGACGCCAACCGCATTTTACAAGTCATTTGAGAACATGGGATTACAGCGTCATTTAAAATGCGCAGGAATCTTTTCAAGGCTTTGCCTGCGGGATGGTAAATCACGATACTTAAACGATATTCCGATGGTGCTGAAATACATAGCGTCTGTTTGCAAGCGCCAACCCGAGTTAGGTGAATTTTATCGGTGGCTACAAGTATTTGTCCTGTCAGACCCCTTGGGTAGATCCGCATGAAAGCACTGTTGCTGGCCGCAGGCCGGGGTGAGCGGATGGGTGCGTTGACCCATAATTGCCCCAAGCCGCTCTTGTCGATTGGGAAAGAGCGGCTCATTGAACGGCATTTGAGGCGGTTGAAGGCCGCTGGGGTCGATGAGATCGTGGTCAATTTGCATTACTTAGGCAGCCAGATCAAAGAACAGTTAGGTGATGGCAGGTCTTACGGCGTCCGAATTGTCTATTCTGAGGAAACGTCGCTCCTAGATACCGGCGGCGGTGCCCGACAGGCGCTGTCTCTGCTGGGTGACGCTGCCCCTTTTTTGATGATCAGTAGTGATGTCGTGACAGATTTTGACTTCAGGGCGCTCACGCAGCTGACGCCCGATCTTGCGCATTTGGTTCTGGTTAAGAACCCTTTGCATCATCCTACGGGGGATTTTGCGCTGAACCCGATGCAGGCAGTGTTGCGTGGATCAGAATTAACGTATTCAGGGATTGGTGTTATCGCGCCAGCGCTCATCTTGGCGCCGACGAAGGCAGGCTTTGCCATGCGCGAGGTTTTGTTTCCGGCTGCCGAAAAAGGCCTTTTGACCGGTTGTATCCATGATGGGTATTGGTCAGATGTTGGAACACCGGACCGGCTACAGAGCACGCAAGCAGATTTCGAAGCTGGTCTGTGTCGTTGATCAGCTGGATCCTGTAAACTGCGGTTTTAAGGGTCGCGCGCAGATCAAAGGCTGTGCCGTGATGGCTTTTTGATTTGACGCTCATACCGAGCGAGAGGGTTCTATGAAGAACGATAATTGGATCGCGCCGTCGATATTAGCAGCCGATTTTGCCCGGTTGGGTGCCGAAGTCGATGCGGTGCTCGAGGCCGGTGCCGACATCATCCATTTTGACGTCATGGACAACCACTATGTACCGAATTTGACCATTGGGCCAATGGTGTGTCAGGCGTTAAGGCAATACGGCATTGCCGCGCCCATTGATGTACATTTGATGGTTGAACCGGTTGATCGAATTATTGGGGATTTCATTGAGGCCGGTGCCAGCTACATTACCTTTCATCCAGAAGCATCTCGACATGTCGACCGTTCACTTGAATTGGTAAAATCAGCCAACGTCAAAGCTGGGTTGGTTTTAAATCCTGCTACGCCGATCTCCTGCCTCGATTTTGTGATGGATAAAGTCGACATGATTTTGGTCATGTCGATTAACCCTGGGTTTGGTGGCCAGACGTTCATTGACATAACCCATCGTAAAATTCAGGCAATTCGGGCTTTGATTGATGACAGTGGCCGGGACATTCGGCTTGAGGTCGATGGTGGCGTCAAAGTGGATAATATCGCCGCGATTCATGCGTCCGGCGCCGATACGTTCGTTGCAGGTTCGGCTATTTTTGGACATCCTGATTATGCGGCAACGATCCAAGCGATGCGCTCGGCGCTTTCTGACGTTTAAGCTGAGATGACGGATCGTGCCCCAAACACACCCGCGTACCTTGCCGCCCTTGTGGCCAATGGGTGTCTCCATGTACCGATTTGCCGGGAATTGGTTGCGGATTTTGAAACCCCCCTATCGTGCTATGCCAAAGTGGCAAGAGGACCCTATAGCTACTTGCTAGAGTCCGCGAATCAAGGCGGCGAGAAATGGTCTCGATTTTCGATTATTGGTCTGCCCGCGAGGCGCATTTTGAGAATCTCTGGGGATCGACTGACATTGACTGACAATGGCTCTCTGACTCGGGATGAGGTGATTGAAGACCCACTGGCCGAGATTGCAAAGCTTCAGGAGGCCTTTAGTTATCCAAGCTGCCCTGGGATGCCGAACTACACGGGTGGGCTTGTGGGTTACTTCGGGTATGACACAGTTCGCTATGTCGAGCCCAAAATCAAAGATTCAGCACCCCCGGATGAGCTGGGCTCCGCTGATATTGTCTTGATGATCTCCGACGATGTGATCGTGTTTGATAACGTAAAGGGTCGAATGCACCTTGTGACCCACGTTAGTGACCTCAGCACGGATCAGTTGAGTCAAGCTGCGCTGCGTTTGGATGCGATGCAAGGCTGTTTGAGAGGAACGCTGCCGGATGAGTTCGTTGCGCCAAAGGTTTCTCCGAAACTTGAAGAGCATGATTTCGTTTCGTCTTATGGCGAGGCTCAGTTCAAGGCCGATGTGTCCCGTCTCAAAGAATACATCGCAGCAGGCGATGTGATGCAAGTGATTTTGTCCCAACGCTTGTCATGCAGTTTTGAGGCGGCACCGCTGAATTTGTATCGAGCGCTCCGTGCCTTAAACCCGTCGCCCTATATGTATTTTATGGACTTAGAGACCGTTCAGATTGTGTCGTCCTCGCCTGAGATTTTGGCGCGTTTGGAGCATGGAGAGGTGACGGTGCGACCGCTTGCTGGTACCCGGCGACGCGGTAGATCGCCAGAAGAAGATCTTGAGATGGAGCGAGAGTTACGAGCGGATCCTAAGGAGCAAGCAGAGCACTTGATGCTAATCGACCTTGGCCGTAATGATATCGGCCGGGTTTGCGAAACCGGTACGGTTGAAGTCTCAGAGATGATGACGATTGAGCGATACGCTCATGTGATGCATTTAGCGTCTAATGTGTCCGGTCGCTTGAAGCCGAACCTCACAGCCATCGATGTCCTCAAAGCGACGTTGCCGGTGGGCACTTTGAGCGGTGCGCCTAAGGTTCGGGCGATGGAATTAATTGATGCGTTTGAGCCCGTTAAACGCGGCATCTTTGGGGGCGCAGTAGGTTATCTGTCTTGGCAAGGACAAATGGATACGGCAATCGCAATTAGGACGGCGGTCATTCAGAACGGACGGTTGTTTGTTCAAGCCGGCGCTGGCATCGTGGCAGATTCTGAGCCGCAGCTTGAATGGAAGGAAACACTCAACAAAGCGCGCTCGGTAATGCAGGCGGCAATTATTGCCGAAGACGGATTGCGGTTTCGCGTGCCGGGCGAGGAAAATCGATGAAAGCCACTTTTTGCTATGCAGTCAGTTCTTTTAAGCGCAGTGCGCCAGGAGGCCTGTAATGTTATTGATGATTGATAACTATGACTCCTTTACTTACAACGTTGTGCAGTATCTCGCGGAATTGGGCGCTGAGGTCATGGTGGTACGCAATGATGAAGTCTCTGTAGAGGATATTGAGGCGCTGAAACCAAATCAGATCGTTATTTCGCCCGGACCTTGCACGCCAAATGAAGCGGGTATTTCCATGGGCGTTATTGAACGGTTCCGTGGCGAGATTCCGATATTAGGGGTTTGTTTAGGACATCAAAGTATTGGTCAGGTGTACGGTGGAGCGGTAGTGCGCGCCCCCCGGGTGATGCATGGTAAAACCTCTGAGATTTTTCACTCGGGTGTTGGCGTTTTTACCGGTTTGCCCAGTCCGTTCGTGGCAACGCGCTATCACTCTTTGGTGCTTGCCCCCGAGTCACTACCGGATGCACTGGAGGTCACCGCATGGACTTCGTTTGAGGACGGTTCGATGGAGGCCATTATGGGCGTGAGACAAGCGGTTGACGGGGTCGAAGGGGTGCAATTTCATCCTGAGTCGATTTTGACTGAGCACGGACACGCGTTGCTGAATAATTTTTTGACCCAAGGCTTTGGCGTATGAGTTTACCAACCCTGTTAGCAAATTTAGCGGCGCAAGAGGATCTTTCTGACGAGCAGATGACGTTCTTGATGCAGGCCATTATGACGGGCGAAGCAACTGCCGCTCAGATCGGCTCGGCCCTGACGGCACTGCGAATTAAAGGGGAAACCGTGACGGAGATTGCGGCAGCGGCCAAAGTGATGAGAGCGCTTGCTGCCCGAGTCATGGTCGACTCAAGCGGTCTTGTTGATACCTGCGGCACCGGTGGCAGCGGCTCGAACAAATTCAATGTCTCAACCGCGAGCGCCTTTGTTGCAGCTGGTGCGGGTATAAAAGTTGCGAAACACGGCAACCGGGCGGCCTCTGGAAAGAGTGGTAGCGCGGACGTCCTGGAAAGCGCCGGCGTTTACCTGAACTTAACGCCCTCTCAAGTCGCGCAATGTATTGATGTGGTGGGTTTGGGATTTTTGTTTGCGGTGAATCACCACGGTGCGATGCGGCACGCGATTGGTCCTCGAAAAGAGCTGCAGTTCCGAACCGTCTTTAATTTATTAGGTCCGCTCACCAATCCAGCGGGTGCTGAAAATCAAGTGTTGGGGGTGTTTGATCGCGCCTGGGTGAGGCCGATGGCTGAGGTGCTTAAAAAGCTGGGTAGCCAACGGGTGCTAGTTGTGCATTCTGAAGATGGGCTAGATGAGATTAGTATCGCCGCGCCAACACGCGTTGCTGAGTTGGTTAATGGTGAAATATCTGAATACGAAATCCGGCCAGAAGATTTTGGGATGAAATCGCAAACCTGGGCTGGGCTGACCGTTCAAGACAGCAAGGAAAGTCTGACTTTGGTGAAAGCCGCTTTATCTGGTGAGCATGACCTTGCTAGTCAGTTTGTTACGTTAAATGCCGGTGCTGCAATTTATGTGGGGGGTGGTAGCCAAACCCTAAGCGGAGGCATTGCGTTAGCAGAAGACGTCATTGCCAGTGGTGCGGCGACCGAGAAGCTGCGCTTTCTCGTTGAGTTCAGTCAGCAGCTCGGAGCGCTTTCATCATGACAACCCCCACAGTGCTTGAAAAAATTATTGCAGAGAAACGAAATCATATCGCGGCGCAGCGAGTCCATCGCAAGATTGACCCGAAGGCGTTGCGACGGCCATCAAGCGTGAGAGGCTTTGCGGATGCCCTTAGAGTCAAGCAGTCCCTTGGATTGCCCGCGGTCATTGCTGAAATCAAAAAAGGTTCGCCGTCTAAGGGCATTATCCGGCCTAACTTTGACGTCGCGTCAATCGCGGAATCTTATGAGCGTCACGGCGCTGCTTGCTTGTCCTGCTTAACAGACGAGCCATTCTTTTTCGGGAGTGATGCGGATCTGGCGACGGCGCGCTCGAGTGCCTCACTACCGGTATTGCGTAAAGACTTCATCATTGATGCGTTTCAAATTTATGAGTCGTTTGAGCTCGGTGCAGATTGCATTTTGTTAATCGTATCTGCCTTGACGGATGAGGCGCTGGATGAGTTTTATGCGCTGGCGACCGGGCTGGGCTTGGATGTGTTGGTTGAAGTTCATGATGCGAGTGAGTGCCAGCGGGCGCTTCGATTCGCGCCAAAACTGCTGGGCATTAATAACCGGAATTTGCATGACTTTTCGGTCAGTCTCGATACAACCCTTGGCCTGCTCGAGCAGATCCCGTCTGAGACATTGATCATTACTGAGAGCGGTATTCATACTGAGTCAGATGTGCAATCAATGTGGACATCGGGTGTCGGCACTTTCTTAGTCGGTGAAGCTTTTATGCGGCATCCCGATCCCGGTGAAAGGCTAAACGCGCTGTTTGGTTCGGTCCAAAAACCCTCAACAAGCAAACGCGATTAAGAACGCAACTCGCATCGGGCGGTTGGCTTGGCTGCGACCCGGTCTGAGGGCTGTCCATATCTGAGGACAGGCCCGAGTGCTTTATTTATTGGACAAATCTTAGCAGTCATAACCTTGAAACTAGGATGACGGAGAAAGCAAAATGAAAGCGATGGTGCATTGGCAGGGGGAAGTGTGTTTTCTGGCGACGTCTGAGACGGGTCATCAACTCCTGCTTGATGGCCCTGAAGAAGCCGGTGGGCAAAATAAAGGGCCGCGCCCTATGGAGCTCGTTTTGATCGGATTGGGCGGATGCGCTAGTTATGATGTTGTTTCAATTCTCAAGAAGGCTCGACAAAAGGTATTGGACTGCAAGGTTGAGCTGTCTGCTGATCGTGCGGATGCTACACCCGCTGTGTTTACTAAAATCCAGCTTCATTTTGTAATTCAGGGAGAGAATATCAGCGAGCAGCACGTTGCGCGGGCGGTACAGCTCTCGGCGGAAAAGTATTGCTCCGCGTCGAAAATGCTGGAAGCTGGTGGCGTTGAGATCACGCACAGCTTTGAGATTCAGGCGGTGGCGGTATGAAGCGGCCAGGAAAAACCCAAGGTCTCCGACATGTCGCATTGTTTGTGCAGGACTTGGTCGTGGCAGAACACTTTTTTGTGGACCTGATGGGCATGATGATTGAATGGCGACCCGACGCTGACAACGTCTATTTGACTTCAGGTAATGATAATCTGGCCCTCCACCAGGTAGAGACAGTCGACGGACAGGGTTCGCTGGACCACATTGGGTTCTTTATTAACGACCCAGATGAGGTTCAGGCTTGGTTTGAATTCTTACAAGCAAGCGGTGTGGAGGTGCTAACGGAGCCCAGAATGCATCGAGATGGGGCGATCAGTTTTTATTGTGTGGGCCCCTCTGAGATTCGGGTGCAAATCATTTATCACCCGCCCATTGCGACAAAAGAAGGACTCAACGACCTCTAAGCCCTCACTTTGGTGCCTAAATCCAACGCGTCGCGCTCGTCATGAGAGCGGATTGAAGGGCCATGAATTTTTTTATGGCGGCGGGGTACGGGGCGCCACCCTCA
>JABGTE010000009.1 GCA_018647445.1 Gammaproteobacteria bacterium
GAAACGGGCCGAACCGTCGTCAACGAAACACAATCAGGGCTGGACCGAGGCGTTTTTGGGGCGCCAACCATTGTGATCGAGGATGAGATCTATTGGGACAAGGATCGAATGGAATTCATTGCACGGCATTTAAAGACCGGGCAAAGCCAACTCGCATCAAATTAATAAACGGGCCCAAAAACGCAAAAACCTAAAACGCCCCCGGCCTAATATACCGCGCCTTTGGATACCAGATCGCGTCATCACGGTGCTCAGCTCGACGTGGGCGCCTTAAACAATCGTTCGAGCGAGCATGCAATTTAGGAACTTTATTCGATTGAAAATCTCGCAAGCAGCCCAGCAAATGCATTATCGAGATCATTGCGACCAATTATGCGCGCCGCACTGCCTCGAGCCACGATCTGGGTTAACACGAATCTTACGGCATCACCTACGCCAAGCCCTGCTCGTCCTGCTTTGGGCGCTCCTACTGTCTTGCCAAATCTTGAGGGCAGAGTCAGATAACCCGCCGAGCATGATGCTCGGCACGTTAACCGTGACAGGCGAAAACCTAAACGAGGACACTATCGAGGTCTTTCGGGGCATTCCATTTGCAGCGCCGCCCGTTGGCCCATTGCGGTGGATGCCGCCCCAACCCCTACCGGCAACCCTCCAACCGTTAATGACCACGCGCTTTGCACCGGCCTGCTACCAAGGCGAGCACATCACGAAATGGTACCAAGGCGTCGTACAAGATTTTGGCGGAGACCCAAATGTCATTGAGGCGCCCCTGGTTAGTGAAGACTGCTTATACCTCAACCTTTGGCGACCTAAGGGCGCGACCCAACCTTTGCCCGTCGTCGTCTTCATCCATGGCGGCAGTAATCGAGGCGGCTTCAGTTATGAACCCAATTACCTGGGCCACCATTTGGCCGCGCAAGGCGTGATCGTCATTACAATCGCTTATCGCGTAGGGGTCTTGGGCTTTTTCACGCATCCAGGGCTCGCTACCAGCAATTTTGGACTGCTGGATCAAATTCAAGCCTTAAGGTTTATCAAACAACACAGCCGGGCCCTGGGCGGAGACCCCAATCGAATTACGATTATGGGTGAATCTGCTGGCGCCAACAGCATTAACTTCCTAATCGCGTCGCCCTTGGCCCAAGGTCTCTTTCAGCGCGCGATCCACCAGAGCGGCGGCTCGGCGGTCGATCGAGAAACTGACCCAGCGCCGGCCCGAAAATTAGGGTCTCGCTTAACGCAGCAGCTCACCGGTCTAAGCGGGCCGGCTGCGCTGGCGGCCGCAAAACAGCTGCCGCCCAATGAGGTGCTCGCGGCTGCTGAATCGGTTTATGCCGGTTTTTATTTTGACCCGGTTGAGGACGGCACGAGCATTGTGATGCCGCCAAGGCAATCACTGGATACGGGCGCTGTCGCGCCTATCGACCTGCTCATCGGGACCAATCGAGATGAATGGCTTATGTACTTAGATCCTGAGCAAAAACTCGATGACTGGCTGACCGAGCATCTGAGCAAAACCCAGCGCGCTGCCGTCCTGCCGCTGCTATCCCAATTTCCATCGGCCACCCGAGCGCTGGATGTCCTCATCACGGCGCGCGTCTTTGTTTGCCCGTCCCTGCGATTGGCCTCATATCAAAGCGATATTGCAAAGTCAGTGTATGTTTATGAATTTAATAAGGTTCGTCCGGGAAAGATGGCCGCGTCGATGGGCGCATACCACGGCGCAGAACTGCCCTATGTTTTTGATACGCATGACGAGTGGCTGCCTACCGATGAAGCCGATCGCGCCCTCACGGCCTTGATGCAGCATTACTGGGCAAATTTTATCAAAACCGGCAACCCCAACTCGAGCAAGGCGGTGCCTTGGCCGCCGTATCAAGCCAGCACAGAGCAAGTTCTACGTCTTGATGTGAACAGCGACGCGGGACAGCCTGCTAGCGCGGCAGTTTGTCGCGCACTTGCGAGTCATTAAGCGCCGTTGAAAGCGGCTGCCGCCGATTAAAATAGCGCCCTTAATCCCGCTATTTTGGCGACAATATTTGTAGCCAAAGCACTTTTATCAAACCTCAGGATGCATTACGATCAGAGAAGACTAGAAAAGCTGTTTACCGCTCGGTCGGCATTGATCAATGTTCGCAACCAATTGATCACCTACTGTCCCAGCCTCATCATCATGAACTCGGATCACGATATGACTTATAAAAAGCCTACAGTTCCCAATCATCCCTTTCGTCGAAGAATGCTGGTTAGCAGCATTGCCGCGGCCCTTGGCACCACCAGCGTTGGTTTCAGCTACGGTGCGGAAATCGAAGAAGTCGTGGTCACGGCACGACAACGCGCTGAGTCCTCACAAGAC
>JABGTE010000008.1 GCA_018647445.1 Gammaproteobacteria bacterium
AGTCTCCGCGCAGACCTTCGTGATCGCCGCTGTTAGCGTCGTCTTACCGTGGTCAACGTGGCCGATGGTCCCAACATTTAAGTGGGGTTTCGTACGCTCAAACTTTTCTTTGGACATTGCTCACCTCAATAGAGAGTATTCTAGGATTAAATTAACGCGCCTTACTGATTACCGCATCGGCAACATTGCTTGGCACTTCTTTGTACTTCTCAAACTCCATTGAGAAGGTGGCTCGGCCTTGCGTTGCAGATCTCATGTCTGTCGCGTAACCGAACATTTCTGACATCGGCACCTCTGCTCGAACGGATTTTCCTGACGGCACATCTTCCATGCCCAGAACCACGCCCCGCCTACGATTTAAGTCACCGATAATATCGCCGTAATGCTCTTCAGGTGTCACCACTTCGACTTTCATAACAGGCTCAAGTAAAACCGGGTCTGCATCCAGCGCACCGGCCTTTACTGCCATCGACGCCGCCACCTTAAAGGCCACCTCGCTGGAATCAACATCATGATAGGAGCCATCAAACAACGTGGCGCGAACGCCTTGAAGCGGATAACCCGCCAGGACCCCATTCCCCATTTGCTCTTCCGCCCCTTTTGCGACGGCACTGATATATTCTCTCGGCACAACCCCGCCGACGACGTTATCCACAAATTCGAAATCCGGACCCTCGATTGGTTCAAGCTTAAGCCACACATGGCCGTACTGCCCGCGACCGCCCGTCTGCCTGATAAACTTTCCTTCAGACTCAACCGCTTTACGAATGGTTTCTCGATACGCGACCTGGGGCTTGCCAATATTCGCCTCGACTGCGAATTCACGACGCATTCGATCAACGATAATATCTAGGTGCAACTCACCCATGCCGCCGATAATAATTTGACCGGAGTCCTCATCGGTTCGGACCCGAAACGATGGATCTTCCGCCGCTAGTTTACTCAGAGCGACGCCCATCTTTTCTTGATCAGCCTGACTCCGGGGCTCAACTGCTACATGAATCACCGGCTCCGGAAAGTCCATTCGTTCAAGCGTGATGATTTGCTTTTCATCACACAAAGTGTCCCCAGTCGTCGCTAACTTTAGGCCAATCGCGGCAGCAATATCACCAGCCCGCACTTCTTTAATTTCTTTACGTTCATTGGAGTGCATTTGAACCATGCGCCCAACCCGCTCGCGCTTTCCTTTAACGGCGTTATAAACAAAATCCCCAGAATTCAACACACCCGAATACACGCGGATAAAGGTCAATGCCCCAACGAAGGGATCGGTTGCAATTTTAAAGGCCAACGCAGAGAAAGGCGCCTCATCGGAGGCCGGACGAACCGCCTCAGTTTCATCCTTGTCGTCGAGGAAACCTCGAATCGCTTTTACTTCATCCGGCGCCGGGAGATACTCAATAACGGCGTCTAACATCGTTTGGACACCTTTATTTTTAAAAGCTGTCCCACAGAGCGCTAACACGATTTCATTCGCTAATGAGCGCTGCCTAAGCCCTTGCTTAATCTGCTCGCTGGTCAACTCACCTGATTCAAGGTATGCCTCCATCAGCTCATCATTAGCTTCTGCAGCGGCTTCGATCATTTGCTCACGATATAGACTCGCAGCTTCAACGTATTCTTCGGGAATCTCTTCCTCCTGAAAGGTCAACCCTTGATCACTATCATTCCAGTAAATTGCCTTCAGCTTGATCAAGTCAATCACACCGGAGAAATGCTCTTCAGCCCCGATTGCCAATTGAATCGGTATGCAAGTTGAACCCAGCCGCTGCTCAATCTGATCGACCACTCGCAGGAAATCCGCACCCGCGCGGTCCATCTTGTTCACAAACACGATTCTAGGCACCGCATACTTATTGGCTTGCCGCCAAACGGTTTCCGATTGCGGCTCAACGCCCGAGGTTGCGCAGAAGACGACAACTGCGCCGTCGAGCACCCTTAGGCTCCGCTCAACTTCAATCGTGAAATCGACGTGTCCTGGGGTGTCAATAATGTTGATGCGATGCTGATCGAATTGTTGCGCTGTACCGGACCAGAAGGTGGTGGTGGCAGCAGACGTAATCGTTATGCCACGTTCCTGCTCTTGCTCCATCCAATCCATTGTGGCGGCGCCGTCGTGGACCTCACCAATTTTGTGAGATATACCGGTATAGAATAAAACCCGCTCGGTGGTCGTGGTCTTACCCGCATCCACATGAGCGACAATTCCGATATTACGATAACGACGAATCGGTGTTGAGCGCGACACTGGCGAAACCTCTTAAGAAGTTGTCAGCAGGATCAATAGCGATAATGCGCAAAAGCTCGGTTGGCTTCAGCCATTCGGTGCGTATCTTCACGCTTGCGCACTGCTGATCCACGTCCTTCCGAAGCGTCCTGAAGCTCACCAGCCAATCGCAGAGCCATGGACTTTTCGCTGCGCTTTCTGGATGAGTCTACAAGCCAGCGCATCGCAAGGGCAGTTCGTCTGGAAGGTCTTACTTCAACAGGGACTTGATAGGTCGCACCACCAACACGCCGTGATTTTACCTCGACAGTCGGAGCAACCGCTTCAAGCGCCGCGTCAAAAACCTCAATAGGATCTTTGCCGCTACGGCTTTGAATACGATCCAATGCGCCATAAACGATTTTTTCAGCGACAGATTTTTTACCGCTATTCATGACGTGATTCATGAACTTAGCAAGTGTTTGGTTATGGAATTTAGGGTCGGGGATAATGACCCGTTTCTCGGGGACTCTTCTTCTTGGCATGACACTCTCTCTTCAGGTTTTATCGAGATCAAACAGACTCGACCTTACTCTCGCTTTTAACGAGCATTTTGTTAAATTTTGAGACTATTAATTTAAGCCTTGGGTCGTTTAGTACCATACTTGGATCGACCCTGGGTTCGCTTAGCGACGCCCGAGGTATCCAATGCGCCACGAACCGTGTGGTATCGAACCCCTGGCAAATCCTTGACTCGACCGCCTCGGATCAGAACAACCGAGTGCTCCTGCAAGTTATGTCCCTCACCACCGATATAGCTAGTGACTTCCATACCGTTCGTTAACCGCACACGACAGACTTTTCGAAGCGCTGAGTTCGGCTTCTTTGGCGTGGTCGTATAGACCCGCGTACAAACGCCTCGCCGTTGAGGGCAAGCCTGAAGAGCCGGCACGTCACTTTTAACCACTTTTCGCTTCCGTGGTTTCCTGACTAATTGATTAATCCTGGCCATGCTTTTTATAAACTCCTAGTTCGGTGCGGCAGTGCGCCTCTCCACGCGAGGGGCGCATTCTAAATAGCCGCTTGGATTGAGTCAACTGCAGTTGCAGCGACCGCTTACAGATCTCCCTGACTGAGCGCGTCGCTAAGTGCTTGTTCCACTTCGCTCACACTAACCGTTGGCATAACAGTATTGCCTCGCTCACGTTTCAGCTTACGCTCGTTGTGATAGGTCAAGCCTGTGCCTGCCGGGATGAGTCGCCCTACAATGACATTCTCTTTCAGGCCTCGCAGATAATCGCGCTTGCCAGTAACAGCAGCCTCTGTCAACACGCGAGTTGTCTCTTGGAAGGATGCAGCAGAGATGAACGATTCGGTTGCAAGCGATGCCTTGGTAATACCCAGCAACATCCGCTCACCGCGAACCAGCTCAAGATTTTGCTCAGCCAACCGATCATTTGCCTCAAGAAAGTGATTCAACTCAACTTGCTCGCCCTTCACAAACGCTGATTCAGACGGATCGACAATGTCAACTTTTCGCAACATCTGGCACACGATGACTTCGATATGCTTATCATTAATCTTGACACCCTGAAGGCGATAAACGTCTTGAATTTCCTTGGTGATGTAATTCGCGAGCGCTTCAACACCTTTAAGCCTGAGAATATCATGAGGGTTTTCAGGTCCATCAGATACCACTTCACCCTTCTCAACCTGCTCGCCCTCAAAGACCGTCATATGACGCCACTTTGGAATCAATACTTCATAATGGTCAGAACCATCTGACAGTGTTGATCCATCGGTCGGCGTGATCACGAGGCGGCGCTTGCCCTTGGTTTCCTTACCAAAGGACACAGTCCCGCTAATTTCAGCTAACACAGCAGCTTCTTTCGGCTTTCTCGCCTCGAACAGATCTGCGACCCGAGGCAAACCACCGGTAATATCACTTGTTTTCGAGCCTTCCTGCGGAATCCTTGCAATGACATCACCTGTTGCAACCGCGTCACCATCTTCAAGACCCAAAATCGCATTGGCTTCTAAGAAGTAATGCGCCGGCACATCTGTACCCGACAGCATCAAGGCCTTGCCTTTTCCATCGACCAAGGACACAGCCGGACGCATATCTTTACCGGCACTGGGCCGATCCTTCGGATCGATGATTGAGATGCTATTCAGACCCGTGAGCTCATCGGTCTGCCGACGAACGGTTAAACCTTCTTCCATGTTCTCGAAAACGACTTTACCGGCCACTTCCGTCACAATTGGATGGGTTAGCGGATCCCAGGTTGAGACAATTTCCCCAGCCTCGACTACTTGTCCAGGCGCAGCTTTAATGACCGCACCATAAGGCACCTTATAACGCTCACGCTCTTTACCAGATTCCTGATCTGCAATCGCTACTTCTCCAGACCGAGAAACAGCAACCAGCTCGCCATTGGGTTTTTCGATTGTCTTAAGATTGTGGAGTCTGAAAACACCTTTGTGCTTAACTTGAACATTATCAACCGCGGTTGCGCGAGACGCTGCCCCGCCAATGTGGAACGTACGCATCGTTAACTGCGTTCCTGGCTCGCCGATCGATTGCGCCGCAATTACACCAACCGCTTCACCAATATTGACAATGTGGCCTCGGCCTAAGTCGCGACCATAACAGTTACTACAAATGCCATAGCGTGTCTCACAAGTGATGGCACTTCGAACCTTGATCTCATCAACACCCATGCCTTCGACACGATCAGCCCACTTCTCATCGATCAACGTCCCTCTCGGAATCAAGACCTCATCACCAGCTACGTTGTAGACATCTTCTGCAATCACACGGCCCAAGACTCTGGAACCCAGCCCTGCAATCACATCACCGCCTTCAATCACGGCGTTCATGATCATGCCATCATCAGTGCCACAATCGACTTCGGTCACGACCAAATCCTGCGCCACATCAACCAAACGTCGCGTCAAGTAACCTGAGTTCGCCGTTTTCAAAGCGGTATCGGCAAGACCTTTACGAGCACCGTGAGTTGAGATGAAGTACTGCATAACCGACAA
>JABGTE010000057.1 GCA_018647445.1 Gammaproteobacteria bacterium
ACTTCGAAGACCCAGACATTACCTGATTCGACATCAGCACCGGATGATCGTGAGGGATACTTTTTACTCACAACGGCCATCAGTTCATCCAGAACCGGGCCTGTTTTAATTCGCACCAAACGCCGCTCGTACCGGGTGCCATCAATGCGTACCACCACACGATCATCGAGCTCGGCTTGCGCAGGCCAGCTTTTCCAAAGTTGGCCTACAACGCTATTCATGTAGCCCGACCAGACATACATTTTGCCCTGGACCGAGGCGACCCAAATTCGACGCGACTGCGCTGGATTCAGCAGCTGAAGCTCAAGGGTTGGCACCTCGTTAACAAACGCCCAGTCGGGTTCCGACCCGCGATACAACTCACCGGAAACTAAAGGCCCACCCGAGAACACCCGATTCGGTCCATCTTCAAAACGTTGCTTATAAGCGGCGGTTACAACCGCCGTAAAAAAAATCAGCAACACCCAAAGCCCAATGACTCCGATGCGTTTCAAAATCACCATGCTATCTCCTTCATTTGACTTGCTTCCAATGATCGCTGACCTTAGCGTAATTTTCTACAGAGTTCGATGAACCCGGAAAATAATTTGTCGAGAAGTTGTGGCAAATGCGTTGCGTGCACCTTGGCCACCCAATCAACCTTAATCGATCAGTCTGCTTATATGAGCTTAAGGCTCGCCGCACTTATGCTTCCCGCCCAGCGCAAAGCCAGCGGCTTCACCGCGGCATCGGCAATCTGCTAGTCTTTCCCTCAGGTTGGCGTAACCGGCCGAAAAAAATCGAAAATAAGAGCACAACGCAATGACTGATATCCTAAGAGAAGACAGAGACCATGGCATTACCATCCTAAGCCTAAACCGACCCGACGCACTCAACGCACTAAGCCCGGCATTGTTCGTGGCCTTGCGAGCAGAAATTGACCGCATTGCCCAAGAAGTAGAATCTGTCGGCTGCGTGATCCTGCGCGGGGAAGGCCGGTCATTTTCAGCCGGTAATGATCTAAAAGCGATCCAGGCAGGGCAAAAGCCGCCGTCCGCTCACTTTCAGGCAGAAACCCTCGAGGCGATCGAGCGCCTGCCACAACCCGTCATTGCCGCGGTTCAGGGGCATTGTTACACCGGGTCCTTAGAGTTGGCATTGGCTTGCGATCTGATGATCACCGGTGAATCTGCCAAGCTTGCCGACACCCATGGCAAGTGGGGTATGGCGCCAACCTGGGGCATGAGTCAACGTCTCCCAAGACGCATTGGTGTGGTGAAGGCCAAAGAAATGATGTTCTCCGGCCGAACAGTTAACGGTCAGGAAGCCGTCGATCTTGGGATCGCCAACCTGTGCGTGCCAGATGACGATCTGCTTAACGCCGCGATCAAGATGGCAGAAAGCTTTACCCGAAACTCCTGGCACACCCTGCGAGCTGACAAGGCCCTTATCAATGTAGGACAAAATAATTTTCTAAATGACGGCTTGATTGAAGAGCGCGAAAACGGACCTGGGGTCGCACCCGATATGAATGATCGTCTCAAGGCTGGCTTTAAGCGTTAGGCTGTTGGGGTCAAGGCCCAAAGCACGAGCGTGGCGGGAAGGGCAATAACAATAGGGCGAAAGTTATGACGCATCTAACCGTTTATCATTTACCCGGACGCTGGGGCCTACCCAGTGTCAGTCCATTTTGCCTCAAACTAGATGCCTTCTTACGAATCGTTGAAATTCCGCACGAGGCAATCACCGCAGCAACCCCTTTCGGCGGACCCAAAGGCAAAGCACCCTGGATCACCTTGGATGGCGAAACCCATGGTGATTCATCTCTGATTATTGAACGTCTAAAGACCGTCTATAGCGTCGATCCAGACCGGTATTTAAGCCGCAACGCACGCGGGACTGCGGTCACAATCGAGCGCCTAATTGAAGAGAACTTGTACTGGGCCATGGTCTTTGATCGCTGGTGTCGACCTGAAAATTGGGGAATCCTCAAGAACTCAATCCTAGGCGACATTCCACAGCCAGTGCGGGCGTTGCTCGCTCCCTTTGCCAAACGCTCTGTCAAAAAACAGCTTATGGGTCACGGCATGGGCCTGCATTCCGAGGCGGAGATCAGAGCCATTGCTAAGCGGGATATTCAGGCCTTGTCTGATTTGTTGGCAGAACAATCTTATTTTTTTGGCGACCTGCCCAGTCTGACCGACGCAACGGTCTATTCTTTGCTTGCCAATATCTATCACGTTGAATTCAATAGCCCTATGAAATCTCTCATCGAGGACACCCAGAACCTCGTACCATTTTTGACACGATTCAAATGCGCCTATTATCCTGAATCTGTAGAGTAGCCTCGCTGAAAGCCTTCGGCGAGGCCTTCAGCGAGGCCTTCAGCGAGGCATGCAGGGCCAGCCTGGATTAAAACCAAGACACGTTTTTGAACGCTAATCCACACTTGCCCAACACAACTCTGAACCTAGAGGATTCAACTGAGTCCATGCCTTAACTGCGCCTAACGCCGGTCTCAATATTGTTCCCATCAACGTCAACGACATAAGCGGCGTAATAACCCTTCCCATCCATACCAGCACTTCGCTCACCGGGCGCACCATTGCACGTTCCACCCAGGGCAAGCCCTCGCCGATGGAACTCATCAACGGCTTTCCGATTGGGCGCCGCGAATGCGAGATGAATTGGGCTAGCCGAAACCTGGTGACGGCGATCCCAATAAGACGGTCGTCCCGCGGCCACCACAAAAAACGGCGCCCGCGTAGTGCCGGCAAAAACCAGCCAGCCTTCATGATCGCTAGACCGATTGTCTTGAATCAGATGGACCCCTAGCGCTCCAAGCACTGCCTCGTAGAATATCTGCGCACGCCCTAAATCGGCGACAACGATTCCAAGATGGTCGAACATAACCATGACTCCCCGTTAATTCCTTAGCCCTTGAAATTTACCACGCTAGCGCAGCAAATAAGTTGACGATATTAGTGCCCTTTCGCGCAAGCTTTGCGCCGTCCCTTTTAGGGTTTCAAATCGCGCCATAACCGGATCACTGTCACCACTTAGTTTCGCCGCTTTGTTTCTTCGGTTAGCGTTCAGACTGCAGACCCGCGCCTACGACATCAAAGGGTGTCGCCTGATGCCGATTCAGCACGACCACAACGCAACACGCTTGGAGGGCAATCGTCCTTGCCACCAGGCCAGAATCATACTTCTGGTTTGACAGCCTACCCTTGGACATCTACCTTGACCCAACTAAGCGACGTCTAACCTGCGGGAAGGAAAAACACCAGCATGGCCATTACAAAAAAAAGCTTTGGTGCATTAAAAGAAGGCGCACCAGTTGATCTGTACTACCTCGAAAACAGCCAGGGTTTAAAGGCACAAATTATGACGTTTGGGGCGACACTCCAACTCATGAGCTTACCGAATGAGCAGGGTGAGGCGGTTAACATCACCCTCAGCCGCGAGACGTTGGATCAATATGCCGGCGCGCCCTGCTACTTTGGCGCAACGATTGGACGGGTTAGTAACCGCATTGCCAAAGGCAAATTCACATTAGATGATGCTGACTATCAACTGGCGAAGAACAATAACAAGCTCAACCACCTGCACGGCGGTAACGTCGGCTTTGATCAAAAGCTGTGGTCGGCGGAGGCAATAGAATCAGATGAAAAAAGCAGCGTCCGG
>JABGTE010000175.1 GCA_018647445.1 Gammaproteobacteria bacterium
ACCGCCGCCGAGTTAGAGGCGACGATTCATCAATTAATTCCCCTGAGTGTTGCGATGGGCGTGACTGTTGCAAGCTTTGAGGATGATTTGTTGACGCTTGAAGCCCCGCTCGCGCCAAACATTAACCATCAAATGAGTGCCTTTGGCGGCAGTTTGTCTGCACTATCGGCACTAGCAGGTTGGGGCATGGTCCAACTTCAAATCGGGAAAATGCATATTGTTGGCAATACTGTCGTTGGCCGTTCAGAGGCGGTTTTTCTGCGACCCGTTTTCAAACATTTAACGTGTCGTTGCCGACTGCCAAATGACTTTGCAAATTTCCAGCAAAAACTGCTGGCCCGCGGGAAATCCAGTGTGTTGTTAACCACGGAAATGGTTGAAGATGATGAAATCACGATGACCACCTCCAGTCAGTTTGTCGTGAGAAATCGCCATCATGAACCCACCGCCTAAACTCGACCTTGCGAGGCTGCCCACCCCGCTGCAGCCACTCGATCGGCTGTCCGATGCCCTTGGTGGGCCTCGAATCTGGATTAAAAGAGATGATTTAACCGAGGCCGCGGGCGCGGGTAACAAAATCAGAAAGCTCGAGTTTGTGCTGGCGGATGCTATTAACCAGGGAGCAACCGCCCTGATAACCAGTGGCGGCTTGCAATCGAATCATTGCCGGGCAACGGCTTTGTTCGCCGCGCAGCTCGGATTGCAGTGCCATTTGATTTTACGCGGCTCTGAAGCCAGAACCGCCAATGGCAACCTGCTGCTTAATCAATTGTTAGGCGCTAACATTGATTATGTGAGCGATCAGGCCTTCGAGCAACTCGATGCGCTCTATGCACGCAAAGCCGCCCAGCTCAGCGCTTTTGGGGAACGACCATACCAAATTCCAATCGGTGCAAGCGATGAGCTCGGTCTTTGGGGTTACATTCAAGCCGTTAAAGAGCTAGCCGCAGATTTTGCATCCGCGCGCATTCAGCCCAGTTGTATTGTGACCGCGGTAGGTTCTGGCGGTACCTATGCTGGATTATTGTTAGGCCAGGCGCTTTACAACCTGACACTACCTGTTACCGGCATCTGCGTTTCCCGTAATGCCGCATTCTTTGAGCGCAAAGCAGCAATGGATACTGCCCGCTGGCAGAAGCGTTTTCAATCGAGTCTTAATCCAGAGCTGGGACTGCTGCGCGATGATTTTATCGGCGACGGGTATGGTCTGGCCTCCCCGGAGGTGTATCGATTGATTGCTTGGCTTGCGCAACTAGAAGGTATTATTTTGGATCCTGTTTATACCGGTAAAGCATTTCAGGGGCTGGTTCAAATGATCCAACACGGCGATATCGAAGGCACGGATGTTGTGTTTCTCCACACGGGTGGATTGTTGGGTTTGTTTCCGCAGATGAGCCAACAGATCCTATCGGAATTACTTGAATAATGAACTATCATGCGATAGCTAAGGGATTGGATCGTTTTATGAAACGCGCGTTATTGATTTTAAGTACAACGTTGTCTTGTTTGGGCTTGGCTGGGTGCAGCTGGATGAGTAAGGACCCTTGTTCTGGTGACGATGCCGATCTGTCGAACCCAGCGTGCGTTTTACAGTCCAAACAGGCGTATCGAGACAATGAAACGAGATGGTTTTGTATTGGCCACCTCGAGGCGAAAGACTGGTCTTGCGCTAGCAGCTTAGAAGAAGCCCAAAACAAGCACGATGCCATTTCAAAAGGGTTTGCTCAGTTGAGCCGAATCCCGAGCCAGGTTGATGAGCCAGGTAACGCCTTTGATCTTGAGCCTGCTGAGGCCAGACGTGTGGCCCTGCTGAACGCGGTACCAGAGCAACCGGCGCAAGGCGCACATGCAGCGAATGACAAAGGCCGCTTAGTCGCAGCTGCTTCGAAAGAATCTGCGCCTGAGCCCACCGTATTCGCCGAGATCTTGCCGGAAGAAATTGATCAAAGGCCCGTTGATGGCCATTTTGAATCGGCTCATGCTGTAGCGAAGGAACCTGCTACAAGCAATGAAAAACAACCGCTTAACAACGTGATTGTACATGGCGCGTTGGATTTGAGCCCTGGCGCGACAAGGTTCACCACCGAACTCTCGAACCCATCCGGGGCGGTCTTGGAGACGCCAGCTTTGGCAGCGGCAGTCGATGCACGCGCCATGCCGACATCACAACCAAAAGTAGCGTATGAAGAAACAATTTCCTTGAGGGCGTCGACGCAGGGACCAACGGCCTCGCCAAGATTTGGCGCCGTGCGCTCCCCTGACGTGCTGAGTCCAAATCATTTGCGTCTAAATAAGACGCTAGTAGACGCTGCAGGCCCCGAAGTGGTCGCAAAGGAGACCATTTCGCCTGAGATCGACCGACCAGAAACCGGAGTATCCGGCATCGTAACGCCAGAAACAGGGCGAGCTGAGCA
>JABGTE010000182.1 GCA_018647445.1 Gammaproteobacteria bacterium
AAACAAGGCCTCTGGTCGGCGAGTGTCTTGCTAGACCGCCCCGACATTGTGATGGACGTGCATCAGGATTTTATTCGCGCCGGCGCGCGCATGATCATTACCAATACTTATTCAACGATTCCGAGCTATCTTGGCAAAGCGGGTCGAGCAGAGGAGTACCTCGCGCTGACTACGCTGGGCGGAACGCTGGCGCGCCGCGCGGCCGATGACAGCGGTGAATCGGTGCAGGTTGCGGGTTCGTTACCGCCTTTGTCCGAAAGCTACCGGCCGGATCTTGTGCCGGCGGTTGAGACGTCCTTACCCATCTACCGAAACCTGGTTGAGGCGCTGGCGCCGAATGTGGATTTGTTTCTTTGCGAGACGATGTCTTCTGCGGTGGAAGCGCATACTGCGGCAAGTCAGGCCAAAGCCTTCGGTGGCGGCAAACCGGTTTACGTGTCCTGGACCTTAAACGAGGCGCCGGGGGCTGGGTTGCGTAGCGGGGAGACCCTGACCGAGGCCTTCCATCATCTGGAGGCGCTAGCGGTCGATGGCTTTTTAGTAAATTGCACGAGCCCAGAGGCCATCGAGGCTGGCATTATCGAGCTGAAGGGGTTAACGAACAAACCGTTGGGCGGATATGCCAATCGGGTTAAAGCGGTCCCCGAGGGCTGGACCTTGGATAATGAGCTTACCAACGAGCAGCGCGAGGACATCACCGCGGCATACTTTGTCGAGTTGTGTCTGCGTTATGTTGCCAGTGGCGCAACCATTGTCGGCGGCTGTTGTGGTATAAGCCCGGACGATATTGGCGCCCTAAGTCAGGCGCTGGCGGCCCATTCATGATGCGTCATCAAAGCCGGGTTGAAGGCGGCGCGCGCGGATGCTGAGACTCATTGCACGACGCTTACTCTTTGCAGTGGTTACCCTTTGGGTGGTTTCGATCGTCGTTTTCAGCGCCATTGAGCTGTTGCCTGGGGACGCGTGCCAAGCATTTTTAGGGCAGATGGCGCAGGGCAAGCGGTTGGAGAATTGTCGGGCGGAGCATAATTTAAACGCACCAGCTTATGCACGCTATAGCAATTGGGCGATTGGGCTGGCCTCTGGTGATTTGGGCAAGAGCATTAAGCGCAGTAAACCGCTCGAGGAGATCATTGGTCCGCGATTTCGTAATACGGTGATTTTAGGGTTAACCGCGGCACTGGTAGGGATTCCCTTGGCCATTCTGTTAGGGGCGCTGGCGGCTTTGTATCGCGATCGACGGGCGGATCTTTGGATCTCTTTTATTGCGATTTTTTGTATGACGGTTCCGGAATTCATTACCGGCACGCTGCTCATCTCCTTTTTCAGTGTTTGGCTCGGTTGGTTGCCGGGTATTGTCATCATGCGGGCCGATGCGCCGTTATTGGACGTATTGTCCAAGATTGTGCTGCCCGTCATGACGCTAACACTGGTCATGGTTGCGCATATTATGCGGATGGTTCGCACCAGTATGATTGATGTACTGGCTTCTGATTTTGTGATGATGAGCCAACTTAAAGGCGTCTCGCGCCTGCGCCAGGTTGTGATGCACGCGCTGCCCAATGCCTTGCTGCCCACCATTAATTTGATTGCGCTCAATATCGCCTGGCTCATGGGTGGGGTGCTGGTGGTTGAGGTGGTCTTTAATTATCCGGGGATTGGCCGATTATCGGTTAACGCAATTTCAGACCGGGACTTTCCATTGGTGCAAGCGATTGCGCTGCTGATGGCGAGTTTGTATGTCGCCTTAAATCTGATTGCTGATTTGTTAGCCCTCGTGCTCAACCCGAAACTTCGAACGCGTGGGGCGAAGGTATGAGTTCGGTCCGTGCGATGCTGAAAGGGGTGATGGCTACGCGATCCGGCAAAATAGGGGTGGTGTTAGTGGGGTTTCATTTACTGCTCGCATTGATGTCGCCTTGGCTCGTGCCCTATGACTTTGACGCGCAAACTGCGCTGATTGATCATGCCGGGCCGTCGCTTGCGCACTGGGCAGGGCTCGATACGCTGGGTCGGGATGTGTTGACTCGGACCATGCTCGGCGGTCGCGAGGCATTGCTGGTGACGATTTTTGGTACCGGCTTGGCTGTGGTTTGGGGCAGCTTTTTTGGTGTGCTCGCGGGCTACCTGGGGGGGCGAATCGATGAGCTTATCATGCGCTCGGTGGATATCTTTTTGGCCATTCCTTGGATGATCTTTTTGCTGCTGGTGATCGCAAGCTTTGGTAATGCGCCGATCGTTATGATCTTAACGCTAGGATTTTTCTATGGCATTGGGGTGGTGCGCATGGCTCGGGCGGCAACCCTCGAAGTGGTAGTGAAAGACTATGTGCTCGCGGCAAAGGCCCGAGGCGAAAGTCCCCTTAGCATTATGATGACTGAAATCTTGCCGAACGTGCGGGATGTTTTGATGGTCGAAAGTGCGATGCGCTGGTCCTGGATGCTGCTAGCCTTCAGCGCTTTGTCTTTTTTAGGCTTTGGGGTGACGCCGCCGACGCCGGATTGGGGCCTGATGATTGCCAATTCGCGAATTTACCTCGCCCTGGCACCCTGGCCTGTTTTGATGCCGATGATTGCTCTGAGTTCATTAATTATTGGGATCAACCTCACGGCGGACGCACTGGCTAAATCGCTTGGCGTTGACAAGACGACGAGGGCGCTGGTATGACGGCGTCGTTACTCTCGATTGAAAACCTCTCGATTGGCTTTTCCGGGCTGAAGGATCAACCCATCTTTATAGTTCGGGACGTTAACTTGACCCTTGCTGCGGGCGAGACCTTGGGCTTGGTGGGTGAGAGCGGCTGCGGTAAAAGCTCGCTCCTGCTTGCCATGATGGGATACTACAAGCAGGGTCTCGGGCGGTTAAGGGGCAGCATCGCTTATGATGGGCAAGACCCGGGTTTGGTTTCCTCGCAACAGTTGCAAGCCTTGCGGGGCGGCGGAATGGCCTTGATCCCGCAAAATGCCGGTCAGGCCTTAACGCCAACCTTGCGGATCAAAGCCCAGATGGTCGAAGTGCTTCGGCTGCATTCGGATCTTGCACCCGGCGCTTGGCATGCGCGGTGCCTTGCCTTGTTTGAGCGGGTGCAGCTGCCAGACCCTGAACAAATGCTCAACCGTTACCCGCATGAGCTCTC
>JABGTE010000171.1 GCA_018647445.1 Gammaproteobacteria bacterium
CTCAGCAGTGGCGCCGATGGTTTCCATCACGAATGCACATGTCCGTGGCTGATTTCTTCTTCTGTCGCGGCGCGCACACTGACCACTTCAACCTCGAAATGAAGGGTTTCACCCGCCAGAGGATGATTTCCATCAACGGTGATTTCATCGCCGTTTACTGCCGCAATCGCGACAGATTGCTGCTGACCCTGCTCATCTGACGCCGTAAATCGCATGCCGGCTTCAATCGACTCAACGCCCGCAAACGCAGACCGCGGCACAACTTGAACCAATGATGGGTCAACGGCCCCGTACGCATCGTCCGGCTCGATCACAGCAGTGAATTGATCCCCCGCAGCCTTATTCAACAAGGCGGCTTCAAGCCCCGGGATAACGCCACCGGTGCCGTGTAAGTAAGTAAGCGGGTCTTGGCCTTCGGAGCTATCTAGAACCTCTCCTTCGGCATTTGTTAGGGTGTAATGCATCGCCACAGCGGCGTGGTCACAAATTTTCATACAGTGCTCACTATTCGTCTGGTCCGGAATCAAAGCGAAACCCTCGCGACGGTCTAGCTAGATTCAATCAATTAATACGATCAACTGAGCTTTTTACACGGACTTGATAACAAACAGTGAACCAAAAGAGACAGTCAACATTACGCGAGGCCTGCATGTTAACTGAAATCACCCTGAATACCTAGGCTGGCTGGCCGCGCGGCACGTTGCCTGCGGGTCTAGGTTGGACTATTGACGAAAGCCTTGGCACTATTGAGCGACACCGCAGACGTTTTTCGACAATTAGGCACACCGGCAAACCAACATGACCCCCATCACGCGATCAACTGCTTGGATCTATGGCTCGGTTAGCCTACCCCTTGCGATCATCAGTTATCCTTTAGCCGTTTGGATCCCTCGCTTGTATTCAACCGAGATCGGCATTGATCTAGGTTTGATTGGCCTGGTGATCTTTTTCGCGGCGATTTTCGATGCGATTTCTGATCCGGCCATGGGCTTCATGTCGGATCGCTTTCAAACCCGCTGGGGTCGCCGAAAGCCTTGGATCGTGATTGGCGTACCCATCTACGCCGTTGCGGTTTGGATGCTGCTTAATCCCGATCAAGGCAGTACGGTTTTATACCTCGCACTCTTTTTCATTTTGCTTCGGCTTGCAACCACCATTTTAGGTTTGCCGTATGCCGCCTGGGGCATGGAGCTATCGGCTGAATACCACACTCGAACCATGATCCAATCGGCACGCGAAAAGTACGTGCTGGCGGGCTTGATTGTTGCCTCCGCCATCGTACTGATTTCAGAGGAGGTGTTTGATAATCGTTCGGCCAGTTTCGTTCTGAGTAATTTTTCGTGGGTGATTGTGACCCTCCTGCCGCTGACAGCCATCCTAGTTATCTTAAAAGTACCCGAAGTGGCCGTACCGAAGGCGCCAAGTGTCTCGATCGTGGCATCGCTGCGACAAATGACCCGTAACAAGCTCTTCTTCCGATTACTGATGATCGAATTACTCATTGCGGGCGGCGAGAACTTCAGAAACACCTTGTCGTTATTTTTCGTTCAGGACTACGTCGGCGCGGATCGAGTAGGGCGCTTATATGTGCTGTATTTTGGCGTGGGCCTGCTGGCCATTCCGGTTTGGGATTGGATTGCGCGTCGGTTTGGAAAGCATCAGTCTTTAGCGACCGCCATGGTATTGGTCAGCATTATCGCGATCGCTTGCTTTATGCTGGACTATGGTCAGGTCACCGAGTTTTACGTTTTGTTTGCCTTGAAAGGCTTTTGTTTCGGCGCGTTCGCCTACCTGCCCCGCGCCATGCTGGCCGATGTTGTAGATTTCGATACCGTGCGATCAGGTACGGCACGTCCCGCCAGTTATTTCGCAATTTTAGGCTTTATGACGAAGTGCGCCGCGTCGTTTGGCGGCTTGTCCCTACCGATTCTTGGCCTCGTAGGCTATTCAGTCGCAAGAAACGTGACCAACGGACCAACAGAGCTCATGTGGTTGGGCATCTTGTATGCAATTGTACCAACCCTTATGTTTGTGGTGGCCTTTTATCTTTGCGTGACTTGGCCTTTGAACGCTAAGCTACATCAACGGCTGGAGCGACTCGTAGCCCGCAAGCAAGCCCGCTACGCCAAGGATTAAAGTCGAGTCTTAGTGGACCGGCGTGCCGCTCAGCAGGCCGCCCACCAAATGCAACCGGGCTTCGATCGAATTACACTCCAGCAACTGCTGCATAATATCGGCATCAAATTTCAAGTATTGGAAAATACGGTACGAGAACACCGACGATGATTGTTCTTGCCAGCTGGTGGCCGCCAGGATCTTTCGCAACTGCTGATGCTCATCGCCAATTAGGGCCAGCAGACTGTCGTTAATCTCTCGTTGAAGCTGAGGGTATTCCTGTGCAGCATCCTCATCGACCAATCGTTCCGCACGGACGATCTTATAGGGCAACGTTTGCACTTCTGAGACCACGCGATAGCGTGCCTTCATTTCAATCGCAGCA
>JABGTE010000015.1 GCA_018647445.1 Gammaproteobacteria bacterium
ACCAAAAGATTCCGCAACAAAATCGCCCTGCGGCCAAAACGCGTCGGTCACCAACGCAAGCGCAGGCAAACCCTGCTTCGCTACCTCAATGCCGTCACGCACGGTGCCGGTAGTGCAGCTGCCTCAGTGCCCGTAGGCCGCAATCAATCCATCGCAGTCGTTGACCATTTCAGCGACCAGCGCCGTCGGAGCAACGATCGAGGCATTGCCTTTATCAAAGCGTTTGACCACAAGGCGCGGGCAACGGCTCAGCAACGCGCGCTCCACGGCATCTAAGAAATTAACCGAGTCCGGAAACCCGTTAGCGAGCAGTCCCAAGGTTACGGCCGATGATTCACCTAGGTTCAAGGACAAATCATAGGGCATCGCAGGGGTTCTTCGGACGCCTTCCGGATTATGGTATTCAATCATCATCACGCTCTTATCAGGGGCTTCAACCCATCATGCCACTCAGGCCCCAATTTTCCCAGATCAACCTTGCAGGCTCTGTTTTCAGACGACGCGCGATAAATGAGCCAAATCTTTAACACCATGGATTGACGCCTTCTACCGCTTGAGTCGCTTGGGTCGCTTTGCAAAGAGCGGCTTTTTTTTCAGCAACGATACGCAGCGTGAGGCATACATTTGATCATCCGGCTAACAGCAAGCCAACTTGCGACCGTTGGTTAATCAACGACCAGTACCGAGTGGCCATATTTTAAATCCAATACTCGAATTTGATGGCCCCTTCGATCGGCAGTGGTATCGGCGCGCTGAACCAAGCCGCATCGCATCAACGCACACCTTAGAACTTAATCTGGCTATCAAGTTGTAGTCGCTGGTAACCCTGCTGAGCGCCATCGAGATCCGTCTCGTTGTTGAAGTAAGTCAGACCAAGCTTCCAGCCCTTGGTTACGGCCCAGCCCCCTCTAACAATATGACCCTTAATATTGGTACCACCACCCCCAAAGTCCGAACCCGCTGTCAAACCGAACACCGCATCCGCCTCTAAGTCTTCGTACTGATAACCCAGCTCCCAGGTTCTGGGCTTGCTGGCTTTACCAATCTTAAAGCCAGCACTCCACCCTTGGTTTTGCGCATCCAGTGCCAGATTTTCTACCGCCTCAAAATACACTGTTAGCGGTTGCTCAAGCCAACGACCACCCAGCATGGTGAAGATTTGAACCTGCTCGTAATCATGGCTGTAAACACAGCCCGAGTCCTGGCACAGGGTCTGGTTACCAAAGAAATCATCTCCGCCTAAAAAGGCCTCGTGGTCTGCCACGCCAACGTCGTGATATCCCGCGCCTGCGGTCAGATCATAGTCGCCTAATGACGTCCGCCACCCAGCCTGGACACCCGCGGCGAACGCTTGCCCACTCCGAGTGTCGCTCTCTAACCAGTTCACCGCCGCATGACCAAAGAAACCCCGGCTGGCATAGCTCAACGCAACCCCTTCTGGATTGTAGTCATTATCCCAAAGCAGCTCTGATTTAACCGGTTTAAACCATACGTTTTTAATTTTTCCTGCCTTCAAATTTAGGGCGTCATTGATCTGCCACGAAAAATAAGCCTGATCAAGCCCCAATCTTTTAGTCGTTCCAGCAGATCCCAAGGTTTGATTCGAGGACACCGGGTCATCACTACCGCTTGCCAAACCCACTACCATGTCCAATGTATCCGACACTGCAGCGGTTAGGCCGACCCGCGCGCGCAATCGGTTACGTTCCCGGTCATCCTTTTGATCAATGTCAAATGCCTCGTATCGATACCGAACATCGCCCCGCCAAGAAAGTAGAGGCTGCCCATCGGACTGTGCGTCAGAAGTCCTCGGCGCGGGACTCGCCGCAGCCTGATCGACCCGGGCTTGCTCAGTCCTGAGCGCCTGATTAGCCTGCTCAAGCACCTCAACACGAGCCATTAAACGCGCCAAATCACGCTTAATCGCCGTCAATTCATCTGCATCGCTGGCCACGACTGGGGTTGAACTCAGCACGGCAAACGCGATCAATACAAAACCAAGACAGATCTTCATACTCTCTTATTCCTTCTCAATGTCATCGTTCATTTAGATTTTAAAACGCTCGCCTTCCTTGCCCGGCATTTTTAGTCGGACCTTGGCGCCGAACACTGTTCGCATCTTCGCTCATACCTGCAGACTTAATGTCACAGCAAAGATCAAGATGCTACTGGGGACCAATGTTGCAGCCTAACTATTAAGATCTCGTAAATATTCTATTGAATTTTAGTTAAGCCCATTTTTATCCAATTTTTAACAATCCTTTACCGAAACTTTACATTCCCAAACTTAAATGGCGTTCCTAACTTCCAGACATTGGTATCTAACATGACATCACTGCCCCGCCTCGGATTGTTTATGCTTGCGTTGACGACCGGACTATCCGCCTGCTCTGACACGACACAGCGCCATGATCAATCGGAGGCCGTCAACTCCGACCGTCGCCTCGTCGGCAAAGTTCAAATTGATGGTTCAAGTACGGTGTTTCCAATCAGCGAAGCGGTCGCTGAAGAATTCAATGCCATAGCGCCCAAGGTTCGCATTACGGTCGGAGTGTCCGGCACCGGCGGCGGTTTTAAAAAATTCATCAATAACGAAATCGATATTAGTAACGCAAGTCGCAGCATTAAGCCCTCTGAGGCTGACCGTGCTGCCGCTGCAGGCATCGATTATATCGAACTGCCGGTAGCTTTCGACGGGTTGTCGGTTGTAGTTAATCCAAAGAATGACTGGGTCGATCACTTGACCATTGCTGAGCTCAACCATATTTGGCGGCCCGAGGCCCCAGCGACCCGTTGGCGCGAGGTCCGAGCGGACTGGCCGGATCAGCCCATAAAACTATATGGCCCAGGAACTGATTCCGGCACCTTTGACTACTTCACCAAAGTCGTGAATGGCAAAGAGCAGGCCTCGCGCCCAGACTTCACAGCAAGCGAAGATGATAACGTCCTCGTGCAGGGCATTGCGGGTGACCTGTACTCTTTGGGTTATTTTGGTTACGCCTACTACAAAGAAAACCAAGACAAGCTGTCCGTCGTCGCGATCGATGGTGGCACTGGTGCAATCAGCCCGAGTGAGACCACCATAAACGATGGTACCTATTCGCCTTTGTCACGGCCCGTTTTTATCTACGCGAGGTTAAGCGCGCTAGAAGACCCGATTACCGAAAAGTTTGTGCACTTTTATCTGGACCAAGCAGAAAAGCTCGCGAGTGAAGTGGGCTACATTCCTATGCCGCAGACTGTCTACCAGGCCGCCCACGACCGGGTCAGCAATCGCATTACGGGTTCGGCCTATCTGGCTGGCAGCACGCTTCAGCCATTAACCCAATAATATGTTGCAGCCCACATCTAACATGCGTTTAACGCGCACTCGAGGCAGACCGTTGGAGCAGGTCTTGCGTTGGCTTTTTTTTGCGTGTGCGGCAATTTCCGTACTGACAACCCTTGCTGTGGTGGGCGTGCTCTCGATCGAAACCTTTAACTTTTTTCAGCAAGTACCCGCTGCCGACTTCCTCTTTGGCACCCGCTGGACACCGCTCCTTGAGCCTAAATCTTACGGCATTCTGCCGCTGTTATTCGGCACGACCTTAATAGTGATTGGCGCAGCCATTGTTGCATTACCCGTTGGCTTAGCCTGTGCAATTTATCTCAGTGAGTACGCCGGGGCCAGAACCCGTGACGTGGTTAAGCCAATCCTTGAAATTCTTGCGGGTATTCCAACCATCGTTTACGGCTTTTTTGCCATTACTTTTGTAACGCCAATTTTAAGAACGCTTATCCCGTCAACAGAAGTTTTCAATGCCGCCAGCGCCGGGATCGTTGTAGGCATTATGGTTCTGCCAATGGTTGCCTCACTGTGTGATGACGCTTTACGCGCGGTACCCAACGCACTCAGAGATGGCGCTTACTCTCTAGGTGCCACCTCCTTCGAAGTCACCGCTCGAATTGTTGTGCCAGCATCCCTTTCAGGCATTTTTGCAGCCTTTGTTCTGGCGATTTCTCGCGCTATCGGTGAAACCATGGCGGTCACACTCGCGGCAGGCGCAACTCCTAACCTGACGCTCAACCCATTGGAGTCTATCCAGACCATGACGGCCTATATTGTTCAGGTGTCGCTTGGCGACACACCCGCTGGCACCCTCAGTTATCAAACGCTGTTTGCCGTCGGCGCTGTCCTCTTTTCCATGACTTTGATCTTAAATCTAATCGCTAACGCCATCATGAACCGCTATCGAGATGTCTACGAATGACCCCCCAAGCCCAACTTCTTAAGAAACGACACCGGATTTCGGCGGCCTTCAAGCTTTTCTGCCTGAGCGTAACCTGCTTGGCTGTTTCGATATTGGGGATCCTCATCCTCGAAGTCACGCTCTTAGGACTGCCCTGGCTTAACGCCGACTTCCTCACCAGTTTTCCTTCTCGCTTCCCAGAAAAAGCAGGAATTTTAGCAGGTCTTGCCGGGACCCTTTGGCTGGTCACATTGACCGCCGCAATCGCTATTCCAATCGGCGTATTAGCGGCCGTGTATCTTGAGGAGTACGCCAAACCGGGTCGCGTGGCAACCCTCATCACCATCAACATCGCAAACCTCGCAGGCGTGCCCTCCATTGTTTACGGCATCTTAGGGCTTGCGATTTTTGTTCGCTTTCTCGGGCTCGAACGTAGCGTACTAGCAGGCGCTATGACCATGAGCCTTCTGATCCTACCGGTAATTATTATCGCGTCACGAGAAGCGATAAAGGCTGTACCCAGTTCCCTGCGGCAAGTCGCCTTCGCGCTGGGCGCCACCCGATGGCAAGTCACCCGAGATCACGTCTTACCCCAGGCCATGCCGGGCATTCTGACCGGTGTCATTTTGGCCTTGAGTCGAGCGATTGGCGAAACCGCACCACTGATTATGATCGGGGCGCTGACTTACATAGCTTTTGTACCGGAAGGTCCGATGGATGAGTTCACGGCCCTGCCGATCCAAATTTATAATTGGACCTCTCGCCCACAAGAGGCCTTTCACGAATTAGCATCAGCCGGCATCATCGTTCTGCTGCTGGTCCTGCTGATCATGAATGCAACCGCTGTCTGGATACGCTATCGCGGCAGTAAAAATAAATTTAAGTAAGGAATTTTCATGACCCAACCTTCAGAGGTCCTATTGCAGGCAAACGCCGTTAGCATCGCTTATGGTGATCAACTTGCGGTCAATGCGGTCACCCTGCCGATCTATCAACAGCGAATCACCTCGATTATCGGCCCATCGGGCTGCGGCAAGAGCACCCTGCTTCGGAGCTTTAATCGAATGAATGATTTTATAGATCAAGTCACGCTGACCGGCAAAGTCACCTTTAATGACCAAAATGTTTATGCCTCAGACGCTGACCCAGTTGCTGTTCGGCTTAATATTGGTATGGTTTTTCAAAAACCCAATCCGTTCCCGAAAACGATTTACGACAATGTTGCCTGGGCACCGAAGATTAATGGCCGAAGGGACAACATGGACGACCGCGTCGAACAAGCACTCAGACAGGCCGCACTTTGGGATGAAGTCAAAGACCGATTGCAGGAGTCCGCGCTGAACCTATCGGGTGGCCAACAACAACGATTGTGCATAGCGCGAGCCCTAGCGATGAATCCCCTCGTACTCTTGATGGACGAGCCGTGCTCTGCGCTCGATCCGGTTTCAACCGCTCGAATCGAAGACCTATTGTTCGAGCTGAAAGAAACATTAACCATCGTGATCGTAACCCACAATATGCAGCAAGCCGCGCGCGTCTCTGATTTTACGGCTTTTATGGAAAACGGCGTTTTGATCGAATACGGCCCCACCGAAACGCTCTTCACCAACCCAGAAAACAAGCGCACCGAAGAATACGTTACAGGCCGTTTCGGCTAGGAGTCCACCCTTGAAAACACATTTAGCCCGCGATCTTACTGAGCTCGAATCCCAATTATCCAGCCTTGGCGACCTGGTTATCGAATCAGTGCAATGCGCCATCGATGCCATCGCTAGTTTTGATCTGCAAAAAGTTGCGCGCATCGCTGAGAACGAAAAACGCATCAACGAAATGGAAATCTCGATCGAGCAGAACTGTCTAAAAATCATCGCGCTACACCAGCCTGTTGCAACCGACCTGCGCTTTTTGATTGTAGTGCTCAAGGTGAACAACGATTTAGAACGTATTGCCGATCAAGCCGTTAATATTGGCGCCCGAATACAGTTTTTGTACGACCGGCCCCGAATTCCCGTGGATCTGCACTTCGAGTGGATGGGCCCGAGTAGCCTTAAGATGGTCGCACAGGCGCTCGCCGCCCTGCTCAACAAAGACACCCAAGCAGCGCTGGCCGTGCTCGACATGGATAACGAGGTCGATGCGTTTCACGCGCTGACGTACCGGGACCTAATCAAAGCAATGACCGATAATCCGAGCATTACAACGGAGGCTGTGTCGCATCTAACTATTTCGTCAAACATCGAACGCATTGCTGATCTTGGTACCAATATCGCGGAAGAAATCATTTTCATGAACGATGGCGAAATCCTCCGGCATACCTAGACCAGCAGGCTCGGGTTGAGCGCAACCGCCTCGAGGAACGCATGGACGGACTGGTCGCTAAAGCCGCTTTATCGCCGCGCGAAAGACGCGACGACCCTGCTTGGCGGGTCTTGACGAGGCCATACTCTTCGTTCCGGCAAGCCCGTTCTCGATCAGCAAGACCGACGCAAGCCTAATTCGGTAAAACAATCGAGTAGTCACGAGACGAGCCCCACATGCTGGATCTAGCTGCCGAGCAAACCGCAGGCTACTGACTACTCAAGCTCGCTTGAAACTGTCCTTTGCGCTCGGCTTTTTTGGTCGCATCACTCGGCTCGCTCAACCGCTCGAGTGTGACCGACTCAATGCTGCCGGTAAACGCAAAATCATGTGGATAAGGCCCAACCGGTGAGCCGGTATCGCGTCCAATATCGAAGGTTTCTCCACTCATGGAATAAATCACCGGAACCGTTCTAGGAATCCGACAGGCGGCAACCGTCACGCCGTTGACACTCAGCGACGCCTCGCCACCCGCGCCAAAGCCGCCGTCGTGATGATAGGTCAGGGTAACTTCGTACGCCCCGGCATCCAAAGGGGTTGTTGACGCAACAAACGTCAATTCATGGCCAAACCAGTTGTATAAATAGATTGGACAGCCCATCTGATCTAGATACAGACTCCAGCCGGCCATATTACCACCCTGGCACGCCATCACGCCTTCTGAGCGCGAGTCGGTAAGCACGACTTTCGCCGAAATTTGATGCGAGACATTCTTCAGATTCAGCACCGAATGCTCGGGCATCCGCACATGATGATGGTTGTAAACTATGCGATTATGGCCATCCAAAGAATGCGGCACGGCATATTCACCGCCACGCCGGGCCGACGCATCTCGAAGCGGATAAACGCTCATGGCCTCGGCTTCCGCATCAAACAATGCTTTGAGCGTTGCCAATCGTTCTGGATGGACTTCAGCTAAATCATTGGATTGCGAAAAGTCTTCGGCAATATTGTACAACTCCCAAACTTCCTCGGGCCCATCAAACTTGAATCCCGCAAACCGAATCCAGGGCAGGCGACCGTGAAAACAGCTGGCGATCCAACCCTCGTGATAAATTGCGCGATTGCCTAGTATTTCAAAGTATTGCGTTTGCCGCCGACTTTTTGCCGCGGGCTCGGTAAAGCAATACCGCATGCTCGTCCCGTGAATCGGCATTTGATCAACACCGTTCACGACCGCCGGCGCCTCAATTCCGACAACATCAAGTACCGTAGGCATCAAATCAATCACATGGTGAAATTGATCACGCAGTTCACCCGCGGCCGCGCCCATACCTTTTGGCCAAGACACGGCCAACGCGTTTCGGGTGCCGCCAAAATGAGACGCAACCTGCTTCATCCATTGAAAGGGGGCATCCAGCGCCCAGGCCCAACCGACATTAAAATGGTTTTCACAGCGATCCGTCCCGAAATCCGCCATATGTTCAAGCAGCCACTCAGGGTCTTCATGCACACCATTTTGAAACGACGGCGCGCTCCAAGCGCCATGAACCGTGCCCTCTGCGGAAGCACCGTTATCACCCGTAAGATAAATCACCAGGGTGTTATCGAACTCACCCAAATCAACGAGCGTCTCAAACACCCGGTCGACCTGGGCATCGGTATGGGCCAAAAAGCCTGCAAACACTTCCATCAACCGACTCGCAACGGGCTTATACCGGTCTGGGTAATCGGACCAACTGGGCACTTCATCCGGCCGATCGGTTAACCGTGTTCCGGGCGGAATGACCCCAGCCGCCAACTGCTTGTCAAAGATCTCTTGCCGCAAACCATCCCATCCGCCGTCAAACTGTCCCTTAAAGGGCGTGACCCAAGATTCATCAACATGATGGGGTGCGTGAACGGCCGCGGGCGCAAAGTAACAAAAGAAAGGCCGGTCGGGCGCCGCCGCTTTTTGTTGCTGAATCCAATGAATGGCTTGATCGGCCAGGTCTTCGGTTAGGTGGTAGCCCGGTTGATTGAGGTGTGGTTCTATGGGTGTCGTTTGATCATAAACCGGCGGCTCCCAGTGACTGGCCTCGGCTCCCAATATCCCGTAAAAACGTTCAAAGCCTTGCCCAGTTGGCCAGCGATCAAAGGGCCCAGCGGGGTTTTGCTCCCAACTTGGCGTCAGATGCCACTTACCAAAACAGCCGGTGGAATAACCGTTTTGCTTTAGAATCTCCGCCAAGGTCGCACTCTCTTTTGGAATCGCACTGTCGTACGCAGGAAAGCTATTCGCAATCTCGGTAATACCGCCCATATGAACACTGTGGTGGTTCCGTCCAGTGAGCAGGGCCGCCCGTGTCGGCGAGCATAGGGCCGTCGTGTGAAACTGATTGAACTTCAGTCCTTCAGCTGCGATCCGGTCAACGCCAGGCGCTGGAATGGGGCCTCCAAATGTCTCGACACTTCCAAAACCCACATCGTCCAACATGACGATTACGACATTGGGCTTTCCATGCGCTGGCTGAGACAGCTTTAAGCGTTGGGGCGTTGCATCTTCAAACAAACGCTCGATCTTGCCTGCGAACGGTGGTTTCTGTTTTGCTGTCATTATTTTCACCTATTGTCAGTTGCGCTACCGCGATTGGGACTCGGACAGCCTCGACGCCAAAATTGATGCCAGGAGGAACATGACCCATCGATATTGCAGCCTCTATCGCCGCCCAACGTCCTTTATTGATCGATGTCCCGAGACCCTATCGGATCTGGCCGTTCGACTATCACGCTTTAAAGCTTTCGATATCAAACCGCGACAGCAGCGCTTGCATCTTCGCCCTTTGGTCTTGGCTCAAATTAGATTGCTCAGCCAGAACACTAGATAACGTCATCTTACCCGCCAGTAGTTTTGCCCAAAGCGCGACAGTCAAGGTGATCTGTAGATCACAGATCTGCTGCGGCACCGGCACTGCAACAGAATGACGAATCAGTAGGCCCGCACTTGACCCGTCATCAAAGGTGAAGCCAATACTGCCGTAAAAGTCGGTTGCAGCATCCGCATCCAGCAGCACCCTTAAGATCGGTACCCAACGTGCACCCTGCCCTGCCAACACTTCTTGCTCACGGAATCGGTGGATCCGAAATCGACTCAAATCAAGATTACCCTCAAGCTCAAGCGCTCGTGTTAGGCACCAATTCCGGATATTGGCGGCCGGCGTGCAGAACGCGACCTGGCGTAATCCCGCAGCCAACCGCGCCTTGTCTGACTGCGTGTCCTGAGCCGCTGGATCGCTCACAAGAAGTTGACCCAGCTCCAATGCCCATCGGTAGTCGTCCGCTGCAAGTGCCTCGTCAAAGGCCACTCGCATCGCTGCCCGCCCGCCAAACGCTTTGATCATCTTGGTCGCACGCTCGCCGGGTGCCAGCGGGAATAGCTTTCCTGGGTCTTCATCGAACCAACCAAACAACCCTGTATAGACCTGACGCACATGATGCTCAACCACACCATACAGTTGCTGAGTGTGAAAATCCGTCTCGAAAACTATCGGTAATTTTATTTTGTGAATCATCTCATCGAGGCTCAACCCCAAGTTCGCGTGGCGCACGGTTTGGTCCCAGATGAATTGAATACTATCGCGATAGCGATGTATGCCTGAGAGAATTTCCGGGCGGCCCGACATCGGCGGACCATGGGCACAAATTTGATGCTCAACATTCAGGCTGGCGAGATGATCAAGGCCCGTTAAAAGCACTCTAGGATCACGGTATTCTTCGCCTCGAATCGCGAAAATATTAAACAAAGTTGGCCAAAAGATATTGTTTACGGCCAAATCAAGTTCCGGAAAGTGGATCGTTGCAGAATCAGTCGCATCGGATGGTGCTGGATGAAAAATCACCTTCAAGCCGGCAATGACCGTCTCATGATGCTCAGAGAAAGTGTGGGTCGCAGGAATATGCCCCCCGGTATAGGGTGCATGTTTCGGATTACGGTAGAACAGACCAAGTCCGATATTTACCCGAGCATCATCGCCAGCCTCCGGCAGCATCATGGCAAATTGATGCACCATGCCTCGAGAACCCCGTGGGCCAACCTCACCCCCAAATCGGGTCAAGTTCGCGGCGATGCCCTCGTGCCCGTAGATCGGAAAGTCATCATCTCCGCGCTCGCTGACAATAGCCGATGTTCCAGCGACATAATGGAAATGACTGTAAATACACGCAACAATGGGTTCATCCGTATGCAGCCGGAGCTGCTCGATCGCTTGCATCATCTCTTCATGGCATTCGCCAGTATCAACGGCGATTATGCCTTCAGGGCCACGGATAAAGGTTTGATTCGACAGGCCATTACCAACGTAACACCAAGCCGCCTCCCCGACAGCATAAAAAGTTTCGGCCAGCCGGTCCGTGTGGGCAAGGTGCTGCGCGTGGGCAATTTGCCCGTAGGGACCTTGAGATTGCTGGTCAGGTCTAAAAGGATTAGTCACGGTACGCTCCAGAATCGCTTAAACAAGCAAGATACCCTAAAGTTGTAACGAGCCAAAGCAATGCGTCGCCGTTCGATCGGTGTCTAAACCCGTAACCCGTTCGATGGCCTGGCAGGCCTACGCTTCACGCTCCGCCTGAACAGGTCAGGATCTCGCCGGTAATATAATCAGACTCTGGTAGCGTCAGCAGATAGATTGCACCCGCTGCCTCATCAACCGTTCCAGCGCGCCCAAGAGGCACCGTTTGTGCAAGCGCATTTCTTTGCTGGTTCGACAGACCCACCCGGAACTGCTGATCGCCAACCTTAATCTCAGGAATCGAGTCACTGTAACCTTGGGTTAACCGCGTTTCGATGTGGCCAAACGCCACTGCATTAACGGTTACATTATACCGGCCCCATTCCTTTGCCAGTGTCTTCGTCAAACCAATGACCGCCGCTTTACCGGCTGCGTACCCGACCTGGGTTGCGCTGCCTTGCGTGCCACTTACAGAGGAGACATTAACGACTTTCCGGCAGCAAGCGAACCCATTGCTTTGTATTTCTGCTTTCGCGGTAGGCCGTAACCACTCAGAAAAGGCCTTCAAAATTCGAAATGGCACCGTTGCATGAATATCGAGCATTGCTTGCCATTGCGTCTCAGAGTGATTGTGCAAAGCGCCATTCCAGATATAACCCGCGTTGTTAATAATAATATCAAGTCCGCCAAAAGCTTTGACGCAATCCTGAACCACTTGTTCCGGTACATCAGCTTCCGTCAGATCACCTGTCAAAGTCAGGACGTCAACGTTAAACGCTTTCAGGTGCAGCATCGTTTCCGACAAGGCGTCTGCATCGATATCTTGAATGATGAGATTCGCACCCGCGCGGGCCAAACGTTGTGCGGTTGAACGTCCAATGCCTTGGCCTGCGCCGGTAACAAGCGCAGTTTTTGAGATTAAACTCATGGAGCGACTCCTTAGCAACAAATGAGATTCTTGACGGCTTTTAACTTGTGAACGCTAGTTTAAGCTTTTCGGAAGCGCCGATTAAGAGAGGACCCATCAACCATCCGGCTAGGAAGGCCTGCGTTAGCCGCCTCGAGACCAGGTCCAATAATTTGCCGCGATTAGCGGTTCATCCAATTAGGTCGATCAGGGCCAATCTAGTGCAGGCTAGCAAGCCTTCTTATAGAACCCTTTGCGTCCAACTCACGGCGCATACCTCGCCGAGCTAGCGCCCAGTATACTGGGGTGGCCGCTTTTCGATAAATGCGCGCATGCCCTCACGGGCATCATCCGTTCTGGAGCAGAGTAACTGGTTTCGGTTTTCTATGGCGATGGCGGACTCAAGGCTTGCCGCATCGACCGCCAAGTTCAAACCTTCCTTCGTGAGCCGAAGCCCCATCGGAGACGTCAGCAGCATATCATCAGCGAAGGCTTGCGCCGCCGCAACCAATTGGGATTCTGGTACAACCTGCGAGACTAAGTTCGTCGCAAGCGCTCTGTCGGCTTCAATAAACCGACCAGTGAGCATCAATTCTGCTGCCACCGTTGTTCCCACCAGGCGCGGTAAGAAATAGCTCGTTCCCATATCGCAAGCTGACAGACCGAGTTTAATAAACGCAGCATTCATTCGGACGTTACTCGCCGCAATCCGGACATCTGACGCTAATGCAAACGCAAAACCGCCACCGCAGGCCGGCCCCTGCAACATGCTAATGATCGGTTGAGGGCACCGCCGCATCTTTACATAGACCTCAGCTAAATAGCCTTGGAAGCCCATCCCTTGCCCAAACGGACGAACATTCTCGGGGTCACTGGCGGCTTTGATATCAAGTCCAGCGCAAAAAGCCCGGCCGCGCCCCCCCATCACAACGACGCGGGTATCTGGGTTCTCCATAAGCCCGTCAAAATATGCGCGCAATTCGGTCACCATCTCGGTCGTGATCGCGTTGAGCGCGTCGGGCCTGTTTAGCCACAACCAATCAACACCGTCTTGATGTATAACCTCGATCGTTTTAAATTGACTCACATACCGCTCCTTTATCCCTAACTGTCACTGATTCGCTCAACTGACGCCGACTAGCCAGTGTTACGCAACAAACCCGACGACCGCGAATACAACGAGCCCCACCAAAAGCCCGACGTTTTGACCCAAACTATTATCCGCCGTTTCCTTTAACCGTTGTGCTACGGTTTCCGCCGGGTCTGCGCCGTAACTTACTCGGCTGATCACCGGGAACTCAAAAACACAGACATTTACGGCAACGCCAGCAACCGTTGCCAACAGCGCCGCGTGCGCCAAAGAACCAACCGGTAGTGCCAGCAAAACCAATGCAACGAGCAACCAATTCGCAATCGGTCCGCCAAGACTCATAGCCAAAAACTGCGAGCGGGAATTCACAGTTGTTTTAAAATTGAACATAAAAAACGATTTTCGTTCTTTAAGAACAGGCGACACTGCGCCACTCAGTCTTGCGCCACTGAAATGTCCCCATTCGTGTGATAAAAAAGCGAGCGCCGTGCCTCCAAAGAAACCACTGGCAATTGCGATCACAGTGACCAGCAACCCCCCATTCGCTTGGGACCAAGCCTCGGCACTGCCCCATAAAAGTACGATTGCAGTCGCCACAGCACCATGTTGAAAGGCCACTGCCTTAAGCCGTGCAAGGTCTCTTTTTTGCTGCTGGTGCTTTTCATCTACCTGCCCGCCGTCGAGCCCTTCTGATATTGCTTCTGACATTGATGCTCTCCTGACTTATTTACCTGCTGAATAATAATTGCCGCTATCCTATCGCGACTGGTTGCCTCCTATTTCGGATTCGAAAGCAAACCACCCACTCAGTTCGCATCAGGATGCGCCATTTTCATCCCGGTACTCCGCTACCCTTTTTTTTAAGGGATGCGCTTTGCTAAGCCTGCCTTGTGAGCACGATTTGAGCAACCCTCAAAATTCGTCATCTCCGAAGGCGACTTAGTAATGCCTACTCTCAAAGGATTTTCGATGGGACTCGTGTTCGGCGAAATTCTTCAGGCGGCGAGATGCCGAGCGGGTCGATGGCACAAAGTTTCTTATCCGTTTTATCAACTTACCTTGCAGCATCAGCAGTTCCTAACGTAATCGCCAGAGGCCGATAACGTAGCCGGAACGTCAAGCGGACAGCGATTCGGGTTTCAGCGAGACCCACGGCAGACGCAGATGAATTTCAAAGAATTCTGGCCGACCATCTAGCGTAAACAGACCGCCTAATTCCTGGGTCATGGTTTTTGCCGCAGCCAAGCCAATGCCTTGCTGCTGCGCGACCACATCGTTCGAGCTAAAAAAGTCCATGACCGCAGCTTGTACCATTGGCTCAATCGTCACACCTTGACATCGAACGTTTACCAAAAGCGCGCCGTCTGCGGAGAGCCCAAAGACATCAACCGCAGGCGAGGCAGCACTCGAACCCAGTTGCTCTGCCATAAACTGGGCAATCGACAAGAAGATCTTACGTAACACTTGGGGCGCTATCTTGAGTTCATTCACGCCAACACTGATATCTCTAGACAACTCAGTGCCCGCTGGCATGACCACGCCTAAAGCTTTTACAAAATCCATTATCAATCGATCCGCCGTTTCTAACTCACTGGTGGTTTCCTGATTCACCCCAGTAAAAGACTGCATCTTCTCCAGTAATTCCGTACACGCACCAATCGCCGAAACAATCTTCACAAGAGACCCACTAGATGCTGCATCAGAGTCTTCCAACAGTGCGGTTGCATGACCTTCTGCAATGCAGAGCTGGTTATTAAAATTGTGAGACATAGACCCAATTAGCGACGACACCGCTTGGTATTTTTCTTGTGCAATCAATTGGGCTTGGGAGGCTTCTAGCCGCGCCATCAGTTCCACTACTTTCATTCGCTCAAGATATAGGTCTAGGAAAACCTGCACCTTCGCTCGCAGCCTTGCTGCCTCAAGCGGCTTATACATCACATCTACGGCGCCAATGCTGTACGCCGATCTCGGGATCTCAGAGGCAGTAGTATCTGCGGTTAGGAAGATAATCGGCGTCAAACCGTTACGGGTTTCAGCCCGAATTGCTTCAGCGGCTTCAATGCCAGTCCGACCCGGCATGTGGACGTCCAGAACAATCAAGAGGAACTCATGCTCGGTGCATAAGGTTTCTGCTTCAAAGCCATTATGGGCTTTAACGATATCAACATCGAAGGCCTTTAACGCAAACGCCAACAGGATCAGGTTCTCTTCAACATCATCGACAATAAGGACTTTGGGACGGTTCATACGGCTTCCTGATTCGCGCATTGCAGACGACTGGTACTAGCGCGCTTTCTGAAACGCAATAGTATCAGAGTCGCACTCTAATTTGAGCCCTGAGCATCTCTCGGTTCGGTTTACCAAAATTGCTCGCATCTTTTGAGTAATCGACATCCACTTGGAGATGGTTTGTCGGCTCAAAACGAACCCCTAACGAATGGGTTTCTTGGTCAAACTTTTGATTGCCGAGTTCAAATACAAAACGCTGCAAATACACTGTCCATTCGCTGTAGCCATAGGTCCATTCCGCCTCGAGCAGACTTCGGCGAGCGTCAACCCGGCCATTGTGCCCTTTAGAAATCTGACCTTTAAGGGTCCAGCGCCTCAGGTCAATCCGGCCATCAACCGCCACGCGATCTCGCGCGCTGGTTATCCCACCGCCCTGCCAGAGCTCGCCCTGAACAACGGTCAGACCTATGTTGTACCAATGATTCATAACGGTTGAAAACCGCGCAGTCAACAAATAGGGATCGCCGTTATTGCGCCACTCGTTACCACTACCACGGGTAAGCGTTACATCATATTTCATTTTTCCTGCGGTACCATCGAGCATCAATCCCCAATCTGTTTTATGACCGCCATCCACCGCGTTATTAAACTGTTGAAGCGTTTGATTCGTTTCGTACTCCCGCTCAAGCCCATACGGCAACTCAACATGACCGATCGACATCTGCATCGACCGATTGAACATCGGCGGTAGCCGGTAATACAGATTGCGAAATTGCAATGCAACATCATTTGGGTCATCAAACAAGCCGGGATGTGGACTCAGGTGTACCGCGCGGATCAAGTAGGGTTGCAGCAGCAAAGTGCCAACATCGCGACCATTGACAGAAAATGTTTTAAAAAAATCGACACCCAGAAAGTGCAGCATCGAACTTCGATCATTCACTTGATTAAGGTTAATCCGAGTGCTGACGTCAAATGCCAGGCGCGTTTCCTCACCAACCAGATCAGCACGCACGCTGACCGCGAGCGCAGCGAGCGCCAAAGCACACCCGAGGCGTTTAACGTAAGCGCTTTTAACGTAGGCGCTTTTAACGTAGGCGCCTAAAACGTGAGCGCTCTTAAAGTAAGCGCTTTGCCAAAAATAAAGCGCTTTTCTGTTACCCTTTCCCAAAAATGCCGTCATCAAATCACCCCTTCACTATTAGGTATACCGGTCGTGCTCATAAGATCCTGTGCCACTTGACTCATTGATAACGGCAACCGCCATACCCGCCAGCGGGATGCATCATACGCATCCTCGACCGCCGCATCTGCCGCTAAAACCTGCACCCATCGAGGGCCCAGACCATTGCCAGCAGCCGGAAAAGCACTTTCCCCAAGCGGCTGCATTGAGAATTGATCGGACGTTAATATAAATGCCGTGTCATTCGACTCCTTTTTAAGTAAAGCCCTAAGCGCATCGGTGGATTCATAACTCAGCAAGCGTAATTCAAGCCGATCAAACAGCGATTGAACGTTGCTAACGCTTAAGGTTTCTTGATCAATGTAAAAAGCCCATTGATGCGATGCGCCGGCGGCGCTTAGCCACTCTAACAATTCAAACTGCTCAAGCAGTGGCGGCAGAACAACACAATTTAATGCCAGCTCAAATCGGCTGCCGCCTTTCGACAAAGCGTGATGCGTAATCAAACCACCCAAGAGCCGAGCATATCGCTGCGCGGTTGCCAGCCCCAAGCCGAGCCCACCTTGCGCAACCTCACCGCCCTGGACAAACGGCTCAAACAGCGCTTCGTTTGATGCATGCGAGATGCCGGGGCCTTGATCGGTGACTACAAGGCGTAAGAGACTGCGGTCGATCGCCAATGGACTGGATTCAATCGTGCAAACGACGGGCTTACTCGCGCCATATCGCAGCGCGTTGTCGATGAGGACCTGCGCGATTTTCCGAACAGCTGTCAAATCCGTCTCAACCTCGACACCTTTTAGGCCCTGCACTTCCACCCGAAAGTCACAGCCCACCCGCGCAGCTTGCGCCTCAAAACTCGAGCTAATTTCATTAGCAAAGCTATCGATAGAAAGTCGATTCCAAAAAATTTCAGTTTTTCCCGAGTCAAGCATTGCATATTCGAACATTGTGGAGATGACCTGCAGCAATCGATCACTTCCCTTTAAAATCGAATTAACGGCGGCTTCCTGCTCCGCATCTAACGCACTCTCCGCGAGCATCTGCGCCATCCCAGAGAGGCTGTTAAAGGGTGTTCTAATCTCATGTGACAGCGTCGTTAGGAAACTAGACTGCGCCCTTTGAGCGGCCTGCGCGATATTGGTTTGCTCGCTCAAAGCGCGGGTCCTACTGAGTACCCGTGCCTCAAGTTCCCGATCAATCAAAGCCTTCTCATAAACCAAAGCGATGATGTCGGAAATCTGCTGTAGCGCCCGCAAGTTCTCGACGGAGAGCGCCGGCACCCGTAAAGCCGTGATCTGCAAGAAACCAACTGGCGTCTCGTTCGCACACACGCACACTAGAACATCTGAGCTAAAGACGTTTTGAGAAGGCCCTACTGTTTCCTCTGCCGACAAAGCAGACGTGCTCAGAGGCTGATCTCCCATGCTAAAGCAGCATCTAAGTTCCTCGAAAAAAGGCAGCGAACCAGCCCAGCCCGCACGTCCATTTTCGGTGTCTTTCACGCGAAGGTCCTTTGCCTCGGGGCGAGCCGCTGTTGTTGGACCAGAATCAACGCGCACCCAGACGACTGCATCACAAGCCAACAAAGACCGGGTTGTTTCGACGACAACCTGAAGGATCCGCTCCGAATCAACATTCTTCATCAGCTGTAATGAAAGACTGCTGACTAAACGCTGAATCTGCATTCTAAAATCAAGTCGTCGATCAAAGGCTTCTAAGGAGGAAGAAAGCGCTTGGTACTCTGTGGGGCCTTCATAGGAAACTTCAAGGCTCCCCTGATCTAAAATGGCTGCCCGAGCATTTTGACTCAGGTTCCTGATCGGTCGCACGAACTGGTTCAAATGCACCCGCAGGATAATGAGCAAGTAACCTAAATAAATGAAGCCAGACAGCCACTGTTCACGAGCCAACCTTAATCGCGAACGATCAAACCCCTCGCGCGCTTTTAACTGTTGAACGTCGCTTTGGGCGCGTAATGAGGCCATCGCACCAATTAGAATCTCGAGCTCGGCATCATAGGTTGCTAGGTACTCGTTGATGTGCCGGCTCAGAGCGATTTCATCCAAACTTGGTAAAGATTCAAGATCATCCCGTATACGAGACATTGCCGAACGCGCCATTATCACTCCGACGTTATCCAGTTTTAGCCCCTCAAGCCGCTGGGTAACGAGCGCATTTTGTCTGAGCGCACCTGCGACCAAGTAAACCTCACCAGTGGTGTAGATCAGGTCCGAGGTCGTCATCGATTGCTGAATAAACACCTCGAGTTCGTCGACATCTCGCACCAAATTATTAGCTTGGGCCAGACTGCCTGACTGAGACTCAATCAAGGCCAATTCCAAAACGAAGTAATAGATAATGCCTGCTGCAGGCAACATTAAAGAAGCCGTAAAAACCAAGATATGTGTCAGAACAGACAACCGCTTCAGAATACTCATAGCGGTAAGACGCTTAGCTTACTTAAAGACACTCGATTAAAAGCACAGGTGCGCGACATTAAAAATTGCACCACAGGCAACGCTTAATCATTTCGTTGCCAAAAAGCATCCGTCAAAACCAGTGTTTTCACAGCCGATAGCACCATGGTTTGATACAGGTTCTGATTCAAGACAGCCTTGGGCGGCACGATCTCTCCAGTCTCGTTAAAAAACTGAGATAACCCTGCTGTCGACAGCCCTTTGAAGTATTCTCGAAACTCGGGCTCTTCTGCTTCCGCGCAAAAGCCACCGCGGCAACGTTGAAAGGTGTAATCGACGATTTCACCTTCGGGATTCAAGGCCCAGGCAATTTCAACTAAACCCCAATCACCGGGTTCACTGCGCACGTGCACAAGACCTAACAGGTCTTGTGCATCGCGGATGTAAAACAACGTGTGCTTACCGATCTCCTTGGCATGCAAAAACACGGGGAGACCCGTTTTAGAAAGTCGCTCATTCGCTTGGGACGCTTTAATATTTCTAACTTCGGATTCGTAAGCGACGTAGTTCGGATACAACGTTTTAATTTGCGCAACGGGATCCCGAAGAGCGCAGAACGCAACCCCATAAGCATTCGTCGACAGCAGGACACTCGCTATTATAAGCAACCATTTCATAGACCGACCTTCTTAACCAAATTTCTTTATGACGAACCGATTACCCTGCCTTACTCGATGAAAAAGGCTAACCTAGGCCCGACCCACTATTGCTTTGAAAGTTAAGTTTAAGTCTTAGAAGCCAGAACAACATCGGACTTAAGTACTAGAAAAAATATTAACGCGCACTACGCTTTACTCATGCTGCAACGGACAATTCCAGAACTGACTAAGTCAGCAGACACCAAAGTTTATTGGCCTGCCAGTTCACATCATGGATTCGCCCCACTGCAGCAGAGACACACCGGTGGGCTAGCAGGTTTTAACGGCAACGCCCCCGTTTCGCGGAGACGTTGAAATATCAGATTTGGCTTGGCGATTGCGGCACCCACCAGTTGACCTAACAAGACGTTAGATGCTCCACTCAGCAACGGCCTCGACGCGCGTCGGCGTCGCGCCCTTTACGAAAGTGCCAGACAAGTCCCTTCCGGGCCCAATACTCGAGGAATGCGCCATGCGAACAATGGATCAAAGACCAAGCACCCGTTATTACCACACCGATTTTCTGAGCGTTTGTTGGGTGCTTGCGGTGCTGGTCTTTGGATCGGCGGGGATAAAAGCCGATGAAAATGCTTTCAAACAGCTGCCGCTGATCGATAACAGTGGCACTTATAGCCGCCCAATTTCGACCAATAATGCCGCAACCCAAGCGTATTTTGACCAAGGTTTACGATTTGCCTGGGGATTTTATTTTCCAGAAGCGATCGCCTCGTACCAGACTGCCAGCCAACTAGACCCCACCCATCCGATGCCCTACTGGGGACTCGCACATGCCATGGGACCGAACCCGAACAGTCGTTATGCGCGGATGCCAGATGATCCGAAGGGCGAAGGCGCGAAAGCCATTGCGGCCGCGGTTGCCCGCATAGCCCGCGCGACACCGAAGGAAGCCCAACTCATCACAGCGCTACAGAAGCTGTACGACCAAGCGCAATTTTCAAGCGCACAAGATCGTGATACCGCCTACTTAGAAGCCATGCGAGCCTTAAACCAGCAGTATCCAACTGATCCCGATATTGCGGCACTGTATGCGGGCGCCTACATGTCGATCGGACGCTGGAACTACTGGGACTCCGCGGGCAACCCAAGGTCCGAAACAGCAGAGGTTGCGGCGGCGCTAGAGCGCGTCATCGCAACCGGCAGACAACACCCTGGGGTATTTCACCTCCACATACACCTCATCGAAGCCTCAAACGAACCCGAGCGAGCGCTCGTTTCAGCCAATGCTCTGGAGGCGACGATGCCCATTGCTGGGCATGTCGTGCATATGCCCGCCCATATATTTGTTCGAACCGGCGACTTTCAGCGCGCAATCACCAACAATCAGCGCGCCCTCGCAGTGGATGAAACCTTGAAAGGCCTCTGGGGCGATCATCCCCTCCCCAATCTTGGCACCTACCCGCTGTCTCATCGTATTCACGCCCCCCATGCCATCGACTTCATACGCTATGCAGCGACAGTTCAAGGTAACTATCAAACAGCCATTGAGGCCGCCAATCAAACGCTCGCACGTCTGCCCAAGGGCGCCGCGCGCAATCCTCGGAGTCAAAAACAAATCGCGGCGCCCTGGTTAGTGCATAAGATTTTTGGTCAGTGGTCCCGAGTACTGGAGACCAAGCGCCCATCGGATGCCTCGCCCTATTTAACCGGCATGTGGGCCTACACCCAGGGCAGCGCGCGCATCGCTCAGAATGGTTTTACCCAAGCAAGTGATCACCTCACGCAGCTTGAGGCCCTCGTCGAACTCAGCCGCAAGGACACCAGCCAGGCTGGGGCAACCCCAAATGCGCGGATATTGGAGTTGGCGGCTCTGAGTCTTCGCGGCGAACTACTCGAGGCGACCGGTGATCTTGACGGCGCCATCAAAGCCTTTGAGGCGGGTGTTGCGCTGGAAGATTTGAACAACTACACCGAGCCACCCGATTGGCCCCAACCCCTTCGCCATTATCTCGGCGCCGCGCTGCTCAAAGCTGCACGCCCAGCAGATGCCGAGGCGGTTTATCGCCGGGACCTACAATGGAATCACAATAATGGTTGGTCGCTCCTAGGATTACACCAGGCGCTCCTGGCACAGGGCAAGACTGAGCAGGCGAAAATCGTAAAGACAGCTTTCGATACAGCCTGGCAATATTCAAATATCGTTTTAAAACGCTCCCACCTTTAAACGGCTGGCTGTTTTGAGGAGACCCTACCGTGGCCGGTTGGGCAATTCATGATTGCTGCACTATTGATGAGGTTAGTCATTCATCTACAAGTCGATTACAGGTCGATTTCGCGGACCTCAAAAACGGGCACGCTCCGGGGCGCGGCACTCGCCAGGTATTGCTGCAGTTGCTCGCTGTCTTGTGCCCGCAGCGCAAGGCGCGCATCGGCCTCAACTCGCGAGAGCGGTTCGATCATCGCGTCGAAGATCCGAGCATCGTATTCGACAACGACACGGGGATGTGCAAGCAGGTTGAGCGCCCAGTTCGGTTGTTTAGGTGATCCAGCATTCGTCCCAAATAAAAAAATACGACTGTCTTCAAGCACCGGAATTAAAGGCACATCAAAGCGATTACCCGACCGTGCACCCTTGGTTTGCAATAGGATCAACGGTAGCCCTTCAAATCCTGCCACTTTGCCAGCATTCTGGCGAAATTCTGCAATAACTCTTGGGTTTAACGCACGCCAATCCATTGCTTACCCCCCAGCCAAACCCCCTTTTTACCAGATCTTAAGGTCACGAGCCTAGCCCACTTTCAAAGCGACAACTCTTTTTAAGAGCATCTAAGGCTGCGAAATTACAGGTGATGTTGTCAGCGATCTAACCCCTAAACGGCGTCAATGGCGTTACAGCAGGTCTTAGCCAACCCCTTTAAACAAACATCCCTGTGGGTCATAGAACAACTGATAGTGGCCGCCAGCACCCAATTCGAGGACCGCATTTTCAACGAAAGTCGGTCCATCAGTAAACCACTTGAGCGGTTTGCAATTTTCTGATTGCGGGTTGATAGTCTTAAGCGTCTAGCAATAGACGCGCTCTTATTTCTCACGCGAGGAACCTGCAATGAAAATCGGCTATATCAACATCTTTGTCTCAAACCTTGCGCGATCGGTCCAGTTTTACACCGAGGTACTTGGTTTCGAACTCGGCGCCTTCGAGCCAGAATTCGGTTACGCCCCACTTAAAGGGGCCACAGTGCCCATGGCGCTGGCAGAGGATCTGTCGGGTCAGTTCGTTGGCGGTCATACGGGTGTTGGGATGATCGTTGACGACCTCAACGCCGCATACCAAACCCTTTCGGCAGAGGGCGTTCACTTCGATATGGTTCCGACCCGCCAGCCTTGGGGCGGCGACTTAGCCTTGTTTCAGGATCCCGATGGCAACGTCTTCTATCTTGACGATGGGGCACATCACGCCTAAATCCAATTCAGAGACGTTAGATCCCCGGAACGACCTTTGAGCCTACCTTTATGCTAGGCAATCGAGATCACTTGAACCGTTAATTTTACAGCATCCTGCCAAACCCTGATTTCATTCTGGGACCGCGTCAATCGCCTTATTTCATCAACCAGCCCTTCGCAGCCGTTGTTTACGCCAGCAGACTGACATCAATCAATTCTGCTAACGGTCTCGCGCCCGAAACAATCCACGCGCAATGGTTGTTGATTCCCATAAAAAAGGGAGATCGCGATTTACCCTAAAAAGCGGTTATGCTTGACGCCAAGATCGATTCAGAGCGCTACATGGACATTGAATTTCATTGGGATCCTGGCAGTACCAACACTTACTTCGCTTGGCACCTACTTAAACCCATTGCCAGAAATTATGGCGCCCGAATCCGACCACACTGCTTTAATTTAGGGTACGTTTTTCGGCAGAACCGTTATGCCTTAACCGATGAACCGATTGCCAAAATGCGGAATCGAAAACGAGACCTGATGCGCTGGGCCGCGCACTATGAGCGGCCCTTTAGGATTCCGGACCGGTTCCCAATCAAAACCAGCCGGATTCTACGAGCCGCCGTCGCCATGCGGGCCTGGAATCAAGAAGCCGCCTTTATCGATGCTGTCATGACCCAATACTGGGAGCAAAATAATGACAGCATTGCAGAGGATGATGGTCTGGTGGCGCTCGCCCAACAGCTTTTAATTCCGGAAACCCCATTTCGGGCGGCGTTAACGGCAGATGAAACGGGCCAAACCGTCGTCAACGAAACCCAATCAGGGCTGGACCGAGGCGTTTTTGGGGCGCCAACCATTGTGATCGAGGATGAGATCTATTGGGGCAAGGATCGAATGGAATTCATTGCATGGCATTTAAAGACCGGGCAAAGCCAACTCGCATCAAATTAATAGACGGACTCAAAAACGCAAAAACCTTAAACACCCTCGGCCTGACACACCGCACCTTTGGATACCAGATCGCGTCATCACAGTGCCCAGCTCGACGTGGGCGCCTTAAACAATCGTTCGAGCGATTATGCAATTTAGGAACTTTATTCGATTGAAAACCTCGCAAGCAGCCCAGCAATTCAGTAATCGAGATCATTGCGACCAATTATGCGCGCCGCACTGCCTCGAGCCACGACCTGGGCTCACGCGAATCTTAAGCCATCACCGGCGCCCGGCCCTGCTCGCCCTGCTTTGGGCGCTCTTACTGTCTTGCCAAATCTTGCGGGCAGAGTCAGACACCGCGCCGAGCATGATGCTCGGCACGTTAACCGTGACGGGCGAAAACCTGAACGAGGACACT
>JABGTE010000235.1 GCA_018647445.1 Gammaproteobacteria bacterium
ATGAGCTGTGCAGAATGATGGGCTTCATGACCTGCCCAGAATAAGCGCACTTCGTGATTGGCCCGATGAAACCAGTAATAGATCAAATCATCAAGAACAAAAAGCAAGCACCAGGCCCACCACTCGGTGCCAACAATCGTTTTAAGCGGCGACAGCTCGTAGAGTTGAAAAAAAACAACAACAGCAAGCGCTTTTGGCAGCACATCAATCAGCGTAGAGAGTACCAAAAGTCCCAAGGACAACGCCGTGTCACGGGGTTGATACCATGCTTTTTGGTAAAAAAAGGACACTAACGCTTCAACCGAAAGTGCCAACACAAAAGCCGGCAAGGCATACTGATTGATAGAATCCGCCGTTAGCATCCGTCAAAACCTCTCATTAAATCACCCCTTGCGATACACGCCGCGTCATTTTGTTACCCCCTTGCTGCAATAAGGCACCTTGCGGCTGAGCCTACCCAGCCATCAATCTCTTGCTCGACAGCCGGCCAACCCGCGTCATAGCAAGGGATTCCCGAAACGAATCTCTTAATCGGGTCGCCCCAAACTTGCCTGATGCCTTAAACTAATGATTGTAAAGATCGTTCAAACATTTATACTTCGCGCCTCTCCCGGCCTTCGCGCCAAACTCCGACAGGATACCATCCTTTGCTGAATACTGACGTGCCAACAACGTTCGAGAACCTCGAACTACCAACCAATATCTTATCCACCCTGACCGCGTTGGGCTATGAGCACCCAACCCCGGTCCAAGCGGCGAGTATTCCACACTTATTGACTGGTAGGGACCTGCTCGGACATGCGCCAACCGGCACGGGAAAAACGGCGGCCTTTAGCCTACCGTTACTCGCACGCGTCGACCCGACTAAAAATACCACCCAAGTATTAGTCCTCGCGCCAACCCGTGAACTGGCAATTCAAGTTACCGCCGCGATGAAGCAGTATGGTGCTGACTTAAAAGGGCTGAAAACCCTATCTATTTACGGCGGTCAGGATTACGGGCCCCAACTTCAACAGTTACGAGCTGGCCAGCATGTGGTTGTCGGCACGCCTGGCCGCGTCATGGACCATATCCGCCGTGGGACCCTCAAACTTGATGCTTTAGAAGCGTTGGTGCTGGATGAAGCCGATGAAATGCTCAAAATGGGTTTTCTGGAAGACGTTGAATGGATCCTTGAACAAACGCCAGATACTCGCCAGATGGCCTTGTTCTCCGCCACGATGCCGCGGGAAATCAAACGCATCGCAACGCGTTTCATGAAGTCCCCTGAGACGGTCTCGATCAAAGCGTTGAGCGGCGCGAAAGCGATGATCAACCAACGCTACAGCATTATGGCAGCAAAAGAGAAGCCAGAGGCCTTGCAAAAGCTACTCAACTTTGAGGCGTTTGACGCCGTCTTGATTTTTGTTCGCACTAAGGTGCAAACGGAAAGTCTCGCTGAACTTGTGCATAAAAACGGCCACAGAGTCGCTGCCATTCATGGTGATTTAGCGCAAAGTCAACGTGAGCAAATCATTAAACGCCTATCCAAAGGCCAGCTCGATATTGTCGTGGCAACCGATGTTGCTGCGCGCGGTTTAGATGTTGAACGCATCAGTCACGTGATCAATTTTGACGCGCCGCATGATGCTGAAACCTACGTGCACCGGATCGGTCGAACAGGCCGCGCTGGCCGCAGCGGTGAAGCCATCATTTTTCTTAACAAACGAGAAGAACGACTGATTCGCGGTCTAGAACGCGAGACTCAAAACAAATTGACGCAATACCACCTACCAACCGCTGCGATGATTCGTGAAAAGCAGTTGACCGATTTCGCGGCTACTTTAAAGACGGCCGTTGAAGCCGGGCCCCGCGAAGATCTCATCGAGGTCATCGACCGCATCGCGAACGAACTGGAAACCGACCATCTAACCATCGCGGCAGTGATGGCCAGCCAACTGCTTCCCGAGCGCAGTACCGGCAGTCGAAAAGCATCCGCCGCCGAGTCGTCACGGCCTCAACCTAAAGAAAGATCTAGGCCGCAATCCACCGCAGCAGACGCACCACCAGCGCCACCAAAATCACAGCCCAGCTTTTCCCCGTCGAAGGGAAAAGCCATTTTTCGAATTGAAGTGGGCCATGATCAATCGGTTGAACCCGGAGAAATCGTCGGCGCGATCGCCAATGAAGGTGGTTTAAATGGCAAAGAGATAGGGCAAATACAGATCTTTGCGGATCACACTTTGCTAGAGCTGCCAAACGCCCTGCCCAGAACGGTGTTCGTGACTCTTAAAAACGTTTGGATACGAGGCCGGCGCCTCAGTATTCATCGCTTGGATGCTGAGCAAGCAAATGCTCAAAGAGAACGCAGCAAAAAGTCACCCCGGGCGGTAAAGACCGCGGCCCGAGGCAAGCCAAAGCCTGCTTGGCAGAAAGATAATGCGAGACCCGCGCCGCGAAGGGAACGCTCAGCGGCAAAACCGACTGAGGCGCGAGCCCCAAAGAAGACCATCAAGCGCCGAGCACCAAAGCCGGCCGCCTCCTAGCCCCGTCAGCAACCTCTTTATTGATCAAGGCCAATTGCGCTAAACTCTTGGCCTGACTTTTGATCCATAAACCGAGGCGCACCCGATGAGCGAAGCAATAGCCAATTCAGAAAACGAAGTTCAGCCTGTCCCAGACTTTAAGCGGCCCGGCGATGGCGAAAATGTGATCTCTGGCGACATCCCTAATCCTTATGATATGCCATTAGCCGACTTAAACCCGGTCAGTGCTCGTCTATTCAGTGAAGACAAGCAATGGGATTATTTCAAACGATTACGAGCCGAAGACCCCGTTCATTTCAATCAAACGGAACTGGCAGGACGCTACTGGTCCCTCACGGGTTATGACGAAATCAAGCAAGTGGATTCCGATCATCACAACTTTTCATCGGCTCACGGCATTACGCTTGGATTCCCAATCGATGCCGAACTGCCTGAAGGCGCTCTCAATGTCAGCATGTTCATTGCGATGGACCCGCCGACCCACGACGTGCAGCGTAAAACGGTTTCCCCGGTTGTTGCGCCGAGTAATTTAGCCAATCTAGAAGGACTCATTCGGCAGCGCACACAATCGGTTTTAGACAGTATTCCTGTTAATGAACCTTTTGATTGGGTCGAGCTGGTTTCTATTGAACTCACCACACAAATGCTGGCAACCCTTTTTGACTTCCCGTTCGAGGATAGACGAAAGCTTACCCGCTGGTCGGATGTTGCAACCGCTGTACCTGGCGCGGGGATCGTTGATTCAGAAGAGCAGCGTCGTGCTGAACTCATTGAATGCTTGCAATACTTCACCCAACTTTGGGAAGAACGCAAAGTGAACCCTGGTAGTGACCTGGTTTCGATGCTGGCGCACGGAGAAGAAACCCACGATATGCAGCCGCTCGAGTTCCTCGGCAATTTGATCTTGCTCATTGTTGGCGGGAACGACACTACCCGTAATTCCATGACCGGGGGCGTTTACGCGCTCAACCAATTTTCCTCGGAGTTTGCAAAGCTTAAAAGCAACCCAGCCCTGATTCCGAACATGGTGGCTGAGATCATCCGCTGGCAGACGCCACTTGCCTATATGCGTCGAACAGCCAATCACGATATCGAATTGGGTGGCAAAGCCATCAAAGCCGGTGATCAACTGCTCATGTGGTATGTCTCGGGCAACCGGGATGAAACCGCATTTGAACGCCCCAACGATCTCGTGATCGATCGACCGAATGCCCGAGGGCATCTTAGTTTTGGCTTTGGTATTCATCGCTGTATGGGAAATCGTTTAGCGGAGATGCAACTGCGCATACTGTGGGAAGAAATCCTCGAGCGATTTGATGACATCCAAGTTTTGGCAGAACCTGAACGAACCTATTCATCGTTTGTTAAGGGTTATACCAAAATGATGGTGACGGTTACGCCTAAATAGTCTGAGCCCATTAAGGCAACTATTCTGCCATGATCCAAAAAAGGCCTTCAGTCTGACTGAAGGCCTTTTTAGTTTGCGTTACGCCGTTCTTATTGAGCGTCCCTTTCAGCGCCGGTCTGATGTTTCAGCTGCGTCCAGCAGGCGCACACTCGCGGTAATAAGCGACTTCCTTGAATCGATTTTCGGTGGGTTACCTCGCCCGATCAAAGAGGTGGCGGCACTCGCACCGTTTCGTTAAGCGCAATCACCGCTAGAAAATTGTTACCCGAAGCACGGTAGCGCCTTTCGGTACCGTCAAAACGATTGGCGCCATAAAAGGTCAAAGCGCCCCATCAATCTTCGGTAAATCACAGCAAGTCCGTAGGCCCGTAACCCTGCTCGATATCCTCGCCAATCCAGCCTTCTCTGAAGACCAATGGCGGCCAGGGTTCAAACCGGGGCGGTAGAATCGCCGCGACGTCTGGAGGCGTTACAAGATATCAATTCAACCCATCGGCAAAGCTCGTACCCAACGCCTGCAGTTATTTTGGCGTGCCCGCATAAGCTGCTTGCGCCGGATCCAGACGCACCCTGATACCGCTTAGGAGCATTACTTCCCCCTTCACTTCAGCCAAGCGGCCCTATTGCTCTAAATTCGTTTTCCTCGATCCGCAGTAGATCCTCCTCAGCCTGCGCGCCGAGCAACACAAAGACCGTATCAACATCCGTCTTCGCATTGACATATCGCACGCCGGAGTTGTCTCGAATAATCTCGGCCCGACGCGCAATCTTGGCAAGCACCGGACTCATAGGGTTGCCCCGGCTGCTGATTGCCCCTACTGCACAAAACAATCGAAACTCAATACCCGCATTAGGATCACCAAACCGCCGCAGATCTAGTAGTGCTTCGGCCAACAGAAAAGAGTTACCATAATGGCTCGGGCTGAACCTGCGCCTCAATAATATTTTGCCTACGCTCGCGCCTTGCTCGCGCCACGCGAAAACGGAACTGCAGATAGCGAATCGATATAAAAGGAACCGTCTATGAAGATTGGCTTATTTGGTATCAACATGAATCATCTTGCCCAGCCCAGACAAGCTGCAATCATCGCGCAACATGCCGAAGCCTTAGGCTTTGAATCGCTTTGGACCGGCGAGCATGTAGTATTGCCGGACCCGCGGCAAGCGCCTTCTCCCGCTGATCCAGATACACCCATGGCGCATCCACCAGCTTTTCTAGCGTATCTTGCTGCCCTAACCTCAACCATAAAACTAGGCACCGGCATTACGCTCGTTGCCCAAAGAAACCCCGTGGTACTCGCCAAAGAAATCGGCACCCTTGATCTCATTCCCGAGGGCCGGTTGCTGTTCGGCGTCGGCGCGGGTTACCTGCACCAAGAATTTCAGGCTCTCGGCGTCGATTTCGACAGCCGCGGGCCCCGAACCGATGAAAGCATTGATGCGATGAGAGCCTTATGGCGAGATCCAAA